>NZ_LMOM01000001.1:0-300000 GCF_001424185.1 Deinococcus sp. Leaf326 | reverse complement strand
TCAGGGCCAGCACGCCCGCCGCCGCCAGCAGGAACAGTAAGAAGCGTTTCCAGCCGCCCTCGACGAAGAAGATGGTGAAGCTGCGCTGCGAGCCCTGGAGGCTGCGCGCCAGGAAGTAGCCGAGCACGAGGAGGCCCACGATCACCGCCGCCCCCACAAGCCAGGGCAGGGCGCGGCGCAGCGGACCGGGTTCGCGGTGGACATAGCCGCCGGGGGGCAACTGTGAATCTGGCAGGGCGGTCATTTGCGGGCCTCCTGGAATACGCCGGCCGCCCGGAAGTTGACCAGCGAGATGGCGAGCGTCAGGAAGAAGATGATCAAGGCGATGGCGCTCGCCAGGGCGTAGTTCTGGCCGCCCCCGCTGGAAAAGGCCGTGTTGTAGCCCCACGACAGCAGGATGTCGGTGCTCTGCGCGGTCGCCTCGCGGCCTTCCTGGGCCGGGCCGCCCTTGGTGAGCAGGTAGATGATGCCGAAGTTGTTGAAGTTGAACGCGAAACCCGAGAGCAAGATGGGCGTGAAGCTCGCGCGCAGGAGGGGCAGCGTGATGGCCTGGACCTGCTGTACTCGGCTCGCGCCGTCGATGCTGGCGGCCTCATAGAGGTCGTCGTTGATGGTCGCCAGGGCGCTGATGGTGGCCGTCATCATGTACGGAAAGCCCAGCCACAGGTTCACGAGCAGGATGCTGACCTTGGCCCACAGCGGGTCGCCCAGCCAGGGAATCGCGGTGATGCCCAGCAGGCCCAGCGTCTTGTTCACGATGCCGAACTGCTGGTTGAACAGCGCCACCCACATCTGCACGCTGATGACGGCCGGAATGGCCCAGGGGAGAAAGAGCAGCGTGCGGTACACGTTGCGGCCCTTGAGGCGCTTGTTGTACAGCAGGATGCCCAGGATCAGGCCGGCGACGGCGTTCAGCACCACCGTGGCGAAGGCGAACACCACCGTCCACAGAAACACCGGCCACAGCGCGCGGCTGGCCTTGCCGAAGATCTCCTGGAAGTTCGCCAGCCCCACCCCGCTGATGCGGTTCAGGCGCGTGGCGTTGGCGACGACCAGCGTGCCGGGGAGCGGCGCGGCGAGGGTCACGGTATTGGCGTTCACGCTCTCGATTCGGGCGCGCACCGGCACCGAGGCCTCCTCGTCGAAGAGGACGATGGTGTCGCCCGCACAGCTCTCGGCGCGGCAGCGCAGGTACTCGCGCACGCTGGCGGCGTCCGGCGTCTCCTGCAACGTCACGACGCGGCGGTCACTGCTCAGGGCCGCGGCCGTGCGCGCCGCCGAGTCGGGGTTGCCGCTGTTGACGGCGTTGTAGTTGGTAAAGGCGTAGTTCACCGTCAGCACGATGGGCAGGATGGTGAAGGCCGCCAGAAAGACGATGGCCGGAAACAGGTAGTACCAGTTGGCGATCCAGGGCACCAGCCGTCCCACCACCGGCATCAGGATGAGCAGGGCCGCGACGATGAACACCAGGATCAGGTAGGGGGGTGCGCCCGGCACGGCCTGGGCCACGAGCAGGCTCAGGCCCCAGCCGATCAGGGCCGCGCCGCCGAGCAGCACCGCGAGCACCAGCACCGCCAGCATGATGCCGGCCACGCCGCCCGGTGGGGTGGCGGACCGGCGGGCGGGCAACCGTTGTGAGACAGTCATTTTGGAAATCCACTCTCCTTTGCGAGACGCGCGCTGAAATGTAACGTCTATCTTGGTTCCCGGCCACATAAGGCCGCTCTGCCGAGAATCGGTCGAGAGCGGCATGGACGCCTGGGCGAGGCCGGAAAATCAGAAGAGGCGGACAGGACACGTAGGGCCTGTCCGCCTCCAGGTGCTGCCGGTTACTTGATGTTGCCGTTGATTTCCTGAACGGCCTTGTCCAGGATCTGCGAGTAGTTCTGGTTGGCCTTCTGGACGCTCTGGGCGATCGCGTTGCTCCAGGGGCCCCACACCGCGCCCATCTGGGGCACGTTGGGCATGGGGGTCCCGGCGCTGATGCTCTTGCCGAAGCCCGCGACCACCGGGTCGGCCTTGAGCTTCGTGCGCGCCGCGAGGCTCACCGGAATGCGCCCGCCGGCCTTGTTGAAGGCGACCTGCGCGTCGGCGGTGCTGATCTGCTTGGCGAACAGGGCGGCGGCCGCCTTGTTCTTGCTGTAGGCGTTGAGCATGGTGCCCTGCACGCCCACGAAGGGGCTCCACTTGCCGGCCGCGCCGGGAGGGGTGGGGAAGGACACGATGCCGTAGTTGATGCCGGCCTTCTTGATGTCGCCCATGTCCCAGGGGCCCGTGAGGAACATCGCCAGGCGGCCGTCGGTGAAGGCGCTCTTGGCCGCCGCTCCGTCCACACCCTCGGGGACGAGGTTGTACTTGTAGCGCAGGTCGTTCAGGAAGGCGCTGGCCTTGTCGGCGCCCGCGTTGGCGAGGCCCACGTCCTTGGTGTTCAGCGTGCCGCCAGTGTTCTTGAACACGTAGCCGCCGTAGGCGCTGATCACGCCGTAGTTCATGTAGGCGTTGCTCAGGTCGGCGAGGTAGCCGAAGGTGCCGTTGCCGGTGTTCTTCTGCGCGGCGCTCAGGAAGGCGCTCCAGGTGGTGGGGGGCTGGGTCACGAGCTTCTTGTTGTAGACGAGGGCGACCGACTCGGCGAACATCGGGATGCCGAACAGCTTGCCCTGATAGGTCATGGCCTGCAGCGCCGTCTTGTCGAGGTCGGACTTGCTCGTCACGTACTTGTCCATCGGCTCGATGACGCCCGCCGCCGCGAGCTGCCCGAGGCGGTCCTGCGGCAGTGTCACGACCACGTCGGGGCCCTGGCCGCGCGACGCGCTCTGGATGAGCTTGTCGGGAATCTGGTCGAAGGGCACCGTCACGATGGTGGTCTTGTTGCCGGTCTTCTTGTCGAAGGCGGCGGCCTGCTCGCGCAGCCAGGTCAGTTCTCCGGTGCCGAAGTGGCTCCACACGGTGATGTTGGCGGCGCTGGCCTGGCCCAGCAATGCGAGCGAGAGAATGGTCAGGGCTTTTTTCATGGCACTCCTGGGAAAAAAGTTCATCCGGAGACGAACCGGGGAAAGTGGGAATCCGGGATAAGGACGGCCGAGTAGAAACTGAACACCTGCTGTTCCGGAGAGACGCGGCGGCCGGCCTGCCGCCGGGCGAGCCCGAAAAGGAACCGCTTCCAGACAAGAGAGGGTTTCGCGTATGGGCGTCACAGCAGACACCCAGGCGCCGACTGTACAAATGCACCGGCAGTCAAGGTGGGGCCAACAGAAGAATGGTCGAGAGTGATCATACCGTGTCCGGTGGGCAGCAGACAAGAGATCCGCGAAAGTCGGTGCAATCGTTTTCTCACCGATGAATCAGACTTTTCTGCTTTTTATGGACTGAGTTCAATCAGGGCCGGCCGTGTGAACGGTCACGCCCAGATCTCTGGTGACCTCCCGTCCTGACCGAGCGGTCAGGGGACGTGTATACTCGCCGGCATGACGGATTCTCCACAAAAGAGGACCATGGGCCGCACCAAGGTCATCCTCTTCTTCACCATTTTCACGGCCATGCTGGGGTTGAGCGTCCTGTTTCCGATCATCGCGCCCCTCGCGCGGCAACTGGGCCTGAGCGAGACGCAGGCCGCCTGGTTCTCGACCGCCTACAGCTTGATGCAGTTCGTCTTCGCGCCGCTGTGGGGAGCCCGCAGCGAGCGTGTGGGCCGCCGGCCGGTGCTGCTGCTGGGCCTGGTGGGGTTCTCGGTCAGCTTCGGGCTGTTCGGGCTGCTGGCCTACCTCGGGACGCAGGGCGTCCTGGCGGGCGGCGCGCTGTTCGGGCTGCTGGTGCTGTCGCGGGTGGTCGGCGGCGTGCTGTCGAGCGCCACGCTGCCCACTGCCCAGGCCATGATGGCCGACCTGAGCGACAAGGAAAACCGCGCCGCCAGCCTGGGTCTCATCGGGGCGGCATTCGGTCTGGGAGTGGTGTTCGGTCCCGGGATCGGCGCGCTCCTGAGCACGCTGGGGCTCACGGCGCCCATCTTCTTCAGCGCGGGGTTGGGGCTGCTGACGGCCCTGGTCGCGTGGCGCACCCTCCCCGAGACCCGTCGTCCGGGTGCGGCCAGTGCGGCTCCGGCGAACCGGCGGCAGCTGCTGGGGCGTGGGCCGATTTTGCTGTTCCTGGCGATCAGTGCGCTCTCCACTCTGGCCAGTGTGGGCATGGAGCAGACCATCGGCTTTTACGTGCAGGACACCTTGAATCTCACCCCCGCCGAGACGGCCCGCACGGTCGGCGGGATGCTCGCAGTGTTCGGGGTGGTGGCGGCGCTCGTGCAGGGCGGAGCCATCCGCCCCCTCAGCAAGCGGCTGCCTCCCGCCCCCCTGATCGCCGTGGGGCTGAGCGTCATGGCGGCCGGAATGCTGCTGCTGCCGCACATGACGGCCTACTGGCCCATCACGCTGGCCCTGGCGGTGATCGGGGTGGGCAGCGCGGTCCTGAGCCCCAGCCTGAGCGCCGCCCTGAGCCTGAGCGCGAACGACGACCAGCAGGGCGCGGTCGCGGGCCTGAACAGCAGCGCCCTGGCCCTGGGCCGCATGACCGGGCCGCTGCTGGGCACCGGGCTGTACGGCTCGGTCGGGCACGGCGCGCCGTACCTGCTCAGCGGCAGCGTGCTGCTCGGGCTCCTGGTCTGGACCCTGGTCGCCCGCCCGCAGGTGCGGCCCGTGGCCCCGGCGCCGCACGCCTAGGCGGGGCCTGACTGCGCCGCTCCCTCCTCCGGACTGAGGGTGGGGGCGGTTTCCCTGGGTGCCGGACCCCGTATGCTGCGCCGGTGAGTCAAGCCGCTTTCCGTCCTCCTGGTCCGTTCAATCCTGCCCGCGAAGTGGCGGTGAGGGTGCTGCTGCGCGTGCTGGCCGGTGAGACCTTCGCGGCCCCGGCCCTGGACGCCGCCCTGAAGTCGGCCCGCCTGCCGGGGCGCGACTCGGGTCTGGCGACCCATATCGTGTACGGCACGCTGCGCCGCGTGCTCAGCCTGGACGCCGCCCTGACGCCCATGCTGCGCGGCGACACCCATCCCAAGGCGCGGGCCCTGCTGCTGGCCGGCGCGTTCGAGAAGCTATACCTGGGCACCCCGGCCCACGCGGTGGTCAGCGAGTACGTGAACCTCGCGCGCGGCGCGCGTCTGGCACCCCCCGGTCTCGTGAACGCCGTGCTGCGCCGCGTCGAGCGGCCAGACGGGGCAGTGGACGGAGGAACCGCCGAGCTGCCCGCGTGGCTGGCCGACGTGTACGCCGGAGCCTATGGTGCCCAGGCGGAGGCGGTGGCCGCGAGCCTGCTGGAGCCGCAGCCCCTGTGGCTCAGCCTCTCGGACGAGGGGGTGCGCTCGCTGGAGGAGGAAGGCAGCCTCGTGCTGCCGGGTGTGCAGGGCGTGGAACGCGTCGAGCTCGACCGCCCGCTGCGCGAGACGGCCGCCTTCGCGCAGGGTCAGGCCCAGCCCATCAACCCGGCCAGCCTCGCGTGCGTGCACGCACTGGGCGACGTGGCGGGCGAGCGGGTACTCGACCTCGCCGGCGGCGCGGGCGTGAAGGCCGCCATGCTCGCCACACGCGGCGCGGCTGTGACGAGCGTGGACCTGCTGGCACGCAAGCACGACGCGGCCCGCGCCAACCTGGGACGCCTGCACCTCCGGGCCGATTTCCGGTCCCACGACCTCACCACCCCGCTGGACGCCCCGCCCGCCGCCTTCGTGCTGCTCGACGCGCCCTGTACGGGCAGCGGCACCCTCCGTGCCCACCCCGAGATCAAGCTGCGCCTGACCCCCGAGGCCGTGACCGAGATGGCCGAGTTGCAAGCCCGGATGCTGCCCAACGCCGCCGCCCTCGTCGCGCCGGGCGGCGTGCTGGTCTACTCGGTGTGTTCGGTGACGCCGCAGGAGGGCCCGGAGGTCGTGGCCGGATTCCTGGCGAGCCACCCCGACTTTTCCGCCGAGGCCGTGCCCGGCATCGAGGTGCCGCACGTCCCGGCGGGCGATGGCCTGCTGACCGTACCGCTGGACGGAGTGGACGGCTTTTTCATCGCCCGGTTGCGCCGAAAATAAAATTAAAGGAGGGGCGGGCAGCGGTTATCTGCCCGCTACCACTTACTGTGCTCAGCTCTTGTCCAGCCCCAGCGCGGCGTCGAGAGCAACCTCGATCATGCCGTTGAAGGTGAGTTGACGTTCCTCGGCCGTCGTGACCTCGTGTGTGACGAGGTGGTCGCTGATGGTCAGGATGGTCAGGGCGCGCACCCCGAACTTGGCGGCCAGGGTGTAGAGGCCCGCCGCTTCCATCTCGACCGCCAGCACGCCGTAGTCGGCCCAGCGCTTGAACTCTTCGGCGTCGTCGGTGTAGAAGGTGTCGCTGCTCATGATGTTGCCGACATGCGACGTGAAGCCGCGCTCCTTGGCGATCTGGTAGGCGCGCAGCAGCAGCTCGAAGTCGGCGATGGGCGCAAAGGTGCGCTCGCCGAACCGGATGCGGTTGATATTGCTGTCGGTGCAGGCCGCCTGCGCCAGCACGAGGTCGCGGACGTGCACGCCTTCCTGGTAGCTGCCGGCGGTGCCCACGCGGATCAGGTTCTTGCAGCCGTAGTCCTTGATGAGTTCGTGGACGTAGATCATCGAGCTGGCGATACCCATGCCGGTGCCCTGCACGCTCACGCGCTGGCCCTTGTAGGTGCCGGTGAACCCCAGCATGCCGCGCACCGAGTTGTGCTGCACGGGGTTCTCGAAGAAGGTCTCGGCGATGTGCTGGGCGCGCAGCGGGTCGCCAGGCAGCAGGACGGTTTCGGCGATCTCGCCGGGTTTGGCGTTCAGGTGGACACTCACGCGCAGAAGTTTAGAGCATCCTTCCTGAAAGGATCGGTTCAGCCCGGCACCCAGCCCGCCGCCGCCCACTCTGCGTGCGGTATTCCCGAGGAGAGGAAGCCCTGGCGGATGTCCTCCACCGCGTCGGGAACGCGGCGGAAGGTCGCCTGCCACCCGCCGGGCACGCGGTCGAGCAGCAGGGACTCGGCGCGGGCCGGGTTCACGTAGACCCCGCCGCGCTTCTCGAAGGGCAGGCCCACGCTGCCGGGGTTCAGCAGGGTCCAGCCATCCAGCGTGCGCAACAGCGGCCGGTGCGTGTGCCCTCCGACCCAGAGGGGAGCCGTTCCGAAGGCCGCGCGGAGTTCAGTCAGTCTCCCCTCGGGCGTCTGCGCGTCCAGCACCTCGTCGTCGCGCTCGGGACTGCCGTGAAAGGCCAGGAGGCCGGGAAAGGTGGTAGTAGCCAGAAAGCCCGCCACGGCCGCGCGCCCGGCGGCCGTGACCTGCGTGGCCGACCACTGTTCCTGGTCGTACAGTTCGCGCTCGTCGGGAAAGCCCCGGTCGCGGAACGGTACGGGCGGCCCCAGCAGTTCGCGGTCGGCGTTGCCGCAGATGACCGGGCACCCCAGCGCCGCGACCTTGCGCAGGCATTCGCCGGGCCAGGGGCCGCCCGTCGCCACATCGCCCAGACACAGGCGCTCGTCGGCGCTCTGGATCTGCATGTCGTCCAGCACGCCCCGCAGAGCAGGTAGGTTGCCGTGAATGTCCCCGAAGACGGCGAGTCGCATGGCCCCAGCTTAGGGCGTCCCCAGTGTCCCCCCGTTATCCTGGGGCCGTGCCAACAACCGTTCGTTCGTACCGGGGGAGAGGATGACCCCGGCAGCCCAGTCCCCCGCGCGCCCCCGGAGCGTGCTGTTCGCGCCGGGCAACCGCGCCGACCTGATCGCCAAGCTGCCGCGCTCCGCGCCTGACGCAGTGGTCATCGACCTCGAAGACGCCGTACCCGCCACACCTGAGGCCAAGGCCGCAGGCCGCCCGGTGGCCCGCGACGCCGCGCGCGACCTTGTGGCCGCCGCGCCGCACCTCGCGGTGTTCGTGCGCGTCAACGCGGTCGCCTCGCCCTATTTCGAGGACGACCTCGCGGTTCTGACCCCGGAGCTTGCTGGCGTGGTTGTGCCCAAGCTGGAATCGGCCGGCGACGTGACGCGGGTGATGACGGCGCTCGCCTCGCGCGGCCTGACCCTGCCGATCATGGCGGGTCTGGAGACGGCGGCCGGCGTCTGGAACGCCCGTGAGGTCATGGTGCCACCGGTCGCCTGGGTGTACTTCGGTGCCGAGGACTACGTGACCGACCTGGGCGGCGTGCGGACCCCCGGCAACGCTGAGGTGCTGTACGCCCGCTCGCAGGTGGCGCTCGCCGCGCGACTCGCGGGCGTGCCGGCGCTGGACATCGTGGTCACGCGCCTGAACGACGAGGCGGCCTTCCGGGAGGACGCCCGGCAGGGCCGCGCCCTGGGTTACGCGGGCAAGCTGTGCATCCACCCGGCACAGGTCGCGCTGGCGCACAGAGAATTCGGCGCGACCCTGGCCGAGCGCGAGCGCGCCCACGCCTTGCTGGCCGCCGCCGCCGAAGCTGCGGCGCAGGGGCGCGGCACCTTCGCCTACGCGGGCCAGATGGTGGACGAACCGATGCTCGCGGCGGCGCGGGCGCTGCTGGCACAGGGGGAGGGCGCGTGAACGAGGACCTCGACCGCCCCCAGGGCCGTTACTTCGAAGAACTGCCGGTCGGTACGGTCATCCGCCACCGGCTGCGGCGCACCGTCACCGAGTCGGACAACATCCTGTTCACTACCCTGACCATGAACCCCCAGCCGCTGCACCTCGACTTCGAGGCCGCCGCCGCGAGTGAGTTCGGCCGCCCGCTGTTCAACTCGATGATGACCCTGAGCCTGCTCGTCGGCCTGAGTGTCCACGAGCTCTCGCTCGGCACGCTGGTCGCCAACCTGGGGCTGACGGACGTGGTGTTTCCGAAGCCCGTGTTTCACGGCGATACGCTGCGGGCGGAGTCGGAGGTCGTGGAGGCGCGGGAGAGCCGGTCGCGGCCGGGGCAGGGGGTGGTGACGGTCGAGCACCGAGGGTTCAACCAGCACGGCGACCTCGTGGCGCGGTGCAAGAGGACGATGCTGCTGCGTAAGCGGGGGGAAGGTTAGAGCCGGTTCTGGAAGGCGTTCGGGGTCTATTTGCCCTCCCTCCCATCTTCCCCCCGACAGGAATGTCTTCGCTGCGCAGGCCGCCCTGTTGTACGGCGGGACGGCTCAGGTCGGGGTCAGCTGTGAGCCCGTTGGAATGGCCTGCGCGCTTCGTGCACGAGGGTCTTCGGGGGACGCTACCAAACACTGACCTGTAGAACAGAGGACGGCCCCCTCGACTTCTGGGAGGGGGCCGACAGCTCATCTACGCGCTTTCGCTTACGGCTTCATCCGCGTCAGCATGCGCGGGAAGGGAATCGCCTCGCGGATGTGGTCGATGCCCGTGATCCAAGCGACGAAGCGCTCCAGGCCCATGCCGAAGCCGGCGTGGGGCACGCTGCCCACGCGGCGTAGGTCGAGGTACCAGTCGAAGGCTTCCAGGGGCAGGCCCTCGTGTTCGAGGCGCGACTTCAGCAGCTCATAGTCGTGGATACGCTCCGAGCCGCCGATGATCTCGCCGTACCCTTCGGGCGCGATCATATCGTCGCACAGGGCTACGCGGGCGTCTTCCGGGTCGGGCTGCATGTAGAACGCCTTGATGGCCGCCGGGTACTTCTCGATGATCACGGGGCGGTCGAAGTGGTGGCCCAGGATCGTCTCGTGCGGCGCGCCGAGGTCGTCACCCCACTCGACCGGCTGCACGTCGGCCTGCACGTTGTCGGGCAGGTCGCCCTCCTCGATGTGCCGGCGCACGATGTCCAGCGCCTCGGTGTAGCTCACGCGCGGGTAGTTGCCCTCGGCGGCGCCTGCCAGCCTTCTCACGTCGCGGCCCAGCACCTCCAGCTCGGTCGCGCATTCTGCCAGCACGCGGCGCACCAGGAAGCTCACGAAGCGCTCCTGCAGGGCCATGTTCTCGGTGTGGCTGCTCGGGGCCACCTCCGGCTCGATCATCCAGAATTCGAGGAGGTGGCGCCGCGTCTTGGACTTCTCGGCACGGAAGGTCGGCCCGAAGGTGTAGACCTTGCCGAAGGCCAGCGCGCCCGCCTCGGCGTGCAGCTGCCCAGTCTGCGACAGGTACGCCTTGTCCTCGCCGAACAGGTCGATCTCGAAGAGTTCGGTCGTATCCTCGGCGGCGTTCGGCGTGAAAAACGGGCTGTCGAAGCGCACGAAGCCCTCGCCGTGGAAGAACTCGGCCACCGAGCGCTGGATGCAGTCACGCACCCGCAGGATCGCCCAGGGGCGGCGGTGGCGCAGCCACAGGTGGCGGTGGTCCATCAGGAACTCGATGCCGTGCTCCTTGGGCGTGATGGGGTACTCCGCGTGGTTTTCGCCCACCGGCATGAGCCCGCGCACGCTGAGTTCCACGCCGCCGGGGGCGCGCTCGTCGGCGCGGACCTCGCCGGTGACCATTACGGCCTGCTCCTGCGTCAGGCGTTTGGCGGCCTCGAAGACCTCCTCGTTCACGTCGCCCTTGAACACGGTCGCCTGCACGAAGCCGCTGCCGTCGCGCAGTTTTAGGAACTGAATCTTGCCCTTGCCGCTCTTGTCGGTCAGCCACGCGCTCAGAGTCACGCTCTGGCCCACATGCGCCGCGAGATCACGAATGGTGGTGTGCTGTGAAGTCATCCCTGGCAGTATAGACGTGCTGCGCGCTGAAAAAGAGCGGGAAGCGGGCGGCTCAGAACGGCTCGGGCGTCGCCGCTCCGGGCGAGACCCTGAACTGCACGATCAGTTGCACGCAGGGTTCGTCGCCGATCTGCCCGGAGCGGTGGCCCTTCTCCCCGTTCGTCTCCTGGTCCTGCCCGAAGTGGAGGTCGCCGGGGCCCATCTCGGCGCGCACGCCGTCCATCGTCTCCAGAAACCAGCGGCCCGACAGCGGCACGACCCACTGCGGTTTCGGGCTTTCGTGCCACTCGCCCACCCAGCCGACCGGCAGCACGGCGAAGGACACCGCCTCGACCTCGCCGGGAAAGGGGCGCAGCCACTGCGGGGCCGCGCCGCCGCCCACGCTTTTCTGCCCGAATCCCGTCATCGCGGCCGGGTTCAGTCGGCTGACGCCTCCGGGACCGGTCCACATGTGGTAGTAGGGCACCGAAGGCGAGGCCTGATCGTCGGTGGTCTGGTCGGCACGCAGGCGGGCGAGGTCTGGCAGAAGGTCGGGCATAGGGTCACGCTAGAGACCTCGCCCGCCGCGGGCATGAATGCTCCCTAGATCAACGCTTGTGCGTCGGCGGGGCGGGCCTCCTGGCCGGAACCCCTCACCGGCCCCATCCGCGGCTGCGACGACCATATAGCTAGCAGGACGGGACCGTACAGACGCGAGCCAGAAGGCCAGACGAGACGGTGCGGTCCGGAGGCAGCGCGCAGCCTGGGCCCACAGAAAAGGCCTGCCAGACACTGTCCTGGCAGGCCCGCCCGGTCTGGGCCTCAGCCGGCCGCGTTGCCGAGCCGCTCGCGGGCGTCTTTCGCCAGTTCGCGGCGCAGGATCTTCATGGCCGCGCTCTTGGGCAGCTCGTCCCGGAATTCCACGCTGCGCGGCGCCTTGTAGCTGCTCAGGGTGCGGCGGCAGTGCGCGATGATCTCGGCTTCGGTCGCCTGCGCGCCGGGCTTGAGGGCCACGACCGCGTGGACCGTCTCGCCCCGGTAGGCGTCGGGTAGGCCCACGGCGGCGGCTTCCAGCACGGCCGGGTGCGACATCAGCGCCTCTTCGACCTCGCGCGGGTAGATGTTGTGGCCGCCCGCGATGATCAGGTCCTTCTTGCGGTCCACGATCCGGAAGAACCCGCGCTCGTCGACCGTCGCCATGTCGCCGGTCAGCAGCCAGATGCGCCCGAAGGCTTCCTTGAGGGTGGTGGCCGTCTCGTCGGGCTTCTGCCAGTAGCCCTGCATGACCATCGGGCCGGCGACCCACAGCTCGCCCACCTCGCCCGTGTTCACCGGCTGGCCGTCCTCGCCGACCACCAGCGCGTCCACGCCCGGCAGCGGCAGGCCGATGCTGCCGTCCTCCTGCCCGCCCTGTACCGGGTTGACGTGAGTGACGGGGCTGGCCTCGGTCAGGCCGTAGCCCTCGACCAGATTGGCTCCGTTCGTGATCTCGCGGAACCGGCGGGCCGTCTCGTGCAGCAGGGGCGCGCTGCCGCTGATGCACGCGCGCACGCTGCTCAGGTCGTACTTCGGGGTGTCGGGGTGGTTGTTGATGGCGTTGTACAGCGTGGGCACGCCCGGAAACAGCGTCGCCCTGCTCGCCTGAATCTGGCCCAGCACCATGCGGATATCACGGGCGTTGGGGACGAGCACCATCGTCGCGCCGGTCAGGACGCTCAGGTTCATGCCGACCGTCATGCCGTACACGTGGAAGAACGGAATGGCCGCCAGCGTGATCTCCCCGTCGGGGCGCAGGTCGCTCATCCACGCGCGCGACTGCTTGCAGTTGGCGATGAGGTTGCCGTGCGTCAGGACCGCGCCCTTGGGCACCCCGGTCGTGCCGCCGGTGTACTGGAGCAGCGCCGGCTCCTCGCTCGACAGCTTGACCGGGCGCGGCTCGGGCGGCTGCGAGGCCACGGCGGCCGCGAAGGGCAGCACCGCCGCGTCGCCGTAGTCCACCTCGGTCCAGCTGCCGTCCTTACGGGCCTTGAGGGGATACAGCAGGTTCTTGGGAAACGGCAGCGCCTCCTGAATCCCGGCCACGAGCACCCGTTTGACCGGCACGCGCTCCCGGATCTCCTCGTAGCGCGGATAGAAGGTGTCGAGCACGATCAGCGTTTCGCTGCCGCTGTCCACGAGCTGCTGTTCGAGTTCGTGCGCCACGTACAGCGGGCTGGTATTCACGGCCACCGCGCCCGCGATCAAGGTGCCGTAGAAGGCGGTTACGAACTGCGGGCAGTTGGGCAGCATGATCGCCACGCGGTCGCCCTTCTTGACGCCCATCTTCTGCAGGGCCAGCGCGAGGCGCCGGGCGTCCTGCCACAGCGCCGCGTAGCTCGTCTGTGCGCCCAGAAAGGTCATCGCGGCCCGGCCGGGAACGCGGGCGGCCGTGCGCTCCAGCAGTTCCGGCAGGGTCAGGTCGCTGGCGCGGAAGTCACGCGGCACACCCGGCTCGTAGTGATCCAGCCACGGGCGCGGCAGTTCGGGCAGGGGGGTCGGGGTGGCGCTGGCAGGGGAGGAAAAGGTCATTGGCGGGGTCCTCGTCGTGGATCGGGCACCCGGGCGGGTCGGGCGGCCCACAGGGCGGCCACATCTGCATGTGGGCCGCGCGCTCAGGTTGATGTTGGACCCAGTATAAACATAGTCCCGGTTCAAACCAACCCTCGCTCCGGCGCCCCGGCGGCCTACAGCACGAGGACGCCGTGGTGCTTGGCCTTGTCCTGCGGCTCGACGTGAATGGTGACCTGCACGTCCTCCAGCTCGGCGCGCAGGGCGTCTTCGAGCCGGTCGCAGATGGCGTGGGCCTCCCGCACCGACATCTCGCCCGGCACCACGAGGTGAAAGTCGATGAAGGTCACGGCGCCCGAGGTCCGGGTGCGCAGGTCGTGCATCTCCAGGGCGCCCTCGGCGTGCTCGCGCATGGCGTGCCGGATGCGCTTCTCGGTGGGGCTGTCCACGCCCGCGTCCATCAGGCCGCCCACGCTGCGGCTCAGCAGGCCCCAGCCACTCCAGAGGATGTTCAGCGCAACCAGGATCGCCAGCAGGGGGTCGAGCACCGCCCAGCCGGTCAGCACCGCGAGCACCACCCCGACCACCACGCCCACGCTGGTGATCACGTCGGTCAGGATGTGCTGCCCGTCGGCCAGCAGGGCAGGACTGCGGGTGCGCCGGCCCGCGCGCAGCAGCACGCTCGCCCAAACCCCGTTGATGACGCTCGCCAGTACGTTGATGCCCAGTCCCAGCCACGCCGCCTCGACCGGGCGCGGCGCGAACAGGTCCGGCACGGCGAGGCGCAGGATGCCCACCGCCGCTAGCACGATCAGCACACCCTCGGCCACCGCGCTCAGGTACTCGGCCTTGGTGTGACCGTAGGGATGGTTCGCGTCGGCCGGGCGCGCCGCGACCCACAGGGCCAGCAGCGCCGCGCCCGAGGCCACCACGTTGATGATGCTCTCCAGCGCGTCCGAGAGCAGGGCCACGCTGCCGGTCAGGCGGTAGGCCACGAATTTCAGGGCCAGCACCCCCAGCGCGACCACGACCCCCAGGGCGGCGAGCCGGATGGGGGAGACGGCGGAGGAGGGGGGAGCAGACGCGGCCATCCGGCGAGCGTAGCAGGGTTAGGTCAGGCGAAAACGGGGTTAGGCGCGGCGAAACCCGCTACCTGCGCGGGAACAGCCCCCTCAGTCCTCGGCGCCGCCCTGAAGTTGGCCGTCGAGCAGGTGCAGGGTGCGGTCGGCGCGCGCGGCGAGGCGGTCGTCGTGGGTGACGAGCAGCACGCCTGCGCCCTGCTCGCGGGCCAGAGACACGAGTAGACCGGCCACCGTCTCGGCCCCGGCGCGGTCGAGGCTGCCGGTCGGTTCGTCGGCCAGCACGGCGGCGGGCTGCGCGGCCAGGGCGCGGGCCACCGCCACGCGCTGGCGCTCGCCGCCGCTGAGAACCCCCGGCAGCGCGCCGGCGCGGTCGAGCAGGCCTACCCTCGAGAGCAGCTCGCGCGCCCGCTCTGGACCGCCCCGCCCGCTAAGCTGCGTCGGGATGAGGAGGTTTTGCAGCACCGTCAGGTCTTCGAGGAGGTAGTGGTGCTGAAACACCAGTCCGATGCGGCCGGCCCGCCGTGAGGCCCGCTCCTGCACACCGAGCTGGTCGCAGCGCTCGCCCGCCCAGTACACCTCGCCGCTCTGCGGGGTATCGAGGCCGCCAAGCAGGTGCAGCAGGGTGCTCTTGCCACTGCCCGACGGCCCCGTGACCGCCACGACCTCGCCGGGCCGCACCTCCAGCGTCACGCCGCTCAGGACCTCGCGTTCCCCGAAAGCGTGGCGCAGCTCGACGCCCCGCAGGGCGGGGATTCCGGAAGACGCGGGGAGGCTCACGCGCGGCATGTTACCCGCCGCGCGCCCCGGCCGCCTCCGGGAACGGGCCGGCCCGAACGAATCCGGCGCGTGGGACGCGTTTTTGCGCTACACTGCGCCCCGATGTCCCGACTGGACGACCTTCGTCAATCCCTCCTTTTCCAAGACGCCCTTCCCGAGGCGGTGCAGGACGCGGCCAGCGCCGTCGTCGAACGCCAGTTCCGCAGCGGCGAACTCCTGCTGCAACAGGACGTGCCCGGCGACGCCCTGCTGCTGCTCACGCGGGGGTCGGTGCGCGTCATCCGCATGAGCGTGTCGGGCCGCGAGCGCGTCATGGGCGACATCTACGCGCCCGGCGTGGTCGGCGAGACGGCCGTGCTGGAGGGCGGCGAGCGCAGCGCCACCGTGCGTGCCCTGGAGGACGTGACGGTCCTGATGCTGTACCGCGACCACTTCGAACAGATCCTGCGCCGGCACCCGCGCGTACTGTGGAACCTCAGCCGCCTGCTGGCCCGCCGCGTGACCCTACTCAATGACGAACTCATCGCCCTGGGCCAGAACACCGAGACTGCCCTGGCCCACGTCCTGAGCAGCCTGCACACCCAGCGGGTCGGTGCGGGCCTCGCGCAGCCGCAGATTCTGCCTCTGGGAACCCAGGACATCATGAACCGCATCAGTGCCAGCCGCGAGACGGTCGCCCGCGTCATGCGCCGCCTGGAACAGCAGGGCCTGGTGCGCACGGTCGGCGGTACCATCCACCTGCTCGACCCGCAGCGTCTGGGCCGCCTCGCCCTGGAGTCCGGCGACCTAGAGTAAGAAGGCCACTCCGCCCGGTCCTTTTGCCGCCCGGTAGAATCGGGGTATGGCAACCCTGGAAATAGACTGTCCTGTGTGCGGCGAGGTGCTGGAACTCAGCGCCGAGGACCGTGCGGAGCTGCACCCCGGCGACGTGATCGTCTGCGATTCGTGCAGCGCCGAGATGGAAGTGACCCGTAACGGCGGCGCAGAAGACTTCGAGCTGGAACTGCTGGGCATTCTCACCGAGTGCCCCAACTGCGGCGAGGAATTCGAGGTCACAGATGAGCTGCTCAGCGCCGCGCCGATGATCGAGAGTGCGGACGGCGCGGCCGTCAGCCTCGTGGCCTGTCCCCATTGCCAGGCGCGGATTGAACTGGAGTTCGAGGCGGAGGGTGGCGAGCAGAACATGTCCACGCTCTAAAGCTGCCTAGACAATATCAAACGAAAAAAGAATCTGCCTTTAACCTATCAAACGCAAGGAGATTACGATGCCTACTGTTCAATTTGAAAACCCTGAAACTGGAGCCCTCATCGAACTGACCAACCCCGAACTGGGAGAACTGGTCATTGACGAGGACACAGGCGTGGAATACGAAGTCGTCTCGGTGGACCCGCCCCGTCTGGAAGCCGCTCCGCAGGAAGCGGAGGACTGGGGCGAGTGACTCGGGGCACCGGGGGGCGGTCAGGGCGCGTGCGCCGTTGACCGCCCCCCGGCCCTGAGCCTTCCCCGGAGACGCCATGGCCGATCTCGCTGTCCTGTACGACCGCATCCGTCCCGACGAGAAGATGCTCTTCGAGGCGCTCGACGACCTCTGCGTGCCCTACGACAAGGTGTACACGCCCCAGCTCAAGGTGACCTTCGACGGAACCGGGCGCGCAAACGTGCCCTGGCGCGTCGCCATCGAGCGCTGCGTGAGCCAGACGCGGGGACACGCCGTGACGCGTGCCCTCGAGGCCTTCGGCGTGCAGGTCGTCAATCCCTCGCACGTCATCGAGCTGTGCGGCGACAAGCTCGCCACCAACTCGCGTCTCGCGGCCGCCGGTCTGCCCACGCCGCGCACGGGGGTCGCCTTCGACAGCGCGGCAGCGCTGGAGCTAATCGAGGAGATGGGCTACCCGGTGGTCCTGAAGCCCACGGTCGGCAGCTGGGGCCGCATGGTGAGCAAGCTCAACGACCGCGACGCCGCCGAGGCGGTCATCGAGCACAAGGAAGTGCTGGGCGGGCCGCAGCACGGCGTGTTCTACGTGCAGGAATTGATCGACAAGCCCGAACGCGACATCCGCGCCTTCGTGATCGGCGGACGGTGCGTCGGGGCGATCTACCGGACCTCGGGGCACTGGATCACGAACACGGCGCGCGGCGGCAAGGCGAGCCGGTGCGAGGTCACGCCCGAACTGGCCGACCTTGCCCTGCGTTCGGCGGCGGCGGTGCAGGGCCAGATCGTCGCCATCGACCTCGTCGAGGACCCGCAGCGCGGCCTGCTGGTCATCGAGATCAACCACACCATGGAGTTCAAGAACAGCGTGGCGACCACCGGCGTGAACATTCCGCGCCTCATGGGCGAATACGCCCTGAGCCTCCTGAACTGAACCTCCGGGCCACCTTCCCGCGCCGCCCTCGCGGCTTCCCTGCGCCGCACATAGGCTAGATTGTGAGACGCATGGCAGTTGCCGGAAGCGTGATCGGAGACGGCGTGCGGCTCGTTCGCCTGCTCGGGCGCGGGTCGCACAGCGCCGTGTATTTCGCCGTGGACCAGGAGGGCCAGCCGCGCTCGGTCAAGGTGTTCCCGGATCACCTCGCCGAATTTGCCGAGCGCGAATACGCCCACGGTGCGGGGCTGCTCCATCCCCGCCTCGCTCCGGTGCTGGCCCGCACCACCCTGGAGGGCAGCCCGGCCCTGATCCTGACCTATGCGCGCGGGCAGACCCTGTTTCAGCGGTACGTCTCGCGTCCGGCGCTGCTGGCCGAGCGCCAGGCCTTCCTGCTCACGTTGACGCATCTGCTCGACGGCCTGGGCTACCTGCACGGACGCGGGCTGGTTCACCGCGACATCAAGCCCGACAACATCATCGTGGAGCCGGAGGGCGCCGCCAAACTGGTGGACTACGACCTCTCGGGCCGTGCCTTCGAGCCGCTGCCGCTGCCCACCCGGATCGGGACCGGCGCCTTCCTGAGCCCCGAAGCGGCGCGCGGCGAGCCGCAGGGTCCCGAGAGCGATTTGTACGGGGTGGGCGTGCTGCTGGGCTGGGGAATCCACGGTCAGCTCCTGACGCCCGGTGACGCCGCGCCCATGACCCGCGACCCGCTGACGCCGCTGTGGCGTTCGCTCACGCGCCCGGACCGCCGCGCCCGCCCCCGGGACGCCGCCGCCGTGCGGGCCGAACTGCTGGAGCTGGCGCGTAAACCCCTCCAGCCGGGCGGCCTCTGAGGCCGGGAGACGGCCGCCAGAGAACCCCCGAACGCCGCGGGACATCCTGAACAAGAACAGTGTCCTCCAGCGACTTGCTGTGGAGAACGCCGCTCGGCCGCGGGGCGCGGCCCGGAAGCTCAGACCTGGGTGTGGGCCTTGAGGCGGTCGCCGTAGGACTTGCGCAGCTTGGCGACCTTGGGGGCGATCACGGCGGTGCAGTAGGGCTGGCGGGGATTGTTGGCGTAGTAGTCCTGGTGATAGTCCTCGGCCACGTAGAACTCGGTCGCGGGCTCGATGGTGGTCACAATGGGCCGGTCGAAGACGTTCTGCTCGCCGAGTTCGGCGAAGACCTCGCGGGTCTCACGCTCCTGCTCGGCGCTGAGCGGAAACACGGCGCTGCGGTACTGCGTGCCCACGTCGGCGCCCTGGCGGTTGAGGCTGGTCGGGTCATGCGTCGCCATAAACAGGCCCAGCAGGTCCTTGTAGCTCACCTGCGCAGGGTCGAAGGTCACGCGCACCGCCTCGGCGTGGCCGGTCTCGCCGCCGCACACCGCACGGTAGGTGGGGTTGGGCACCGCGCCGCCGATGTAGCCGCTCTCGATCCTATCCACGCCCCGCACATCCTTGAGGACCGCTTCGGTGCACCAGAAGCAGCCGCCGGCGAAAATCGCCTGTTCCTTGCCTTGAAGTCCGTTCGTCATCGGGGCAGTCTCGCGCGTCCGGCCTCCGCGGAGGGAAACGCAGGGCACGGTCGGGCCGGAGCGTTAAAGCAAGGTCAAGACGCCGGGTCAGTGGCCTCAGCGCAGGAAAAAGAGGCGTGCGGCCACCAGCAAGACGATGCCGCCGTACATCCACTTGACGAACGCCGAGCCGCGCAGCATCGCCATCCGGGCGCCCAGCATGGCCCCCAGCGCGTTGGCGACGCCCATCGGCAGCCCGATCCACCACACCATCTGGCCGCTCGTGAGGAAAAACAGGAAGGCGCCCAGGTTCGTGGCGAAGTTGATGGCGCGGGCGTTGCCACTCGACCGGACCAGATTGAAGCCCGCGAGCGCGAACAGAAACATCAGGAACGTGCCGGTGCCGGGGCCGAGAAAGCCGTCGTACATGCCGATGACCAGCGCGCCCGGTAGGGTGAGGACCAGCGTGCGGGTCGTCAGGCCGGGGTAGCGGTCTTCGAGCCCGAAGCGCTTGTTGGCGAGCACCAGCACCCCTACGCCCAGAATGACCACCCCGACGAGTGTCTGGAAGGCGGCCGGTGACACGAAGTGCACGAGGTAGGCCCCCAGCGCGCTGCCCAGCAGGGCCAGCGGCACCAGGCGCAGCACCAGGGCCCGGTCGACATGGCCCTTGCGCCAGTACTGCACGGTGGCGCTGCCCGAACCGAAGATGGCCAGCAGCTTGTTGGTCGCCACGACCTGGGCGGGGTTCAGTCCCATAAGGAGCAGCGTGGGCAGCGTGATGGTGCCGCCGCCCCCCGCCACCGCGTCGATGAAGCCCGCCAGAAAGGCGAGGGGAAGACCGTAGAGCAGCACTTCGGGGCCGGGCACCAGCGGACTGTAGCAGCCGCCGCCGCGCGGGAGTTCGGCCCGGCCGGACGCCCCCGCCCGTCTGAACCGGCCACGTCCGGCCTACAAAAGCCCGTGCTAGCCTCGCCCCCATGTGCGCCGCCTCGCTGCCCGACACCGCGACCTTTCCCTTCGAGACGGCGGTGGTGGCGGGCGTGGGACTCATTGGCGGCAGCGTGGCGCTGGGGCTGCGCCAGCGGCTGCTGGCCCGCCGGGTCATCGGCTACGACGCCAACCCCGAGGTGCTGCGCGAGGCCCAGGCGCTGGGCGTGGTCGACGAGATTCGCACCAGCCCCGGCGAATGGCTGCGCACGGCCGACCTCGTGGTGCTGGCCTCGCCGATGCGGACCCTCTCGCCGCTGGCGCGCGACCTCGCGCCCTTTCTGAACCCGGCCGCCCTGGTCACCGACGTGGGCAGCGTGAAGTCGGGCATCGCCGCCGAGATGGAAGCGCTGGGCGTGCGACAGTTCGTCGCCGGGCACCCGATGGCGGGCAGCGAGCGCGGCGGGGTCACGCACGCCCGCGCCGCGCTGCTGGAAAACGCCGTGTGGGTGCTGACCCCCACGGACCACACCCCCCTGACCGCCCTGAGCCGCGCCCGTGAACTGGTCGTCGCCCTGGGAGCCGCCCCGGTGGTCATGCCGCCCGACGCGCACGACGCGCTCGTGGCGACCGTCAGTCACCTGCCGTACCTCGCCAGCCTCGCCCTGACGCACATGGTGGCCCGCGACGAGCGTCTGAGCCTGCTGGCCGCCGGAGGCTTCCGTGACCTGACCCGCGTGGCGAGCGGCGACCCGCGTATGAGCCGCGACATGGTCGTCGAGAACCGCTTGGCCCTGCGCGAGGCCCTGGGGCGTTTCCGGCGGCAGCTCGAGCGCCTGGAGGCCGATCTCGACGACCCCGAGGAACTGCTTGCCGCCGCCACCGAGGGCAAGCGCACCCGCGACAGCCTGCCGGTGGTCAAGCGCAGCCTGCTGCCCCCCAAGCACGACCTCGTGGTGGCGGTGCCCGACCGGCCCAACCAGATCGGCGCGGTGACGCAGGCGCTGGGAGCGGCGGGCGTGAACATCAAGGATATCGAGGTGCTGGCGATCCGCGAGGAGGGCGGCGCGCTGAAACTCGGCCTCGAATCGCCCGAGGAGGTCGCGCGCGCTGCCGAAATCCTGCGCGCCGAGGGCTTCGAGGTGCGCGGCCGGGGCTGAGCCATTCGGCCCAGGCAGATGCCTGGGCGAAGCCGCTACGCTGCCCCATGCCCGACCCTGCCCAGGTCCGCCTCGAAGCCGCTCTTCCCGGTGCGCTAAAGCGCCTTCGGGCGACCCCTGGCGTGTACGCGGCGCTGTGGTGTGGCTCGGCAGCGCGGGGCGAGGGGAATGAACACAGCGACCTGGATTTCCACGCTGTGGTGGACGGCGACCGGCGCTGGCGCAGCAACTTCACGGTGCGGGGCGTCCACGTCGAGGTGTTTCACAACCCCGCGCGCCAGATCCGCGCCCTGCTGGCCGCCGGGGACGCGGCCACCGTCGCCATGTTCGCCCAGGGGCGGCCCGCGCTGCCCCACCCCGAGCTGGACGACCTGTGTGCCTAGGCGCGGGCACGCTACGCTGCCGGCCTCACGCCACGCCTGCCGACCGAGGCCGAACGCTTCGCCCTGATCGAGGAACTGATGGACGGACGCGCGCAGGCTGACGCAGGCGACCCGGTCCACGCTGTGACGGTGCTCACGGCGCTCTCGCGCCAGCTCATGCCGCTGCTGTATGCCCGGAACGGCTGGTGGATGGTCAAGCGCGAGCACTGGGCGCGCGACCTGGGGGGCCGGGCGCCCGACCTCGCCGCCGAACTGCGTACCCTCCTGACCGCCCCGGAGCCATCGGCGCGGCAGGCCGCCTTCGAGACGCTGGCCCGGCGCGTGACTGGCGACCTTATCTACCGCGAGGTGCTGCCGGAGCCGCAACCGGTCAGCGATTGAAAGGCAGCCTCACCCGTCTGCCCGTCCCCCCGTAACACCCCCGACAGACCCCGCCGCCTACGCTGGGCGCCATGATCGAGGTCAGCCACTACAGCAAGCGCTACGGCACCCACCTGGCCGTGTCCGACCTGAGCTTCACGGTGCAGCCGGGCGCGGTGTTCGGGCTGCTGGGCAGCAACGGCGCGGGTAAGACCACCACCATCCGCGCGCTCGTGGGCCTGACCCGCCCGACCTCGGGCACGGTGCGCGTGCAGGGGTTCGACGTGTGGCGCGAGCCGGTGCGCGCCAAGGCCGCCTTCGGGTACATCCCCGACCGGCCCTACCTGTACGGCAAGCTCACGGCGCGCGAGCTGCTGCGCTTCGTGGGCGACCTCTACCGCGTGCCGAACGCCGCCCCCGAGATCGACCGCTGGCTGGAGTTCTTCCGCCTGACCGACTTCGGCAACGAATTGCTGGAAACCTACTCGCACGGCATGCGCCAGAAGGTCGCCATCGTGGCCGCGCTGCTGCCCGACCCGCCGGTCCTGATCGTGGACGAGCCGATGGTGGGCCTGGACCCCCACGCCGCGCGGCAGGTGCGCGAACTGTTCCGGGCGCACGCCGACCGGGGCCGCACGGTGCTGCTCACCACCCACTCGCTGCCGCTGGCCGAGGCCGTGTGCGACCGCCTGGTCGTCCTCGACCGGGGCCGCGTGCTGGGCGAGGGGACCCTTGACGACCTGCGCGCCCAGACCGGTACCGAGGCGGGGGGCGTCCACGGCGACAGCCTGGAGCGCATCTTCTTCCGGCTGCTGGAGGCCGAACAGACCGAGGTCGCCCGCCAGCGCGAGCAGGCTGCCGGATGACGGTCCGGCCCGCGCCCCGCATGAGCACGTCCCCGCGCCGTCCCAGCCTGCTGCGCCTCAAGGCCACCGCCCTGGGGCACGCCCTGCGCCGCGCGCCGCGCGCCGGGCTGCTCTTCCTGGCGCTGCTGGGCGCGGGACTGCTGTGGGCCGAGGTCTGGGGCACCTGGCAGGCGCTGACGTTCCTGGGCCGTTTCGGCGACCTGGGCCTGAACGTGTTCGGGCGCGTGCTCGAAATTGGCCTCATCACCCTGACGAGCGGCGTGACCTTCAGCGCCACGACCACCGCCATCCAGACGCTGTACCTCAGCGACGACCTGAACTTTCTGCTCACCGGGCCGATCAGCACGTGGCGCGTCTTTGCCCTCAAGGTCTTCGAGACGTTCCTGAACGCAGCGCTCGTGCCCGTCGCCCTGACCCTGCCGCTGCTCCTCACCGTCGCTGCCTACTTCCGTGCCCCCACGTGGGCCTACCCGGTCATGGTGCTCGCCGATCTCCTGACCTTTGCCGCGCCGGTCGGGCTGGGGGCACTGCTGGCGGTGCTCCTCATGCGCGTGGCCCCGGTGGGCCGGGTGCGCGAGGTGAGCACGGCGCTCGGCGTCCTCATCAGTGCGGGGCTGGTGTACGCCATCCGCGCCCTGCGGCCCGAAGTCCTCGTGCAGCGCGCGCAGGACCCCGAGAAGCTCGACGCCCTGCTGCGGCAGTTCGCCGGCCCCACCAGCCCCTTTCTGCCGCCGTCGTGGGCCGCGCAGGGCATCTGGGGGGCGGCGCACGGCACGCTTGTCTGGCCGCTGCTGCCACTGGCGTTGCTCACGGCCGGGCTGCTGCTTGGCTCGGCCGCTCTGGCCGCCCGCGCCTACCAGGAGGGCTGGGCGCGGGCACTCGACTCCAGCCGCCCGAAGCTTGATCCCCGGCCCCGCCCAGCCTCCTGGGGCGAGCGCGCGCTGGGGCGCCTGGGCACCGGCGGTTCCCTCGCCTTCAAGGACCTGCGCCTGACCCTGCGCGACCCGACGCAGTGGAGCCAATTGCTGATCGTGGTGGCGCTGGCGGGCGTATACCTCGTGAGCGTGCGGGCCGTGCCCATTCCGGTGCCGCAGTTCCGGAGCATCCTGGGGTATATCCAGCTCGCGTTTCAGGGCTTTATCGTGGCCGGGGTGGCAGTGCGCCTCGCCTTTCCGGCCGTGTCGCAGGAGGGCCGGGCGTACTGGCTGCTGCGCACCGCGCCCCTCAGCCCCCGGCAACTGGTGGTTAGCAAGTTTCTGGGCGTGCTGCCGGTCACGCTCGTGCTGGGCCTCGTGATGGGGGTCGCCAGCGCCCTGAGCATGGCCCTCGGTCCCACACTGCTCCTGCTGAGCGTGCTCGTGTCGGTCAGCAACGCCTTCGTCATCACGGCGCTGGGGGTGGGGCTGGGGGCCGCCGCGCCGCGTTTCGAGGCCGACAACCCCAGCGAGATCGGCGTCAGTCCCGGCGGACTGGCCTTCATGGGTCTGTCGCTGGCCTACTCGGTGCTGTGCCTGCTGTTGCTCGCGCGGCCCGCGACCGCCAGCGTCCTGCGCCCCGACCTTTACCCCGGCTACGCGGCCCTGGGCACGCCCGAGGGGCTGCTGGGCCTGGCAGGTCTGGCCCTGGTGACGGTGCTGGGCACGGCCCTCAGCCTGCGTCTGGGCTGGACCCGACTCGACCGGCTGGAGTAGGGAGGACACCGCCAAGTCTAGGACCGACTGGGTAGCGCGAATATTGAACAGAAGGCGCCGCAGCGGGAATGGCGAGGTAGTGGCACGGTCTTGGAACTTCGTGGGGTCTCCTCAAAGGTGCCCGCAGGAGAGAGTCGATAGGCCAGGCGTATACTCCGCGCACCTTTTCCGGTGTCGTTCCTGGAAGCCCAGCCCTGCGGTGGCCGGGCTTCTAGCCCTGTTCGCCCCTCCCTTTTCACAGCCGAGGTTCACCATGCCCCTTGATCCCTCCGTCCAGGCTCTCCTGAAGCATCTTGCGGGGATGCCCCTGCCCACCAGCATCGAGCAGATGCGCGCCGGCCAGAGTGTCTCGGCGCTGCCGGGCCGCCCCGTGGGCATCGGCCCCGTGCGCGACCTGACGCTGCCCGGCCCCGCCTCCGAACTGCCCGCGCGCCTATATACCCCGTCGGGCGAGGCCCCGGCGGCAGGTTGGCCGCTGGCGGTGTTCTTTCACGGCGGGGGGTTCGTGCTGGGCAACATTGCCAGCCACGACAGCCTGTGCCGTGAGCTATGCGCCTCTGGCGCCGTAGCGGTCCTCAGTGTCGAGTACCGTCTCGCTCCCGAGTTTCCCTTTCCGGCCCCGGTAGACGATGCCTACGCGGCCTACCTGTGGGCGGCCTCGCACGCGGCCGAACTGGGTGCCGACCCCTCGCGCCTGGGGGTGGCGGGCGACAGCGCCGGCGCCAGCCTGAGCATCGCCGTGACCCTGCGTGCCCGCGACGAGGGCGGGCCGGCCCCGCAGACCCAGCTCCTGATCTACCCGGCCAGCGACCTCCTGAACGAGTCCGAGTCGCGCCGCGCCAACGCTGAAGGCTACTTCCTGACCCGCGACATGATGAGGATGTTCGGCCGGGCGTACATCACCGACCCCGCCCACCTGTCGCACCCGCACGTCTCGCCCATCCTGGCCGAGCTGCACGACCTGCCCCCCGCCCTGGTCCTGACCGCTGAGTTCGACCCCCTGCATGACGAGGGTGTGGCCTACGCCCAGGCCCTGCGCGCGGCGGGCAACCGCGTAGAGGAACTCGCTGGCCCCGGCCTGATCCACGGCTTCGCCAACATGACGGGCGTGATTCCCGCTGCCGCCGCCCTCGTGGACCGCGCCGGGGCCTGGCTGGGCGAGGCGCTGCGGGCGCGGGAACCACGGGCCTAGACGCGCCGGGCCCCGCGGGTCACGCGGGGCCGGTATGCTGGGCCGCATGATTCTCTGGCTCGTGGTGGTCGCCATTCTCTTCAGCGCGACCCTCGTTCTCGCACTCGCGATGGGGCCGCTGAAAACGGCGGCCAATGTGGGCACCATCCGGGCCTTCGCCGCTGTGCAGTATCTGGCGGCGGTCCTGCTCGCCGGCGCGCGCGCCCTGGGCAAGGCGTGAGCGGCGTCTCCCTGCTTGATCTGCACTTCCAGGACGTGGAAGGCGTCATCGCCGCCTACGTCTTCGACACGGGCGACGGTCTCGCGCTCGTGGACACCGGCCCCGGCAGCACGCTCGGCGCTCTGGAAGCGGGCCTGGACACCCTGGGTGCCTCGCTGCGCGACGTCCGGCACGTCCTGCTCACGCATGTGCATCTCGACCACGCGGGGGCGGTGGGCACCGTGCTGTCGCGTGTGCCCCGCGCCCGCGCCTACGTGCATGAGCGCGGCGCGGCGCACCTCGACCGTCCCGAACGGCTGCTCGCCAGCGCCGCCCAGATCTACGGCGACCAGATGGAGCGCCTGTGGGGTGAGTTCCTGCCGGTGGACCCGGACCGCCTGAAGATCCTCGCGGGCGGCGAGCACTGGCGTGCGGGCGACCTCGAACTGCGCGCCCTGTATACGCCCGGCCACGCGGTCCACCACCTCGCCTACGTGGCGGGCGACGACGTGTTCGTGGGCGACGTGGGCGGCATCCGCCTCTCGGAGCGCCAGACGCCCCGCGCCCCCACCCCGCCGCCGGATATCGACTTGGAGGCGTGGCGGACAAGTATCGACACCCTGCGCGGCCTCGACGCCCGCACCTTGCACCTCGCCCACTTCGGGGCGTACCCGCAGTCGGACACCCACTGGGACGGCCTTCTCGATACGCTCGCCACCGATGCCGAGCGCGTGAAGGCCGGTCTGGACGCTGGGCACAGCCCCGAGCGCCTCGCGGCCGAGTTCACTGAGCAACTGCTCGAAGACCTCGCGGCCCAGGACCCCGGCCTCCCGGACCGCTACGAGTTCGCCTGCCCGCCCTGGATGAGCGTGCAGGGTCTCGCGCGCTACTGGACCCGGCGCGCGGCCCGCAGCGGCGCCGAACCCCAGGGGAGGGAGAAGTGATGCGCGTCCTCGTCATCGGCGGCGGCGGCCGCGAGCACGCCATCGTGGACGCCTGCGTCCGCCGCGGCCACGATGTGCTGTGCACGCCCGGCAACCCCGGCATCGCGCGGCTGGCCCGCATTCTCTCGGGCCCGCAGGACCCCGCCGCCCTGGCTGACCTCGCCGTGCGCGAGGAGGCCGACGTGGTCATCGTCGGCCCGGAGGCCTACCTCGCCGCCGGGGTGGTGGACGCCTGCGCGGCGCGGGGCGTGCCCGCCTTCGGCCCCACGCAGGCCGCCAGCCGCCTGGAGGGCGACAAGGCCTGGAGCAAGGCCTTCATGGTGCGCCACGGCGTGCCCACGGCCGCGTACCACTCGTTCGCGGACCTCGGAGCAGCGCTCGCGCACCTGGGCGGTCTGGACTTCCCGACCGTCGTCAAGGACGCGGGCCTGCGCGCAGGCAAGGGGGTGACCATCGCGCACACGCGCGCCGAGGCCGAGGCGGCGCTGCGCGAGATCTTCACGCAGCCGCAGGCCCAGGCGGTCATCGAGGACTTCATGACCGGTCAGGAGGTCAGCGTGCTGGCCCTGTGCGACGGCGAGCGCTATGCCCTCACTCCGCCCAGTCAGGACCACAAGACCATCTTCGAGGGCGACACCGGTCCCATGACCGGTGGCATGGGCGTGGTGTGCCCCTTTCCCCTAAGCGCCGAACAACTCGGCATGATCCGCCGCGAGGTCATCGAGCGTACCCTGGCTGGGATGCGTTCTGACGGCGAGCCGTTCCGGGGCGTGCTCTACGCCGGGCTGATGCTCACGCCCCAGGGGCCGAAGGTCGTCGAGTTCAACGCCCGTTTCGGCGATCCCGAGGCCGAGGCCGTGCTGCCCCTGCTGGAGAGCGACCTCGCCCAACATGCCCTGGACGCCGCGAGGGGAGAGCTCGATCCGGCCAGCGTCCGCTTCCGCGAGGGCGCGAGTGCCGTGGTTATCCTGGCCGCACCCGGCTATCCTGCCGAGCCGCGTAAGGGCATCTTCCTCGACCTGCCCGAGCCGGACAGCGGCGACTTCATTTACCACGCCGGAACGGCCGAGCAGGGCGGGCAGCTCGTGAGCAGCGGCGGGCGCGTGCTTGCCGTGACCGCCACCGCCGCCACCCTCCCCGGTGCCCTGGCCCGCAGCTACGCCCTCGTGCGCCGGATCGGTTTCCCGGAAGCGCAGTACCGCCGGGACATCGGGTTCCGCCTGGGGCTGGGCCACCCCGAGGACTCTGGGCAGCGCTGAGCTGAGCCGCTTCTCCGTGCAGCCTGTCTATCCATCCTCCGACAGGCTGCACGTCTGGGTACGCGGCTGGGCCGGTCCAGGCCGCGGTACGTCCCATTCGTGTGCCATTTCACACAGTCCTGACCACTTTCCTGCACACTGGTCAGATGAGACTCGTCTTCATGGACAGTGAAGGAGCCAGGTTGGAGATGCCCGGTGAAGCTGCGCAGCCTGCGCGGCGAGTCGACCGGTACACCAAGCCGCCCCGCTGGTTCTGGCAGGAGGCGGAGGAGGTCGAGATCTGGCAGCTCGCCGACGGCCGACAGGTCCGGGCCAGCCGGCAGGGCCGCGCGACCGACTGGCAATTGCGCTGGCGTTGACCCAGGCCCTTCATCTGACCCTGACCTCCTGACGATTTCCTGTAGGCGCGTCTGCTCCGGTGGACCGGTGCCGCCGTCACGGTCGTGAGGGGGGCAGTCCGTTAGGCTGCCGGGTGTGAGAGCCATCGTCCTTGGCCTGTTGGTCGTGTTGCTGCCCCCGGCCTTTCCCCAGGTCCATGCGGCCGGATCCAAGACCTACACCCTCAAACGGGTGAGTCACTACAACGCGGTGCGCGCCCAGACGGACAGTACCCCCCATATCTCGGCCTGTGGGCCGACCCGTAAGGGGCAGATTGCCCTGAGCCGCGATCTGCTGCGCAAGGTGGGCTGCGGCGCCCGCGTGCGCGTCACCGTGCGGGGCAAGAGCCACGTCTACGTCGTGAACGACACCATGAACGCGCGTTACAACCGCACAGCCGACATCCTGGTCAGCGGTGTGTCGCGGGCGCGGGCACTGGGGGTCACGAGTGGCAAACTGACTGTTCTGCGCGCTGGGCGGCCCTACCGGGGCTGAAGCCACCTGAGTCAAGGGGGAGATCAGGGTGCCCTACCCCCACCGGCTGTAAGTTTCTTGCGTTTTTTCACAGCATAAGGTGGGCGGCAGATGTCGCTGCGCCGCCTCCTCCTTCTTTCGCAGGTGCCGTTCTGGCTCATCCTGCTTCTGTCGTTTGCCCTGCTCAACTTCACCCTGAATGCCCGCGTCGCGGATACGGCGCAGGCGGCCCGTACCCGCACACAGTCTCTGCAACTCGGCTCGGCCTTTCGGCAGGTCCTCGACATGGAGGCCAGTGTGCGCGGGTTTGTGATCGTCGGGCGCGACGAATATCTGGCGGGCTACCGCAACGCGCAGGCCGCTCTGCCTGGCCTCCTGGCCGAGCTGCGCGCCCAGGCGGCGCAGGACGCGCCGGACGCACAGTCGCTGGCCCGTATTGACCGTATCGGCGCGCTGGCGACCCGCTGGCAGCAGGAGATCGCGCAGCCCGAGATCAACCTGCGCCGCAGCCAGCCCGACGCGGCCCGCGCCCTGGTCGCCAGCGGGCGCGGCAAACAGATCGTGGACGCTATCCGCACCGAGGTGGACGCCTACGACAGCGATCAGACGGCGCGGCTGCGTGCGGCGGAGGCAGCGGCCGACCTGCAACTGCGCCGCCTGCGCTGGCTGCTGCTGGGCCTGGCCCTGCTGGTGCTCTCGGCCAGCGCTGCCCTGACGCTGGCGCTCTCGCAGTGGCTGACCCGCACGCTGGGCCGGCTCTCGCGGGCGGCCGGCGACATTGCCGGCGGCGCGCCCGGTGTGCGTCTGCCCCTGCGCGGGGCACGGGACCTGCGGCAGGTCGCCGGGGCGTTCAACATCATGAGCGGTCAGCTCGAAAAAGCGCGTGAGGAGGCCGGGGTGCGTGCCGAGGCGCTGGCCCGCCGCAACGCCGACATGACCTGGCTGGGCGAACTGAGCGACTGGATGCAGGCTGCCCGCAGTCTGGAGGAAGGTGCCGACGTGCTGGGACGCGCCCTGCCCGTTCTGCTGCCCGGCACCCAGGGCGTCCTGAAGCTGCACAACGCCTCACGCAACCTGCTCCTGCCGCTGGTGAGCTGGGGCGGCCTGGAGACCAGCTATCAGCCGGCCGACGGCTGCTGGGCACTGCGCCGCGGCGAGCCGAGACGCGGCGAGGAGCAGAGTTTCGCGCCACGCTGCCTCAGCGGCGGCGGTCCGCACTGCTTGACCTGCATTCCGCTGTTCTCGCACGGTGAGACGCTGGGCACGCTGCAACTCTACCCGCAGGAGGGGAGCGCGCTGCCGCCGGCCGCCGCGCAGATCCTGCCGGCACTGACCCGGCAATTGTCGCTGGCGCTGGCCGGATTGCAGCTTCAGGAGCGGCTGCGCCAGCAGACCATCCGCGACCCGCTGACCGGCCTGTTCAACCGCCGCCACCTCGAAGAACAGCTCACGCAGGCCGTCGCGCTGGCCCACAGTCGGCCCCAGCCCCTGAGCCTGATCGCGCTGGACGTGGACCACTTCAAGCGCCTGAACGACACGTTTGGGCACGACGCGGGCGACGCGGTGCTCGTGCGTATCGGGATCGCCCTGCGCGACCTGACGGCCCAGCACGGCCTGGCGACCCGCCCAGGCGGCGAGGAATTTACCGTGGTCCTGCCCGATACCTCTTTGGCGCAGGCCGAGGAGGTCGCCGAAACGCTGCGCGCCCAGGTCGCCGGCTGGACCCTGACCCATGCCGGTACCCCGCTCGGGCAGATCACCCTGTCGCTGGGGGTCGCCGAGCTTGCCGAGCACGGCACGCCCGCCACCCTGACCCGCGTGGCCGACGAGGCCCTGTACCTCGCCAAACGCAGCGGCCGCAACCGGGTGTGCCGTCCGCCCGTCTCCGATCTGCCCGACCTGTCCCTGGGCCGGAACTGAAAACGGCAAAAAGCCCCCGTCGCGTAGACAGGGGCCGGAGTCGTTGGTGGAAGCCGGGGCCTACCTAGCGCATCCCCTCGTCGCCGGTGTCCTTGATCAGTTCCATCTGCCCGAGGGCCGCGAGCCACTGGTCCTCGGGGAGGGCCGTCACGTCTTCACCGGCGTGGTCACGCACCAGAACAGTCCGCATCGCCTCGGCTTCGGCCAGACTGGTCCCCTGCGCCCCCAGCCGGTCCAGGATCGGTTCCAACGGCATGCCGGCAGTAATTCTCATGCTGTCGCCTCCGTCTCGAACGCCAGGGTGGGCGTCTCGCTCGTCAGGCGGTAGTCGCGGCGCAGCTCGTCGAGGACCCGCCGCTGGTCGTCGGTGTTGCCACTCAGGCTCTGCCCGGCCGCGTCCTGTACGAGGGCGAAGGCCACACCCCGTACCTCCACGCCCGCTTCACCGCCCGGCAGGGTCACGTGGGTCGCTGGTTCGCTGCCTCCGGCGATCTTCATCTGGAACGTACCCTCAGCGCTCATCGTTGCCCACGTCGGGAAGGTCAGGGGTGGTATCGCGGGCGACATGTTCCTCGACGTACTCGTCGCTGGCAGCCGCGCCGGGCTCCTGCCGCGCCCCGCGTCCCGGCTTCATATTCATGGCGTTCTCCTGGCCGTCCTCAACCTCTGTGGTGTCGTCGGGCTGCGGCACGAGCATGTTCTCGTTGATCTGGTCTCCGTTTCTGGTCATGCTCCATGCTGCCGCCTCTGGGACGGTTCCGGTGTGAGAGCTGCCTTCCCAGGAGCTTGGCCGAGTCTTGACCGGGCCTTTGTGCCTCAGGCCTGCGCCTGCTCGCGTATGCCTTCCGGTGGGGGAGACGCCTCCTCGGAGGCCGGGCCGCCGCTGAGGTCGAGGTCCAGGGGCGGGGTCTCGTCGGGCAGGCGGTGGCGGCGGCTGAGGTCAGCGAAAGACCCCACCAGGGCGCGGTAACCGCTGATGAACTGCGCGTACTCCTGCCGCGCGGCCGTGTTGCGGGTGGCGAGTTCCAGCGCGCGGGCACTGTACTGTGCCTCCAGGTGGGCCGTGCGCTCGGCGTGTTCACGCTCGCGCTGCCGCGCCCGGTCGTTTTCCTCGCGCTCAAGAGCGGCGAAGCGTTCGCGGAAGGCGATTTCCAGCGCAGTCACCCGCTCCTGATGCTCAGCCTCGAACTGCGCGGCGCGGACCTCCTGCTCGCGGCGCAGGTCCTGGGCCTGGGTCTGGGCCTGCGCGACCATCAGCTCGCTTTCCCGCACAGCGTTGTCACGCATTTCGTGGGCGATGCGCTCGGCCGACACGATGGCCCGGCGCAGTTCGTCCTCGGCCGCGCGCTTCTCGCTCAATTCCTGCTCCAGCCGTTCGAGCGTCTCCCGCCGGTGCTGGGCTTCACGCAGTAGGTCCTCGAGTTGAGAGCCCGCCTCGCTCAGGAAGGTATGGACGGCGGCCTTGTCATAGCCGAACAGCCGACCGCGAAAGGTTTGATGGGCGATATCCAGCGGAGAATATTTCATGTGAAGAGGCTCCTTCCGACCCTGACCAAGGTCGCGCCGGCCGCGATTGCCAGCGGATAGTCGTCGCTCATGCCCATGCTCAGTTCGCTCAGGCCCAAGTCGTGGGCCCGGCGCGCGGTGTCTCGGAACAGCGCGCCGGCCGCTTCCGGCTGGTCGTAGGGGGCCATCACCATCAGCCCGCGTACGTTCAGGCCGGTGGCGCGGACCTCGGCCAGCACGCGCGTGAGGTCTTCCGGCGCCACGCCGTGTTTCTGCGGCTCACCGTTCTGTACCTGAAGCAATACGTCCGGTGCGTGGCCCCAGCCCTGCGCCGCTTCAGCGATGGCTTCGGCTTGCCAGGTCGCTTCCAGGGCGTGGACCAGTGACACAGGCCGGAGATACTTCACCTTGTTGCGTTGCAGCGCGCCCAGAAAATGCCACTCGGCTTCCGGTAGGTCACGGGCCTTGTCGCGCACCTCCTGCGCCCGCCCTTCCGCCAGCGGAAAGTCGCCGTGCGGGAGAATGGCCGTGCGGATGACATCTACCGGCTGCCCTTTCGTCACCGCGACGAGCCGCGCGCTGCCCGCCGGGCGTCCCGCCGCGCGCTCTGCGGCCTGGATTCCGGCCAGAACGTCCGGCAGGCTCATCCCGGTTCCCTGCGTATCTTCTGCTTGTCGTCTTGCACTCCGGCATTGTGGAACGTGTGACGATGAGACTCAAGTCAGGATGGAATGAATAGAGAACCCAAGTTTCACGATCAGACATAATCGTGAATACTTTCACTTATTCATCTTCTCTGCCTCCCCAAGAAAGGGGAGAGACAGAGATGTTACTTCAGGGCGTCGTTCATTCCCACGACGTCGGCGACCTTGAGGCTCGCGCCGCCGACCAGGGCACCATTCACATTTGGCTTGGCGCACAGGGCCGCGATGTTGTCGGGCTTCACGCTGCCGCCGTACAGCACGCGCACGTCTTCGGCCGCTTCGCCGTAGCGTTCCCGTAGCGCTCCGCGAATGGCCGAGGCGAGTTCCTCGGCGTCGTCGGCGGTGGCCGTCTTGCCGGTGCCGATGGCCCAGACGGGTTCGTAGGCCACGACCACGTCCTCGCCTACGCCCTCCAGGCTGCCCGCGAGCTGCGCCAGGGTGTAGGCGACCTGCTCGCCGCGTTCGCGCACGTCCAGGCCCTCGCCCACGCACACGATGGGCGTGATGCCGTTCTGCTGGGCCTGCCGGGCCTTGGCCGCGACCGTAGCGTCACTCTCGCCGTGGTATTCGCGCCGCTCGCTGTGACCCACGACTGCGTAGCGTGTGCCCACGTCCACCAGCATCGCCGCGCTGATCTCGCCGGTGTACGCGCCCGATTCGTGCGCGGAGAGGTCCTGCGCGCCGACCGACACGCCGGCCGGCAGGTGCGCCGCCAGCGCGGGCAGGGCGATGGCCGGGGCCATCACAGCCAGTTCGGCGTCGCCGGGCTCCAGGCGCTCGGCGAGGTCCTCGGCCCAGGCGCGGGCCTCGGAGGGGGTCTTGTTCATCTTCCAGTTCAGGGCCAGTAACGTCTTCACCGCATCGCCTCCACGCCGGGCAGCTTCTTGCCTTCGAGGAGTTCCAGGCTCGCGCCGCCCCCCGTACTGATGTGCGACACCCGGTTACCCTGGCCGCTCTGGTTGATGGCGCTCACGGAGTCGCCGCCGCCGATGACCGTGTAGGCGCCTTGCAGGTTCGCCACCGCCTCGGCAATGGCGTTCGTGCCGCCCGCGAAGGCTGCGAACTCGAACACGCCCAGCGGCCCGTTCCAGAACACGGTCTTGGCGCCCTGCAACGCTGCGGCGTAGGCCTGACGCGTTTCGGGACCGGCGTCCAGGCCTTCCCAGCCGTCGGGGATGGCGTTGGCCGCCACGATCTGCGTCTGCGCGTCCTCCGCGAAGCGGTCGGCGGCCACCACGTCGGTCGGGAGCATCAGCTTGTCGCCGTATTCGGCCAGCAGGCGCTCGGCGAGGCCCAACTGATCGTCCTCGTGGATGCTGTTGCCGATCTTGCCGCCCTGCGCCTTGATGAAGGTGTAGGCCATGCCGCCGCCGATGAGCATGCGGTCCACCTTGGGCAGCAGGTTCTCGATCACCTTGAGCTTGTCGCTCACCTTCGCCCCGCCGATGATGACCACGTAGGGCCGTTCGGGGTTCTCCAGCAGGCGCGACAGGGCGTCCACTTCCGTCTGGAGCAGCGTGCCGGCCGCGTGGGGCAGCTCGGCCGCCACGCCGCTGACCGACGAGTGCGCCCGGTGGGCGCTGCCGAAGGCGTCGAGTACAAAGGCGTCGCCCAGGCGCGCGAAACGGCTGCTCAGGCCCGCGTCGTTCTTTTCCTCACCGGCCGAGAAGCGCACGTTCTCCAGCAGGGCGATCGCGCCCTCGGGGAGCGTCTGCACGGCGCTCAATGTCTCGTCGCTGTCGGGCAGGCCCGGCACAAAGGTCACGGACTGGCCCAGAGCATCCTGCAGCACCGGGGCGACCGGCGCGAGCGAGTATTTCTCCTCAGGGCCGTTCTTCGGGCGGCCGAAGTGGCTCATGAGGATGATGTTGCGCGCGCCCGCGGCCTGAAGGGCGCGGATGGTGGGCAGACTGGCGGTGACGCGGGTGGTGTCCTGCACCACGCCGCCCTTGACCGGCACGTTGTAGTCCACGCGCACGAGCACACGCTTGCCCTGCACGTCCAGCGAATTGATGTTCTGCATATCTTTCTCCTGGCGAGGCCCGAAAGAGGGGCCGCCGCCCTGTGGTGACGGAGGTTGCGGGGGTCCGGGAACCGGCCGACAGCGAAAATGGCCGACCGTGGGGTGGAGGTTCCACCAGACAGTCGGCCACTCGACGTTACCGCTCAGCCCTTCTGCTGAACCAGTTGCACGAGGTCGGCGATGCGGTTGGAGTAGCCCCACTCGTTGTCGTACCACGAGAAGAACTTGACGAGGCTGCCCATCGCCATCGTCAGGCCGCCGTCGATGATCGCGCTGTGCGGATCGCCCACGATGTCCTGCAGCACGATGGGGTCTTCGGTGTAGCTGATGATGCCCTTGTGGCTGCCCTCGGCGGCCTTGCGGAACACGTCGTTGACTTCCTCGACCGTGACTTCACGCCCCAGGATGACCACCACGTCGCTGATCGAGCCGACCGGCGTGGGCACGCGCAGCGAGGTGCCGTCGAACTTGCCCTTCAGCGCCGGGTAGACCTGCGAGACGGCCTTGGCCGCGCCCGTGCTCGTCGGGATGATGTTCACGGCGGCGGCGCGGGCGCGCCGGAGGTCGCTGTGCGGCAGGTCCAGCACGCGCTGGTCGTTGGTGTAGCTGTGCACCGTGGTCATGATGGCCTTCTCGATGCCGAAGGCCTCGTCGAGCAGCTTCATGGGGGCGCCCAGCGAGTTGGTCGTGCAGCTCGCATTGCTGATGATGTGGTGCGCGGCCGGGTCGTAGTCCTGTTCGTTGACGCCCAGCACGATGCTGATGTCCTCGTTCTTGGCGGGCGCGGTGATGATGACCTTCTTGGCGCCGCCCGTGAGGTGCTTGCTGGCCTGGTCGCGCGCCGTGAAGATGCCGGTCGACTCGATCACGATGTCCGCGCCCAGTTCCCCCCAGGGAATCGCGGCGGGGTCGCGCTCGGCCAGGGCGGCCACCTTCTGGCCGTTGACGGTCAGGCTGGTGTCGTCGTACTCGACGGTGCCGGCAAAGCGCCCGGCGGTCGAGTCGTACTTGAGCAGGGTCGCCAGGGTCTTGTTGTCGGTGAGGTCGTTGATGGCCACGACCTCCACGCCACGCTCGACCAGGTTGCGGAAGACCAGACGGCCGATGCGGCCGAACCCGTTGATGCCTACTTTCATGCTGTGCCTCCAGTCTTGAGGGCCCCTCCACGGCGGAGAGACTCACCTCGCATGTCGCAGTCTAAGCCCTGAAACGCTTCCATGTTTCGTGTCCTCTGGACACCAAGCGGAATCTGAAGGATTTCGGAGGATGTTTCGCGCCTGGCACGCTGCCGCAGTACGAAAAAACGGGCCGGACGATGGGCGCCGGCCCGCCTGCTTCCTTTCCGTGAGGTTACGCCGGGCCCGTCTGCCCGTCGCGCTCGACCTTCTCCAGGTAGGCCACGCCGCCCTCGACCTCGGCCGCGAAGCCGTCGGCCACGCCGAACACGAGCGCCTCGGCCAGCGTCTCCGAGATCAGGTATTCCTGCCAGACCTCGGCCGCCTCACGCGCGTCGCCCTGAAGGTCGAGGTGCAGCGTGATGCGGTCCTGGACCTCGAAGCCCGCGCGCTTGCGCCCGTCCTGCACGCCGCGCACGAGGTCGCGCGCCAGACCCTCCAGAACGAGGTCGCGCGAGAGGGCCGTATCGAAGGCCACGAGATACCCGGCCTCTTCCAGCGCCGCAAAGCCTTCGGGGCTCTTGGCGTCCACGAGGACCTCGTCCGGCCCCAGCTCGAAGCGCTCGCCGGTCGGCGCGATCACCTCGAACTGCTTGCCGTCGCGCACTGCCCGCGCGACCTCGGACGTGTCGGCGGCATTGAGCGCGGCGCGCACCTGCGGCACCGCCTTGCCGAACTTCTTGCCCAGCAGCGGCAGGTTGGGGCGCAGCGCGTAGCTCACCAGTTCGGCGTACTGGTCGATCAGCTCGACCTCCTTGACGTTCAGTTCCTCGCGCAGCTGTGCTCCGAAGCGGCCCAGCGCGGCCGTCTGCTCGGCGGTCCGCGCCCGCACCATCACCTTGGGCAGCGGCTGGCGCGCCCGCACACCGGTCTGCCCGCGCACGGCCCGGCCCAGCGACACGACGCGCAGCACGGCGTCCATCTCGCCCACCAGCGTCGGGGCGGCCAGCGCCTCGTCCACCGTGGGCCACTTCGAGAGGTGCACGCTCTCGGGCGCGCCGGCGTCCACGCCCCGCACGAGGTTCTGCCACAGCGTCTCGGCCAGGAACGGCGTGAAGGGGGCCGTGAGCTGGGCCACCGTCACCAGGGCTGAGTGCAGCGTGGCGTAGGCCGCGAGGTCCACCGTGCCGTCGCCGCTCCAGAACCGGCGGCGGTTGCGCCGCACGTACCAGTTGCTCAGGTCCTCGGTCACGAAATCCTGCAGGGCCCGGCTGCTGCCGGTGGGGTCGTAGTTCTCCAGCCGCTCGGTCACCACAGAGACGAGGGCCTGCACCTTGGCCAGCAGCCAGCGGTCCACCTCGGGGCGCTCGGCGACGGGCGGCGCGGCGCGCAGGTCCGGCTGGTCGAGGTTGGCGTACAGCACGAAGAAGCTGTAGGTGTTCCACAACGTCAGGAAGTAACCCCTGAACGCCTCGCCCACCAGATTCGGCCCGAAACGGCGGCTCAGTTCGGGCGGCGCCGAGACGTACATGTACCAGCGCGTCGCGTCGGCGCCGTACTGCGAGAAGACGTCCCAGGGGTCCACGATGTTTCCCTTGCTCTTGGACATCTTCAGGCCCTTCTCGTCGAGGATGTGCCCCGAGCAGATGACCGATTTGTACGCCACGCTGTCGAAGACCATCGTGCCGATCTGGTGCAGGCTGTTGAACCACCCACGCGTCTGGTCGATGGCCTCCGCGATGAAGTCGGCCGGGAAGCTGCGCGCGAACACGTCCTTGTTCTCGAAGGGGTAGTGGTGCTGCGCGAACGGCATCGAGCCCGAGTCGTACCACACGTCCATCACGTAGGGCACGCGCCGGAACGTCTTGCCGCCGAGGTCGAAGGTCACGTCGTCCACGAAGGGCCGGTGCGGGTCGAAGTCTTCCCCCGTCAGCTCCGGCCGGCCGCTCAGCTCCGCGAGTTCGGCGTAGCTGCCGACCACCTTGTACTCGCCGTCCTCGGCCTCCCAGATGGGCAGCGGCGTGCCCCAGTAGCGGCTGCGGCTGATGTTCCAGTCGATCAGGTTGTCCAGCCAGCCGCCGTAGCGTCCGTTCTTGATGTGCGGCGGGTGCCAGTCGATGGTCTGGTTGAGCCCGATGAGGTCCTGCTTGCGGCTCGTGTTGTTCAGATACCAGCTCTCGGTCGCGTAGTACATCAGCGGCGTGCCGCAGCGCCAGCAGTGCGGGTAGGAGTGGACGAAGTTCTTCTCCTTCCACATCACGCCCCGCGCCCGCAGGTCGCGCACAATCTCCGTGTTGGCGTCGCGGAAGAACACGCCCGTCCACGGCCCGAAGCGGTGCCTGCCCTCAGCGTCCACCCCCACGATAACCGGGAAGCCGTAGTTGCGCGCGAGGCGCATGTCGTCCTCGCCGAAGGCCGGGGCCGTGTGCACGATGCCCGTGCCGTCCGAGTCCGAGACGTAGGTGTCCAGGCCGCTCATCCACACCGGCTTGCCCTCGCCCTCGGCGCCGTAGGCCTCGGTGTATGGGGGCTCGTAAGCCACGCGCTCCAGCTCGGTGCCCCGGAACGTCTTGACGACCTCCGCCCCCTCGCCCAGCACCTCGGTCAGCAGGCTGCGGGCCAGGATCAGCGCGCGGCCTTCCCGGTCCAGCGCCGCCACGTACTCGAAGTCCGGGTGCAGCGCCACGCCTACGTTGTAGGGCAGCGTCCAGGGGGTCGTCGTCCAGACCAGGAAGGCCGCGCCGTCCGGGAGCCCCAGGCTGGCCGGGTCCCGCAGCGTGAAGGTCACGTACACGCTGGGGTCCTGGATGTCCTTGTAGCCCTCGGACACCTCGGCGTTGCTCAGCGTGGTGCCGTCGCGCGGGCAGTACGGCGCCACCCGGAAGCCCTTGTAGAGCAACCCGCGGGTGTCCAGCTCCTTGACGCTCCACCAGATGCTCTCGACATAGTCGCGGTTGAGGGTCATGTACGGGTCGTCGAGATTGACCCAGTAGCCCATGCGCTCGGTGAACTTGCGCCACTCCTGCTCGTACTCAAACACCGACGTGCGGCACTCGGCGTTGAACTTCTCGATGCCGTAGGCTTCCACATCGCGCTTGGAGTTCAGGCCCAGCTTCTTCTCGACGCCGAGCTCGACCGGCAGGCCGTGGGTGTCCCAACCCGCCTTGCGCGGCACGTGAAAGCCCTGCATGGTCTTGAAGCGCGGGAACAGGTCCTTGAAACTGCGCGCCTGCACGTGGTGGATGCCGGGGCGGCCGTTGGCGGTCGGCGGGCCCTCGTAGAAGGTGTACTGCTCGTGCCCGGCGGTCTGCTCCAGGCTGCGTTCGAAGATCTTGCGCTCGTCCCACCATTTCAGGGTCGCGAGTTCCATCTCGGGAAAACTGGGGTTCTGGGGCACGGGGGCAAAGGGCAGCCGGGGGCCGGTGGTTCGGGGATCAGTGGTCATGAGGGCTCCAGAAAAAAGGGTGAGATGGGGACTGGGGATCAGGCGAGCGCGGGCCGCGCCGCCAGGGAAATTCGCCGGGCGGCCGTGGAATACGTGGACTCCTTCATGCCTTCCTCCCTCGCCCGGAGCACGGCGACAGCGCGCCCCAGGCTTCATGCTGGGACGCGCTGCATTCAGTGCGTGGTACCACCCAAGCTTCATCCGGCCTTGTGGGCCAGACCTCATGTGCTCCGTGCCGTGGAGCGGGCGGGGGGGTCTAGTGGGCCGCGGGTGGGCCGTTCTTCCCCCGGCGCGGGAGGTGATCTTCGGTGGTGGGCGTTCACGCCGGGCTCTCACCGCCCCCGGCTCGCTCTCTGTGCCGCGTTCACCGCCTACTGTCCTCTCGTTCGCCTCGAACACTGTGCGTTTCCGGTGCCGGAAACGTTCCTCATGCTAAGGCGTCACCCTGAGCAGGGTCAATGCGCCGCGTCACCCTGACAAGGCCGGTGGCCCCGGCTGCCCCCGGAGGGTTATGCTGATCAGCATTCAGGGCAACGCACCCGAGTCATCATCCGTGCGCTTTGCCGGCGCGTGGGCAGGGGCCCGCCGCCGGGAGGCCCAGCGAAGGAGTCAGAAACCATGGAATTTTTCATCGACACCGCTATCATCGACGAGATCAAGGAAATCAACGCCTGGGGTGTCCTGTCGGGCGTCACCACCAACCCCAGCCTCATCGTTGCCTCGGGCCGCGACTTCCGTGAGGTCATCGGCGAGATCGCCGCGATGGTGGGCGGGGCCATCAGTGCCGAGGTCACCAGCCTCGAAGCCGGCGAGATGATCGAGCAGGGCAAGGACATCGCTGGCTGGAACGAGCACATCGTGGTCAAACTGCCGCTGACCCCCGCCGGGTTGCAGGCCTGCCGCGCGCTGACGAACGAGGGCATCAAGACCAACGTGACCCTGTGCTTCAGCGTGCCGCAGGCGCTGCTCGCCGCGCGCGCCGGCGCCACCTACGTCAGCCCCTTCGCGGGCCGCGTAGACGACATCGGCTGGGACGGCATCGAGCTGATCCGCGACATCAAGGAAGCCTACGTCCAGGGCGGCATCTCCACCAAGGTGCTCGCCGCCAGCATCCGGCACCCCACGCACGTCATGCAGGCCGCGCTCGCGGGCGCCGACGTGGCGACCATTCCCTACAAGGTCTTTACCCAGATGATCAAGCACCCCCTGACCCAGGCGGGCCTTGACGGCTTCATGAAGGACTGGGCCAAGCGTGCGGGCGCCAGCGCCGAAACCCCGGCCAGCGAGGCCGGCACCAACCCGCAGGCCGGCGGCGTGACGCCCCAGGGGGGAAGCACGAAGTGACCGACACGGCCTCACCGCCCCTGCCCTTTCACGAGCTCCAGCAGAAGATCCTGCCGGAGCTGCACCTCATCGCGGCGGGTCTCGGCATCGAGAACTACCGCAAACTGAAAAAAGACACCCTGTCGCTCGCCATCATGGAGCGCCAGGCCAGCGCCGAGGGCCAGAGCCTCGCGCGCGGGTACCTCGACATCAGCGCTGACGGCTACGGCTTCCTGCAGGCCGACCTGCTTGACCCCCAGAGCCGCACGGTGCTCGTCACCGCCGGGCTCATCAAGCAGTTTCACCTGCGGACCGGCGACGAGGTCATCGGGCGCGCCCGCAAGCCGCGCGAGAACGAGCGCTTCGGCTCGCTCGTGCGGGTCGAGGCCATCAACGGTCTGGACCCCGAGGCCGCCCGCAAGCGCCCGCGCTTCGACGACCTCACGCCGACCTTCCCCGACGCGCAGCTCGTCCTGGAAGACCCCGGCACCGACGACACCCTGAGCCTGCGCGTGGTGGACCTGCTCGTGCCCATCGGGCGTGGGCAGCGCGCTTTGATCGTCGCGCCGCCCAAGGCCGGCAAGACGACCCTGCTCAAGAAGATCGCCAACTCCATCGTCAAGAACTACCCCGACGTGACGGTGATGGTGCTGCTCGTCGACGAGCGCCCCGAGGAAGTCACCGACTTCCGCGAGAGCGTGCAGGGCGCGCAGGTCATCGCCAGTACCTTCGACGAGCCGCCGCAGCACCACGTCCGCGTGGCCGAGTTCGTGCATGAGCGTGCCCGGCGCATCGTCGAGGAGGGGGGCCACGTCGTCATCCTGCTCGACTCGATCACCCGTCTGGCACGCGCGAACAACCTCGTGACGCCGCCGACCGGGCGGACCCTCTCGGGCGGCCTGGACTCCAACGCGCTGCACTGGCCCAAGAGGTTCCTGGGCGCGGCGCGCAACATCCGCGAGGGCGGCTCGCTGACCATCCTGGCGACCGCGCTCGTCGAGACCGGCTCGCGCATGGACGACGTGATCTTCGAGGAATTCAAGGGCACCGGCAACGCCGAACTCGTGCTCTCGCGCCGCCTGGAAGAACGCCGCATCTTCCCGGCCATGGACATCCTCAAGTCGGGTACCCGCCGCGAGGAACTGCTGCTGCAGCCCGAAGTCCTGAAGAAGATGTGGCTGCTGCGCAAGGTGATCTCCGATATGGACCCCGCCGACGCGATGGAGATGCTGCTCTCCCGCATGGGCAAGACGCGCAACAACGTCGAGTTCCTGCAAGCGCTGGCCGGTGGCTGATCCCCGTCCACCCCGCCTGCTGGTGGTGGACGACGAAGCCCAGATCCTGGAACTGCTCGACCTCAGTCTCTCCCTGCAGGGATTCGACGTCTGCACCGCCCTGAGCGGCCCGCAGGCCCTCGAGCTGGCCTGCCGCCAGACCTTCGACACGGTCATCATGGACGTGCTCATGTCGCCCTGGGACGGTCTGGAGACGGCGCGGCGTATCCACGCCTGCCTGGGCGTCGCCGCGCCGCCGGTCGTGCTGCTCACCGGGCTCTCGCTGCCGGACTATGATCCGGCCGCCGAGCCACTCATCGCTGCGGCCCTTACCAAGCCTTTCCGGCCCTCGGAGCTTGTCGCGGTGATTCGGCAGGTCCAGGCAAGTCGGCAGAACTGACCCCAATACCTCTCTGCTTCTGACCCCTGCGCAGGGGTCAGTTCTGTTTTAGCCTGAGCTGCATGAGCGAGCAGCAGACCGGTACTCCCCAGATCAAGCATGGCTTCGCGGAGATGTTCAAGGGCGGCGTCATCATGGACGTGGTCACGGCCGACCAAGCCCGCATCGCCGAGGCTGCCGGCGCGACCGCCGTGATGGCGCTCGAGCGCGTTCCCGCTGACATCCGTAAGGACGGCGGCGTGGCGCGCATGAGCGACCCCAAGATGATCAAGGAGATCATCGGCGCCGTGAGCATTCCCGTCATGGCCAAGGTCCGGATCGGGCACGTCGTCGAGGCGCAGATCCTTCAGGCGCTCGGCGTGGACTTCATTGACGAGTCCGAAGTGCTGACCCCCGCCGACGAGCAGTACCACATCCTGAAAAGCGAGTTTGGCGTGCCCTTCGTGTGCGGCGCCAAGAACCTAGGTGAGGCGCTGCGCCGCATGGGCGAGGGCGCGAGCATGATCCGCACGAAGGGCGAGGCCGGCACCGGCAACGTGGTCGAGGCCGTGCGCCACGCCCGCACTGTGCTGGGCGAGATCCGTGCCATCCAGGCCCGCCCGGCCGAGGAACTCATGACGGTGGCCCGCGATCTTCAGGCGCCTTACGAACTCGTGAAGTACGTACACGCGAACGGCAAACTGCCGGTCGTGAACTTCGCGGCGGGCGGCATCGCCACCCCCGCCGACGCCGCCCTGATGATGTACCTGGGCCTTGACGGCGTGTTCGTGGGCAGCGGCATCTTCAAGTCCTCGAACCCCGAGCGCCGCGCCCAGGCCATCGTGAAGGCCGTAACGCACTACCAGAACCCCGAACTGCTCGCGGAGATCAGCGAGGACCTCGGCGCGCCCATGACTGGCATCAATATCGACGACCTCATTCCCGCCGAGCGCCTCGCCGCGCGCGGCTGGTAATGTGCGCCCCAGTCCCCAGAGGCGGCATGGTCCTTGAGGTTGGCGTGCTCGCCCTGCAGGGCGCCTACCGCGAGCACGCCGCGAGGCTGCGCGGTCTGGGCGCCTCCGTGCGCGAGGTCCGGCTGCCGGGCGACCTGAACGGCTTGGCCGGACTGGTGCTGCCCGGTGGCGAATCCACGACGATGGTCCGGCTGATGAACGAATATGCCCTGTGGGCGCCGCTGCGCGACTTCCACGCGCGGGGCGGCGCGCTGTGGGGCACCTGCGCCGGGGCCATCCTCCTCGCCGCCGAGGTGACAGGCACCAGCCCCGCCGCGCCCGCGCAGCCCAGCCTGGGCCTGATTGACGTGACCGTGCAGCGCAACGCCTTCGGGCGGCAGCTCGACTCCTTTACCACGCCGCTGGAGGTCGCGGGTCTGGACGCGCCCTTTCCGGCCGTGTTCATCCGTGCGCCGGTCATCACACATGCCGGCCCCGGCGTCGAGGTGCTCGCCCGCCACGGGGGCGAGACGGTGCTGGCCCGCCAGGGCCGCGTCCTGGCGAGTTCCTTTCACCCCGAGCTGACCCCCGATGTCCGGCTGCACGAGTTGTTCCTGGGTCTGCTGGACTGAGCCGCCGTCCGGCCGACAGGGGAAAGGGCGCTTGCGTCGCCCTTCTCCTTACGTGCCCGGCGTCAGCGTGAAGTTCACGTCCACCGAGGCACTGTCGCTGCTTCCCGCATAGTTCACGCCGAAGTCGTGCGGATTGAATCGGAACTGCGTCGCCACCCGGACCTGACCGCCCGTCAGGGTCGCCTTGACTGGCACGCTGAGGGTCTTCGTCACGCCCCTCAGCGTGAACTGCCCACTGGCGGTGGTGCTCAGGGTCTGTCCCTCGGTCAGTTTGCCGCCCGTCAGGCTGCCCAGCACGAAGACCGCGTTCGGAAAGCGGGCAGTGTTCAGCGCCGACTCGCCCCGGGCATGGTCGTCGCGCAGGCCTATGCCGGTCCGCAGGTTCGTCAGCGGCACGCTGACCTGCCCCCGCGTCGCCGCGAGGTCATTGGGGTCGAGCTGTACACTGGCCGTCACGCCCTCGACCGTGCCTCTGACATTGACGATCAGGACCCGGTGCTCGAAGGTCGCGCGGCCCTGCGCCGCCGTGTAGGGCGCGGCCCACACGGAGCCCGCCCCGGCGAGTAGGGCCAGAACAGGCGAGCGGGTCCAGCCGGCGTGTCGCTGCATGCCCGCATGTTGACCGGCTCCGGTGAAGGGCGGGTGAAGGTCCGCCCGCGCGGCCTCCTCACCCGCCCTCACGCCTCACTTCTTGCTGAGTTCCCGAATGAACGTGCCGGTGAAGTTGAAGTTGCGCAGCGGGTTGTAGGTCGCCGCGTTCACGCCCTGGAGACTGGCGCGCAGGGGGCGCACGTTCAGGTCGGCGGGCAGCAGCAGGTAGGGGCTCTGCTCGGCGGCCACGTCGGCCACCTGCCGGTAGAGCCGGTTACGGGCGGCCACGTCGGTCGTGGTACGCGCCTGGTCGAGCCAGCGGTCCACCCGCGCGTCCTTCCAGCTGTGGGTGGGGTAGAAAAACCCGCCGCTGCTGTAGAAGGTGTACATGAAGTTGTCGGGGTCGCCGTAGTCCGCGCCCCAGCTCATGGGCAGCATGACTTCCTCGCCTTTTTGCATCTTGGCGCTTTGCTCGGTCCAGGGTTCCACGCCGATGTTGATGCGGAACTTGGGATTGATGGCCTCGACGCCCTGCTTGAGGACCTCCAGCGCCGTCTGTCCCAGGATGTGCCCGGTGCGGTAGTTCGCGTTGATCACGAAGCCCTGCTGCCACACCTGCCCGCCCCAGGCCTTCTTGAAGTACTCAGCCGCCTTGACGGGGTCGTAGCTGTAGGTGCTCACCCGCTTGTCGTAGCCGGGGAAGGTGTCGGGCAGCAGCATGGTGCGCTTCTGGCCCTTGCCGCGCTGCACGTCGCGGATGAACTCGTCGTAGTCGAAGGCGTAGGCCAGCGCCCGGCGCACGTTCGCGTCGCTGAAGAAGTTCGACGGAATGCCCTTGCCGTCCAGTTTGCCACTGCCCAGCGCGCCGGCCGCGCGGATGTTCTGGTTCATGAACAGCGCGCCCGCGCCCGTGGTGGGCAGGTTGTCCAGGACCGTCACGCCCGGCTGGCCCCGGAGCTGCGTCTCCACGTTCACGCGGGTGCCGGCCTCGATCAGGTCGGCGTCGCCGCGCAGGAAGGCCTGCTGCCTGACGGCCAGTTCCGAGACCTTCTGCATGGCGACGTTGCGGATCGCCGGGACGCCGCCCCAGTAGCCCGGAAAGGCCGAGAGCAGCACGTTGTTGGCGTCCCACTTCACCAGCCGGTAGGCCCCGGTTCCGCTGGGATTCTTGCTGAGGTTGCCCTCGTTCAGGTCCTTGCTCACCCACGCGCGCCAGGTCGCCTCGGTGCCGTTCCAGTCGCCCTGACGAATCGCCCAGGCCTTGTCCACGACGCCCGCGCCCGTGAACGCCATCTTCGCCATGAAGGCCGGGTCCGGCCGGGGCAGCGTGAACACGAGTTGCCCGGCGGCGTTGCATTTCACCGCGCCCGCGATCTTGGCCCAGGTGACTGCCTTATTCTTGGCCGCGTTGTCGGGCGTGCCCAGCAGCGAATCGCTCAGGAACCAGTTTGCCGACTCGGGGTGGTTCGTCACGAGGTCGCGGCGGTAGGTGTACTCGGCGTCGGCGCAGGTCATCGTGTTGCCGCTGTGGAACTTCACGCCCTTACGGAGATCCACGACCAGCGTCTTGCCGCCGTTCGTGTAGGTCGGCAGCTTCGCGGCGAGCAGCGGCGTCATCTGCGTGAGGCTGGCGCCCTTGTAGGTCCACAGCGGCTCGTAGATGTTCTCGATCATCATCAGGCTGAATGAGTCGTAGGCAATGCCGGGGTCGAGCGTGGTGATCGTCGCGGCCTGCTGGATGACCAGCGTGTCGCGCGGTGTGGCGGCCAGGGCGGCGGGGGTCAGCATCAGGCTCAGAAAAAGGGCGGATCGGCGCAGGTTCATGGCGGACCTCCAGGTGAGAGAGCGGTGAAGACTGGCCGAAGTGTGACACATCCTGCTCCCCAGGGGCGCAGATGGCCGGATGCTGGCGGCCGGCGCCGGCATCACTGCACACTGCCCAGACACCTCCTCCGCCCCCATGCGCCGCGCCGGGCATACTGGAGCGGATATGGCTTACTCGCTTCTGGTCATGAAATTCGGCGGCACCAACATGCAGGACGCCCGCGCCATTCGCCACAGCGCCTCGCTGGCCGCGCGCAGCATCCGGGAAGGTGTGCGCGTCGTGGTGGTCGTCTCGGCGATGGCCGGCGTGACCAACCAATTGCTTCAGCTCGCCGACGCCGCGCAGACCGGAGACATCGCCCGCGCCAACGACGAGATCGCTGCCCTGCGCACCCGCCACTTCACGGCGGCCCAGGAACTCGGCGCCGCGCCCGACAGCCCCGCCGTACGCGAGATCCGGGAGATGCACGAGACGCTGCGGCAGGCGATCTACGGCGTGTACCTCCTGCGCGAACTGACTCCGCGCAGCCGGGACCTCATCGTGGCCTTCGGGGAGCGTCTCAGCGCGCCCCTGATGAGTCTCGCGCTCGAACAGTCCGGCCTGCGCGCCCGGCACCTGACCGGCGGCGAGGCCGGCATCCTCACCGACGCGCACTTCGGCAACGCCCGTCCCACGGCCACCACCTACGAGCGCATCCGCGACCGCCTCAGCGGCCTGTTCGCCGCCGACGTGACCCCGGTCATCGCCGGTTTCATGGGCGAGACCGATCAGGGCGCCCTGACCACCCTGGGGCGCGGCGGGACCGACTTTTCCGCGACCATCGTGGGCAAGGCGCTGGGCGCCGACGAGGTCTGGGCCTGGAAGGACGTGGACGGCGTCATGAGTGCTGACCCACGCGTCGTGAAGGACGCCCGCAACATCGGCGTCCTGAGCTACGGCGAGGTCATGGAGCTGGCCTATTTCGGGGCCAAGGTGCTGCATCCGCTCGCGGTCACGCCTCTTCAGGAAAGCGGCATTCCCCTGCGCGTCAAGAGTGCGGCCGACCCCGATTTTCCCGGCACGCTGGTCCAGGCTCAGCCGCACGAGGAGGAGGGCCACCCCGTCAAGGCCGTCACGGCGATCCGCAGCGTGAGCCTCGTGAATGTGAGCGGCGCCGGCGCCCTGGGGGTGCCCGAGGTCGTCTCTACCGTGTTCGCGGCCATTGCCCGCGAGAACGTCACCCTGCTTATGGTGTCCCAGAGCAGCAGCATGAGCAACGTCTCGTTGGCCGTGCCCTCGGTCGACGCAGAACGGACCGTGGCAGCCCTGCGCGCCGGGATCACGGGCGAGCTGAACGTGGAGGTGCAGGGCGGCGTGGCGGTCCTGGCCATCGTCGGCAGCGGCATGCGTGGGCAGAAGGGCGTCTCCGCGCGGCTGTTCACCGCCTTGGCCGCCGAGGACGTGAACATCCTGATGATCTCGCAGGGCAGCAGCGAGCTCAATATCAGCGTGGCCCTCGACGGTGCCGAGGTCGACCGCGCCACCCAGGCGGTCCATGCAGCTTTTGGTCTGGGTGCGGCAGTTCAGGTTGCTGACTGAGGGGTGGCCAGATAGGTTGGGGAGCCGTATAGAAAGGTTTCCCAATTCCAGGAAATTACTCAAATCAAAAGAGAATTTCCTTTTCACAATTTAGAGTGGTCGTGAATCTATTCATTTATTGGAAATAAGAAAAGGATTTCACTCCCTCTCCTTCACCGGTTATCGCGTTCACCCGCCGGCGAGCCGCGCAGCGACGGCCGGAACTGCCCCATCAGCAGGTACAGCCCGACCACCCACACGAGGCTGCTCAGTGCGCCGGCGAGCACGTCGCTCGGGTAGTGGACGCCCAGATAATTCCGGCTGATCCCCACGAGTACGGCCCACAGCGCGCCGAGTATGGCGACCGGCCAGCCAGCCCTTGATCTCCAGAAGATCAGGGTGATGGCGATCCCGAACGCGGCATTCGCCATCGCGTGACCGCTCGGAAAGCTGAAGCCCGGCTCGCGCAACACCGCCTCCAGGACATCGGGCCGGGGCCGCTGGAAGATCAGTTTGGTCACGACGTTCAGCAGGGTCGCGCCGCACACCGCCAGTGCCAGAAACAGCGCGTGTGCCCGCGCACCTGCCCGGTACAGTCCGGCCACCACGGCCAGCGTGACGAAGGGCAGCACCTGCACGCCGCCGATCACAGCCAGCGCCTCGGCAATGCGGGTCAGTTCGGGGGTGCGGTGCGCCCGGTACCACGCCAGCACCGTCTGGTCCCAGGTGAAGCCGCCCTCACGGAACACGTCCTCGGTCAGGTCGGCCACTGCCAGCAGGGGCAGCAGCACCCCGAGCAGCAGCAGGGCCACGGCATTCCAGCGCCGGGGAGGGGCGGAGAGCCCCGGAGGAGGTGGACGGCGGGTTGGGAGGCGCATCCGCCCATTACATAGGCCTGACGCCCGGCGCGACTTGGGCCAAAGTTAACCTAGTCGGCCTGACGGAGGGCTGGCACGATGAGCCGCCCCACATGCCCCTCTGTACCGTTTCAGTTCGGCGTGCCATAGTGGCCGCGATGCCCGCCTGCCTGCGTCCGCTTTCTGCCCGGTTCGCCGCATGAGCCGGGGGCTCCAGTTCCGGTCGCTGGCCGACCTGCCGCGCAATGCCCGCAATTCCATCCTGCTCGAGCCGCTGTGGGCGGTATTCGGGACGGTCGTGCTGTACTACGCGCCGCTTTATTTGCGCAGCGTGGGCCTGTCGAGCACGGAGATCGGTCTGCTCGGGTCGGTCACGCTGGCCCTGTCCTTCGCGTGCCAGGCTTTCGCCGCGCCCATCACCAACCGCCTGGGCCGCAAGCGCACCACATTGATCGGCGACCTGATCTCCTGGACGGCGCCCATGTTCGTCTGGGCACTGGCCCAGTCCCTCGGGGCCTTCGTGTTCGCGGCCGCGCTGAACGCCGTCAACCGCATCGTCACAGTGTCCTGGAGCCTGCTGGTCATCGAGGACGTGGACCCGCCGCAGCGCCCACGCGTCTTCGGGATCATGAATCTCATCGTGACCTTCTGCGGCCTGCTCACACCGCTCCTGGGCCTGCTGATCTCCCGCTACGGCGTGGTGCCCACCCTACGGGTCTTCTACGCCCTGGGCGGCCTGGGCATGACGATCATGTTCCTGTGGCGCAACGCCATCACCGACGAGACCCGCAGCGGCCAGGAGGCCATGCTCCAGCACCGTGACTTGAGCTTGGGCCAGAGCCTACGCCAGACCCTGCAGCGCGTCGCGGGAATGCGCGGGCATCCCGGCCTCATCGGCGTCACGGTGTTCTACGTCCTGACCGTGTTCATCGAGCAGCTCAGCCTCTTTCAGATTCTGTTCTTGGGCGAGACGCTGGGCTTCAGCGCCCAGACCCTCTCGTACGTGCCGGTCGTGGGGGCTCTCGTCACCGCCCTGCTCTACGGCGCGGCGCTGCCCCGGCTGGGCCGGCTGCCGCTGGGACAGACCCTGGTGGCTGTGCGCGCGCTAGCCCTGGTCGGGGCCGTGGCGCTGCTGCTTGTGCCGGCCGGTCAGACAGCGCCCATGCTGGCGGTCGTCGGGTTGATCGGCGGCGCGACCTTTCTCACGCAGACCTACCGCGACGCGGCCCTCTTCGCGCGCCTGCCGGTGGGGGAGGGCACGGCCGACCTGTACTCGGCGGTGCAGACCCTGACCCTGCTGTGCTCGATTCCGGCCGCCGGTCTCGCGGGCCTGGTTTTCGCCTCCTCGCCGCATGGCCTGTTCGGCTTGATCGCCGTGTTGTGCGCCGCCCTGCTGGTTCTCGCGGCCCAGCTCGCCCGCCGCGAGGGGCGCGCCCCTCAGGCGGCCTGACCCTGCCGCTAGGCCGTTCGGCGCAGCGCCGCCCCCGCCACCCCGCGCATGTGCGCCGGCCCCCTGCCGGGGCACCATGGTCTCAGGCCCGAACCCGCCGGTCCCCTTCTGCCTCCCGGCAGCGGCGGCCGGGCCAGAGGACCGACCATGAATACTGCCCTGCACTTCGAATTTGCTGTCCAGCACGCCGCCGATCTCCGCCAGGAAGCCGAGCGCGACCGCCAGGCCCGCCGGGCTGCGCTTCCTACACCCCGCCCGGCCTTCCGCTGGCCCTGGGCCCGCACCCGCCTGCGCGCCGCATGATCGCAGCCGTCCCGACCCCCGCGCCGCCCCTTCCGAAGGAAGTGGGCGGCCTTTCTTTGGAAGGGGCGGCTCAGATCGGCGCGGCGTTGTCTTCCCGCGCCTGCAAGAAGGTCTTGACGCTCTGCGCGGCGCGCGCGGTCATGCCCGGCACCGCCGCGATCTGCTCGACCGGCGCGGCGGCGAGGTCCTCGAGGCTGGTGAAGTGCTCCAGCAGGGCGTCCCGGCGTTTTTGCCCAATGCCCGGCAGGTCGTCGAACACGCTGCGCAGCATGCCCTCACCGCGCAGCTTGCGGTGGTAGGTGACGGCGTAGTTGTGGACCTCGTCGCGCACGCCGATGAGGAGCCGCAGCGCCGGGTGCGTGTGCGCCAGCAGCAGTTCGCGGTCCACGCCGACCTCACTGCCGCCCTCCAGCCACCACTGCGCGCCGTAGCGCCCCGGCAGGACCAGCCGCTCCTCACGCTTGGCGAGGCCCACGACCGGAATCTGGAGGTCTGCCTCCTTCAGCGCGTCGAGCGCCGCGTTTACCTGCCCGCGCCCCCCGTCGATGAGCAGCAGGTCCGGCAGCGGCAGCTTGTCCGAGAGGCTGCCCGTGAAGCGCCGCGTGATCGTCTGGCGCATCGAGGTGTAGTCGTCGGGGTGATCCAGGCCCTTGACCTTGAACCGGCGGTGTTCGCCCCGGCGCGAGCGCCCGCCCTCGAAGACCACCATCCCCGAGACGATGTTCGTGCCGAAGAGGTTGGAGTTGTCGTAGCCCTCGATACGCCAGGGCCGTTCGGGCAGGGCGAGGACCTCACGCAGCGCGTCGAGGCCCGGATGGTCTCCCCGGCGCTCGAGCAGCGCGAGTTCGGACTCCAGGCCCGTCTGTGCGTTGCGCTGCGCCATGTCCACCAGGTCGACTTTGTCGCCGCGCTTGGGCGTGCGCATCTCGGTCCGCCGGCCGGCCTTGTCCGACAGAAAGCGGCTCCAGACCGGCGTGTCCTCGAAGTCGGCCGGCAGCAGGATGAGGGGGGGGACATGCGTCGCCTGGGTGTAGTAGTCCTGCACGAAGGCCTCGATGATTTCGCCCGTGCCGCTCTCCTCGGCCCCCGTCAGGAAGCGCTTGTCGCGGCCCACGACCCGCCCGCCGCGCATGCGGAACAGCTGCACCATCGCGTACTCGCCCGCCTGCGCCACGCCTAGGAAGTCCAGGTCAGTCTCGTCGCTGACAAAGGCGTGTTGCTCGGTTCCGAACAGCTTCTCGACTGCCGCCACCCGGTCGCGTAGCCGCGCGGCCTGCTCGAAGTCCTGTCCGCGCGCCGCCGCGCCCATGTCCTGGCGCAGCCGGGTGACGACGTGCCCGGCGCGGCCCTCGAGCAGCCCCTTCACGTCGTCCACCACGCGCACGTAGGCCTCGGGGTCGGCGGCGTCGATGCACGGCGCGAGGCAGCGCCCCATGTGGTAGTTCAGGCAGGGACGGGGCTTGCGCTGCATGGGCAGCCCCGAATTCTTGCGCAGCGGAAACATGGTGTCGATGAGGTGTTTGACCCGCCGCACCGCTGAGGCGTCCGGGTAGGGGCCGTAGTAGCTCGCGCCGTCCTTGAGCACCCGCCGCGTGACGATGAGCATGGGAAACGCCTCGTTTGTCAGTTTCAGGAACGGATAGTGCTTGTCGTCCTTGAGCAGCACGTTGTAGTGCGGCCGGTGCTGCTTGATGAGGTTGGCCTCGAGAATGAGCGCCTCGACCTCGTTCCTGGCTGTGATGAACTCCAGCGACTCGGCCAGTGCCGTGAATTTGCCGCTTTTGCCCCCCGCTTTGAAGTGCTGCCCGACCCGCGAGCGGATGTTGTTCGCCTTGCCGATATAGATCGGCACTCCACCCCTGCGGAAGATATACACGCCGGGGGTGGTGGGTAGTACAGGCAGGTCGTCGAAATGCACGTGCTTAGCATAGAACTCCTGCGTCCAACGCACCGGATTGAACAGCACGAACTAAAGGCCGAGTCGGGATGATAGAGCTAAATAGACCAAAAACTCACGAACTGGTTTACTCGTGAATATATTCACGAGTAAAAAAGAAGAGGCCCATAGGCCTCACTCTCCTCAGTCCCCAGCCAGTACTGCCACCCCGACCTGCGCAAGCTGCGGTGCGTCTACTACCGAGGGCGCCCCCGCCATGAGGTCGGCACCACGGTTATTCTTGGGGAACGCGATGACCTCGCGGATGCTCGCGGCCCCGGCCATCACCATGATCAGGCGGTCAAAGCCCCAGGCAATGCCGCCATGCGGGGGTGTACCCGAAGCCAGGGCATCGAGGAAAAACCCGAACTTCTCGCGGGCGTCCTCGTCACTCATGCCGATGGCCGAGAACATCTGTGCCTGCACCTCGGGGTCATGGATACGGACGCTGCCGCCGCCGACCTCGAAGCCGTTGAGCACGAGGTCGTAAGCCTGCGCGCGGATCTCGCCCTGGCGCGCGGTGCCGAACAGGGCCACGTCGTCCGGGTGCGGCGCGGTGAAGGGGTGGTGCATGTAGGTCCAGCTCGCCGACTCCTCGTCATAGTCGAGCTGCGGAAAGTCCACGACCCAGGAGACGTGGAAGGCCGAGCCGGCCGCCGCGAGGTTAAACAGGTCCCGCAGCGCGAGCCGCACGGCGCCCAGGGCCGCGGTGGCCTTCTTCCACTCGCCCGCCGCGAACAGCAGCGTGCCGCCCTCGGGGACGCTGGTCCGGGCGATGAGCTCGGCGCTCAACTCGCCCACGAACTTGCTGATGCCGCCTGTGAAGCCCTCGCCCTCGCGGCGCAGCCACGCCAGCCCACCCGCGCCGTTTTGCTTGGCGACGCGCTCGAGTTCGTCGATCTGCTTCCGGGTCAGCTCGGGAGCGACGATGGCCTTGACGCTCGCCGCCGAGGCGAAAGCCTTGAAGCCGCCGCCCGTGAACAGGTCCGTCGCCTCCACGAACTCCAGCCCGAAGCGCAGGTCCGGCTTGTCCGAGCCGTAACGGTCCACCGCGCCTTTGTAACTCAGACGTGGGAAGGGGAGAGGCAGTTCCACATTCAGCACCTCGCGGAACACGTGGGCCATCAGGCGTTCCTGAATCTCCAGCACGTCGTCCTGTTCGACGAAGCTCATCTCCATGTCGAGCTGCGTGAAGTCGGGCTGGCGATCGGCGCGCAGGTCCTCGTCGCGGAAGCAGCGCGCGAGCTGGTAGTAGCGGTCGAAGCCCGCGATCATCAGGAGCTGCTTGAACAGCTGCGGCGACTGCGGCAGCGCGTAGAACTCGCCCGCGCTCAGGCGGCTGGGCACCAGGAAGTCGCGTGCGCCTTCGGGGGTGCTGCGCGTGAGCATCGGCGTCTCGACCTGAATGAAGCCCTCGGCGTGGAGAAACGAGGTCACGGCCGCGACCGCCTTGCTGCGCAGCATCAGCGCGCGCTGCATCTCGGGACGGCGCAGGTCAAGGTAGCGGTACTTGAGGCGGATATCCTCGGCCACAGCGTCGCCCTTATCGAGTTCGAACGCCGGAGTCCTGGCCGCGTTGAGCACCTTGACCCGCGTGGCGATGACCTCGTAGTCGGCCAGTCCACCCTTGCGCTGGCTCTCGGGGCGCGGCTGGAAGTGGCCCTCGACCTCCGCGACGTACTCGGCCCGCAGCTGATCGGCCTCGGCGAAGGCGGCCGAGTCCGGCTCGACCTGCACCTGCACCACGCCGGAGCGGTCACGCAGCTCGACGAAGATCAATCCCCCGAGGTCGCGGCGGCGGTTCACCCAGCCCTGCAGGGTGACGGTCTGACCGAGGTGCTGTTCGCCGAGCTGGCCGATGAGGGCGGTGCGTTTCATGCGTTCTCCTGTTCCAGAAAAGTGTTGAGATCGGCGAGCGCCACGTCCCGCACGGCGCCCGTGCCGAGGTGTTTGAGTTTCAGGACGCCCCGCTCGGCCTCGTCGCTGCCGATCACGGCGGCGTAGCGGGCGCGGCGGCGTTCGGCGTCCCGGAAGGCGTTGCCGGGTTTCTGGGGACGGTAGGCGAACTCGACCCGCGCGGCGGCGCGCGCGCCTATCGCCACTCGGGCGGCGAACGCCACCTGGGCCTCGTCCATCGCGGCGAGGTACAGCAGCGGGCCGGCGGCGGCCGGCAGGGCCACCCCCTCGGCCGCGAGCGCGAGCAGCAGCCGCTCGATCCCGAACGCCCAGCCGATCCCCGGGACCATCGGCCCGCCGAGTTGTTCGGCCAGACCGTCGTAACGCCCACCGCCGCCCAGAGCCGACTTCGCACCGACGCCTTCATGGTGCAGCTCCCAGGCGGTACGGCGGTAGTAGTCGAGCCCGCGCACGATGCCCGGGTCCACGTCGTAGGTCACGCCCCAGTCGTCGAGGTAGGCCCGCACCTGAGTAAAGTGCGCGGCGGCTTCCTCGCCCAGCGAGTCGAGCATGGGCCGCACGTCCAGTTCACGGATGAGGTCCTGATCCTGGGCACTCTTGGAATCTAGAATCCGCATGGGATTGCGCTCAAGTCGGTCCTTGCTGTCGTCTGAGAGCCGCTCGACGTGCGGCGTGAACAGTTCGCGCAGGTAGGTGTTGTAGGCCTCGCGGTCCTCGGGGTCGCCGATGCTGCCGAGCTTGACCCGCACACCGGTCAATCCCAGTTCGCGCACGACCTCGGTCATCAGGGCGATGGCCTCGGCGTCCACCAGGGCGTCAGCCGAGCCGAGCACCTCGTAGTCCACCTGGTGGAACTGGCGCAACCTTCCCTTCTGCACGTTCTCGGCGCGGAACATCGGGCCGTGGGTCCAGAGCTTCAGGGGCGCGGGCAACTGCTTGAGTCCCGCCTGGAGATAGGCGCGCACGATGCCCGCCGTACCTTCGGGGCGCAGGATGAACCCGCCGTGGTCCCCGAAGTAGGTGACGGTGAACATCTCCTTGCGGACGATGTCGGTGCTGCCCCCCACACCGCGCTTGACGAGTTCGGCGTCCTCGAAGATGGGCGTGGCGATGAACTGCGCGCCTGCCCGCTCCAGCACGCGCCGGGCCATGTCCTGCACATGGGTGAAGGCTGAGGCCTGGGTATCTAGACTGAGTTTGGGACTGCCCTCCGGCAGCAGGTCCTGGGTGCCCTTGGGGCGTTGAATCGCCATAACCTCAAGAGTTTACCCGCCCGGCGCGTGTCAGGCGCGCTGCGGGCGGGCAGATAGGGCAAGCGGCGCAGGGGAGAGGGCGTCTGTATGGGCCGCTTGGCCTATTGCCGGACGCTGTAGGGCAGGCCGTTGGCCGACCTCTTGCCACCGACTTCCACGAACAGCCACGAGCCGCCGATGGGGGCATTGTCGGGAATGGTCAGCACGATCTGGCTGTCGGTCCAGGACTGCACCGCCGAGGCCGGCACCGCGTAGCCGCCGTGGCCGTCCTCGGTGACGCCCAGCAGGACACGGCCGGTCGTGGGGCCGCCGAGGTAGCGGCCCTGAATGGTGAGGGTCCCGCCGCGGGTGGCCGCCTCGGAGACCTTGACGAGCATGGGCGCGGCCGTGACTCCGGCGACGCTGCCGGTGCGCGGCGCACAGGACGCGAGCGCCCCGGCGAACAGTAAAGAAGCGAGAAAGATCCGTTGCATGGCTGAGCCTCCGTGCGGGCAGTGTAATGTCGGCTCAAATGCAGGGTCAAACTCCCCCCCCCGATGTGCAGAACCCCACGCCCGCCTCCACCCCTGAACGGTCTGCCGGTCTGCGCCGGGTTCTGGTGGTCTTCAACCCCAAGAGCGGCCAGGGCGACAGCGGCCTGCCTGCCTTTGTGGACGGTCTGCGCGCCGCCGGTCTGGAGGTCGTCGAGCGTGAACTGGAAAAAGACGTGCCGATGACCTCCTACGTCGAGGACCTGGAAAGTTTCCAGACCCTGGTCGGGGCGGGCGGCGACGGCACCGTGAGCAGCCTCGCCTACGCTGCGCGGTACCGCAACGTGCCTCTGCTGGCCTACCCAGCCGGCACCGCCAACCTGATCGCCCAGAACCTCGACCTGCCCAAGGACCCCGAAGGCCTGGTCGGGGTAGTCCTAGCCGGACATGCCCTGCGACTGGACATGGGTGAGGTCGAGGTCAAGGGCGAGAAGAGCGGCTTCTGCATGCTGGCCGGCGCGGGTGCCGACGCCGCCATGATCCGGGACAGCGAAGACCTCAAGGAACGCTTCGGGGCGCTGGCCTACGCCATCAGCGCCATGCGGCAGATCAACCCTAAGAAGACTACCTTCAATCTCAAGATCGACGGGCAGGAACGCAGTTTCGAGGGCATCGGGGTGATGGTCGCCAACCTGGGCATGGCGAATTACCGTCTGCCGATCACCAGCGACATCAGCCCCAGCGACGGCCGCTTCACGGTCATCCTCATGCAGGCGGGCAACATCCTGCGCCTGCTGCCCAATCTGCTCGACTCGGTGCGCGCCAAGCTGAACCTGGGGGACCCGCTGTTCAGTAGCAACCTCGAAACCCTCGAAGCCCGGGAGGTGCAGGTGGACGCGACCGAGCCGTTCCCACTGCAGTACGACGGCGAACTGCACGTGGAGACCACGCCGTTCACCGCCCGCATCCTGCCCGGCGCGCTGCGGATGCTGACGCCGGTCAAGGCGAAAGAACTCGAAACCTGAGCGAAGAATTACTGGGGCGTTGATAAGGCATGTTATCATCGGCCATGTCCGAGACCGTTTCCACATCAGCCCTGGCCCTCTACACCGGCGACCGGCTGAGCGAGGCCCGGGGTTGGACGGGACTGAGCGACACGGCGCTGCGGGTCCGGGCGGTCACGGCGGCCCGGGACAGGAATGCCACTGAACTCTGGGCACTCACGCAGGCCTACCTGACCGCCGACACCAGCGCCGGGGTACGGACCAGCCCTCACACCCTGCGCGCCTATCGCAAGGGCACTGAAGTCTTGCTGGAGCACGCCTCGGCCCACGCCTGGAATCTGCTGCACCCCGGCCACCGCGAACCGGGGGTGTACGTGGCCTCACTCAGCGCGTCGGGGCTCAAGCCGGCGACGGTCATGGCACGCGTCGCGGCGGCCTCGGCCCTGTACCGGGCGCTGCGATGGGCAGGCGCGACCGACGCCGACCCCTTCACGGACGTGAAACGGCCCAAGGACCGGACCAGAGGCATCGTCAAGAATCCGCCCTACCGCCAGGATTTCGTGACTGCCATGCTCGCCCAGGCCGACCCTCAGGAACAGGTGCTGCTCCTGCTTCTGGCCCATGGAGGTCTACGGATCGCCGAGGCCCTGGCACTGACCTGGGCCGAGCTCGACCTGGGGCGCAGGCGGTTGCTGGTGGCGCACGGCAAGGGCGACAAGGCCCGCTGGGTGCCGCTCAGTGCCCGGCTCCGGGAAGCGCTGGAGACATGGCGTGCCCTGACTCCAGCCCTGCTCCAGACCCCCGTCCTGACCTTCCGCGCCTACTCCAGCGCCTACGAACGGCTTCAGAAGGTGGCGCTGCGGGCCGGCATGGAACACGAGTTCCGGGGCTTCCATGCCGGGCGCAAGTACGCCGGAACCCAGCTCTACGCCGCGACGAAGGACTTTACCCGTGTGGCCGGGTTCCTGGGCCATGAGCAGGTGGACACCACCCGGCGCTATGTCGAGCTCCCGGAGGACGACCTCAACGACGTGGTGGAACACTTCAGGTGACTGGGCTCCCGGCGCGTCGCCCTATCTTCCACCCCAGCCCGACCAGCAACACCGCGATGAGCAGCGCTGGAACATGCCCGAACTGTACGAAGAGGGTCTGCCCACTCAGCAGCCGGGGCCGCACGTGCAGGGTCTGGAGGCCCTCCCCTGCCGAGACGGTCTCCACGGGCCGGCCCAGATCATCTACCGCACCGGCCACGCCGTCGTTCACGCTGCGGACGAGCCACCGCCGCGTCTCGATGGCGCGCACGCGGCCCATCCAGAAGTGCTGGGCTACGCCCCAGCCGCTGTACCAGCCGTCGTTGCTGGGGTTGACGAGCACCTGGGCGCCCTGCCGCACGAGGTCGCGCGCCACCCAGGAAAACACACTGTCGTAGCAGACATAGGTGCCGTAGAGAATGCCGTGAAGAGACAGCGGGCGAATGCTCTGTGCAGGCGGGATGGCCGGCAGCCGAAATCCCAGGGTGTTTTCGATCGCGGAGTAGACCGGACGCAGCGGGCCCGAATACAGGGGGAAATACTCCCCGAACGGCACCAGGCGGGCCTTCTCGCTGCGGCTCAGGATCATACCGGCCGCGTCCACACTGACCACTGAGTTGCGTGCCGGCTCGTCGCCCGACGCCCTGGTGCCGAGCCCCGTGATCCCCGGCCCCGGAAAAGCCGGAATCTGCGGCTGACCGGGAAACGCCGAGGTCGCCGTCTCGCTCCACACGACCACCTCGCCGGGCTGCCGGGCGGCTGTGGTGGCCTGAAGGAGTGGCGCAAACTGTTGTTCCGGGCCCAGGCTACCGGCCGCCCGCCCAAAGGCGTCGAAGTCCGAGCGCATGACGAGCATGGGCTGGGTCGGGCCCTCGCCGGGGGTACGCGTCAGGCCGTAGCCCAGTGCGGCGAGCCACACCACAGCCATGACCAGCAACGGCACACGCCGGCCCTGAGCCGCCTGGACGAGCGCCGCTGCCGCCCCCGTGATCACCAGGCTGCACAGCAGGACGCCGCCCAGGTCCGCCACCTGGATGAGCGGCGTGGACAGCAGAACCGACCCTAGGGTAGGCCAGGGAAAAGCCAGCGGCCCCAGAGTCCGCAGCCATTCGAGCAGCACCCAGCCCCCGGCCAGTGCCCAGACCCGCCCGGCCGGAGTGGGCGTAACGCGGTAGGCGAGGTAGGCCATCACCGCAAAGAATCCGCCCTCCAGCACGTAGAGTAACCCGGCCAATGCGCCCAGCGGCGGCAATTCGAAGATGCGCACCAGAAACGGCACCAGCCACCACAGGTGGACGGCACTCAGGGCGGTCACGCCGGCCAGCATCCGCGCCGCGCCTGCGCGGGCCGTGGGCGCGCTCGCCACCAGCCACAGCAGGGCCGCCAGGGGCAGCGGGGCGAGGACACCGGTGGGCAGCGGCGGCAGGGTCAGGGCCAGCAGGACGCCGCACAGGGCGGCGAGCAGGGCGGGAGAAACGCGGGGCACGTCCGCGATCATAGCGGGCCTCCCCCACTGCCCCCGCGCAGGTGGGATGCGTCGGCGTCCGCTTTGGCATACCATGAGGGCACTTTGAGGATCGCCTTCATCAGTGACTTACACGGCAACATCCATGCCCTGACCTCGGTTCGGCGCTTTCTCGCCGAGCAGATCGTGAGTCAGGTCGTGGTGGTCGGAGATCTGGTGGGCTACGGCGCGTCTCCAGGGCCGGTCATCGACTTCGTTCGCCGTGAGGACTGGAAGGTCGGCCTGGGCAGCAGCGACCTGCGGGTGGCGCTGAGTTTCGGTGAGCGCGCCGGGCGCAAGGGCATTGCCGATCAGGTGCTCCAGTGGACCCAGGGCACGCTTCTGCCCGAGCAGCTCGAGTACCTGCGCCGCCTACCCACCGGTGGGCGCCTGATGACCCCGGTGGGGCGCGTGCGCTACTTCCACGGCAGCCCCCATGACCCCGAAGGCCGGGTGGACCTGATGGCCCCCGAGGCCGAACTCGAGGAACTCGCCGACAGCATGGGCGCGCGCGTCCTCGTGGTGGGCGGAACCCACGTTCCTTTCACCCGGACGGTGGGAGACACGATCTTCGTCGATCCCGGCAGCGTCGGCCTGAGCCTGAACCACGAACCCGGTGCCGACGTGGCCATCGTGGATTGCCAAGGCAGACGGCCCAAGGTCTCGCTGCACAAGGTGCCCTACGACTACTCGTCGAGCGCCTTCGACATCATGGCCTGGAACCTGCCCCCGGTCATCGCCGACGTGATCCGCAGCGGCAAGATGGAATAACAGGCACAGCAGGGCGGCGGCGTGGGATGACCCTTCGCCGCCGGCCCTGCTGGGGCGGTCACGCCAGGGCCGGCCGCAGCTCCTCAGACATCAGGGCCTCGAGAGCTTCTTCGTAGCGGCGCACCAGGCCCGGCTCGCCGAGCAGGTCCTCAAGCGCCACCATCAGGGCGCGGTAGGGCGCAGGGCGGGCCGACTCGCCCATCAGACCCAGGCGCCAGATGACGCCGGCCGTGGGGCCGAGGCCACCGGTCACGCTGATCTCGCGGGCGCGCAGGGCCTTGCGCACGCCCGCGTCGTCGAAGCCCTCGGGCAGCCGCAGGGCCAGTACGGTGGGCAGCCGGTCCTCGGGGCGGCGCACGTAGGGCGAGAAGCCCAGCGGTGCCAGGGTGCGCTCGATGACCTGCCCCATCAGGCGGACGCGGCGCTGGCGGCGCTCCAGGCCCTCGTCCAGCGCGGCCCGCAGCGCGGCGTGCAGGGCGTAGTGCAGGTTGACCGGCACGGTGTGGTGGTAGGTGTGGTCGACCCAGTAGTCGCGCAGGCCTTCGAGGTCGCAGTACCACAGCGGCGTGGGCGTGCGCCGGGCGGCGAAGCGGGCGAAGGCGCGCGCGCTCACCGCGATGGGCGCCAGGCCGGGGGGGGCCGAGAGACACTTCTGGGCGCCGGTGTAGGCGTAGTCCACCCCCCAGTCCTGCATGTGAAAGGGCTCCATGCCGGCGGTCGTGACGGCGTCCACCGTGAGCAGGGCGCCGCTGCCGCGCACGAGTGCGGCGATTTCGGGCACGGGGTTCAAGACGCCGGTACTCGTCTCGCCGTGCACGACCGCGACCATCTTGACGCCGTCCAGGTGGGCGGCCACGTCGGCCGGGTCGATCGCCTCGCCCAGCGGCGCCGTGACCAGGCGCACGTGGGCGCCGTAGCGTGCGGCCATCTCGGCCATGCGGCGCCCGAATGAGCCGTTGGCGCACACGAGAACCTCGTCCCCCGCCTCGACGAGGTTGGCGAAGCCCGCCTCCATGCCCAGGCTGCCGGTCCCGGCCAGCAGCGCCGTGAAGGCCTCGGGCTCAGTGCCGTACATCACGCGTAGATCCTGCTGGATCTCGCGGTTGAGCGCGAAGACCTCCGGATCCATGTGCCCCAGCATGCCGCGCATCAGGGCCCGCATGGCCCGGGGGTGGATCGGGGTCGGGCCGGGCGTGAGCAGCACATGGTGGTCGTGAGTGTCCTCGAACATGAGGCGAGTCTATCACCCTAGTCTTTTTTGGCAACTTTATTGCTATATAACCACGAGTTTCACTCATTTTCGCAATCTAGTTGCTCAAAATCTCCTATAGGCGATGTGTCCGGCCCTTCGACCCAGTCCAGAAATTCCAAGGCCGAGGCCGCGATGGTCAGCGGGAAGGTGTCGGTAACGGCGTGGGTGCCGCCCGGCACGACCCGGACGACCGCCTCGGGGATCTCGCGCCGGATCTCGCGGACGGTCCATGCCCGGATGACGGGGTCGCGGTCCCCGTCGAGGAGCAGGGTGGGCACCCGGACGCGCGCCAGCAGCGGCCCGGTGTTGTGCCGTCGCTGGTCGGCCGCCAGCCGCAACATCCGGACCAGACCGGCCCGGCCGTAGGCCCGCAGGCCGGGCCCGAGCAGCCCTAGACGTTCGCGGGGGAGGTCGCGGGCAAGCCGAAACAGCTGGGCTGGGACGTTGGGGTTCTCGGGAATGCCGGTGGGCGCGGCCGCGATGAGAGCCGTGGTGCAGTGCGGGTAGCGCGCCGCGAGGTCGAAGATCACCTCGCCGCCGAGCGAATGCCCCAGCAGCGGCGCGCAGCGCAGCCCGCTCGCCTCCAGCCACGCGGCGAGGTGGTCGGTGAGGTCGCAGATGGACCGGGGATAGTCGGGCGTCCCCTCGCTGTCGCCGTGGCCGGGCGGGTCGTACACGTACACGCGCCGCGTCCGCGACAGCTCGCGGGCCAGCCGGGCATACATCCAGGAGGCGCAGCCCAGTCCCGGCACGATGACCAGGGGTGGCCCGTCGCCGCGCACCCAGGCGTGGGTCCGCAGGCCCCGGACTACGGTGTAGTAGGCCTGTCCAGCAGGGGCAGGAGCCTGCCCGCTCACGAGCGGTTCTCCGGGGCCACGCCGGCCCCGGGGCGCCGCAGGAAGTCCAGCACCGCCGCGTTGAATTCGCGCGGCGCGTCCACCATGACCACGTGTCCGGCGCGGGCGATCTCGCGGTACTCGGCGCCCGGAATGGCGGCCGCGAGCTGGCGCCCGAGGGCCACCGGCACCAGGGCGTCGCGCCGGCCCCAGATCACCAGCGTGCGGATGTCGAGGGCGGGGAGAAGGTCGGCCACGCTGTCTCCGAGCAGGCTCACGGCACTGCGCCACAGGTTGGGCAGCCCGGCCCGCACCGAGTCCGCCAGAATACGCGGCAGGAAGGTGGGCCGGCCCGTCAGGGTGGCGCGCGGGAGTTGCAGCGCCACCCTGACGGGGTTGCCCGCCAGGAGACCACTGGCGCAGGCCAGCACCAGGGCGTCCACCCGGCCGCTGTTGAGAGCGGCGACCCGCACGGCGATCTGGCCGCCCATGCTGTGGCCGATCAGGGCCGCGCCGCGCAGATCGAGCGCTTCCATCCAGCGCGCGATGAGCTCGGCATTTTCCTGTACGCCGAGCGTGCGCTGCCTGCGGGCGTGGCCGTACCCTGCCAGGTCCAGGGCGTAGACCCGGTACTCGGCCGCCAGGGCAGGCACGTTGCGCCGCCACCACTGCGCCGAGCCGCTCAGACCGTGAACCAGGACCACCGGCTCTCCCCTGCCGGAGACTTCGTAGCGCAGGGTGGCCCCGCCATATCGGAATTCCTCAGACCGCACGCGCCGCAGCATAGTGTCGGGGGGTTCTCGGGAGTTGATGGCCTCAAGAAAGAACTAAAAATAGCATCAAGTGAATAGATTCACGATTAATCTAGATTGTGAATTTTTGGCTTCCTTATTTCCCTCTTCTCGCTCGCTCTAGCTAGACTGCACTCCATGCCTGAAACGCCATCCCCCCTGCGCGCTGTGCTGTTCGACCGCGACGATACCCTGACCTGGACCGACCCATCGGTGTACCGCGAGGCGGCAATGTGGGCGGGGGGTCGCTTCGGTCTCGACCCGGCAACAGTGGGCCAGGCCCTACGTACGCAGTGGGAGGAACGGGCGTTCGGCTGGTGGCATCTGCGCAGCACCGAGGACGAGACCCGGTTCTGGGACGACTACGGACAGGAACTCGTCGGACGCCTGGGTCTGCCTGCCTCAGCCGCTACGGACCTGATGGCGGCCTTTCCCTACGAGCGCTACATGAAGCCGGTGGACGGCGCGCGGGACGTCCTGGCCGAGCTGCGCGGGCGTGGACTGAAGATCGGGGTGCTGAGCAACACCCTGCCGAGCATCGGGCGCACGCTGAGCGCCGTGGGGCTGGACGACCTCGTGGACGTGGCGCTGGCGACCTGCACGCTGGGGGTCCACAAACCTGAGGCCCAGGCCTTCCTGTTGGCAGCCGACGCTCTGGACGTCGCGCCCGGCGAGGTGCTGTTCATCGACGACAAGGCGGAGAACGTCGAGGGCGCGCGGGCGGTCGGCATGAGGGCCGAGCTGATCGACCTGCAGGGCCGGACACCCGGCGCGTTGAGCGACCTGCACGCGGTGCTGCCGCTGGCGGCCGTATGAGCCGGGGGAGTGACCAGCCCGCCGACCCGTTCGCCTCCCCCATCTTCGACGCCCACCTCGACCTCGCGTACAACGCCTCACTCGGGCGCGACCTGACCCTTCCCCTGCCCGAACTGCGCGCGGCCGATCCCGTGACCGGGCAGCTCGCCACCGTCAGCTTTCCCGAACTGCGCGCCGCAGGCGTGCGCGCCGCCTTCGCGACGCTGTTCGCCATGCCGGCCGGTCCTGGGGAGACCGGAGGGTACCGTGACCACGCGGGCGCGCGGAAGCAGGCGCTGGCGCAGCTCGAGCAGTACCACCGCTGGGAGGACGCGGGTCACGTGCGGCTCCTGACCCGCGCAAACGAGGCGCGGGAGGTGCTTGCTACGCCGGACGGGCCGCTGGGGCTCGTGCTGCTGATGGAGGGCGCCGACCCGGTCAGAGACGCGGCCGACCTGCCATTCTGGGTGGAGGCCGGGGTCCGGGTGATCGGGCCAGCGTGGGGCGCGACGCGCTACGCGGGAGGCACCGACGCGCCGGGGCCGCTGACCGGGGCCGGGCGCGAGCTCGTCACGGCGATGCGTGAGCTGGGCGTGACGCTCGACCTCTCGCATCTCGACGATGCGGCCTTCGCGGGGGTCATGGAGGCGCCGCCCGCCCTGATCGCCACCCACGCCAACAGCCGCTCGCTCGTGCCGGGCAACCGTCACCTCACCGACGAGATGGCCCGCGCGGTGGCCGACTCGGGCGGCGTCATCGGCTTGGTGCTGCTCAGCCGGTTCCTGCGCGCCGGTGTGGGCGACCGCGTGCGCGTGCCGCCGGAAGCCGTCCTGGAGCACGCGCGGCACTACGCGGAGCTCGTCGGCTGGGAGCACGTGGGCCTGGGCACCGACCTCGACGGGGGCTTCGGGGCCGAGAAGACGCCGCTGGGGGTGGAGCGCTACGCCGACGTGCCGGGGCTGCTGGACCTGCTGCCCGCCGAGGTCCGTGCGGGAGTGGCGGGAGGCAACTGGGCCCGCTGGCTGCTGGGAGCGCTGGGCTGAGACCGGAGGCGGGGGTGGAGGGAACTGCTCTAGAGTGGGCGCCGTGGACAACAGTTTCGATACGCGCCAGTACGCGGCCGATCCGGCGCAGCGGCGGGCGGAGGAGGCGCTGCGGGGCCGGGTGGGCGACGGCGACTGGACCTTCGTCACGCCGCAGGCCGTCTGGGCGGGCCGGGCCCGCCTGAGCCTGCGCGCCCGGCCGGACGCCGGCAGCCCGCAGGTCACCGAAGGCCTACCCGGCGAGGCGCTCGAACGCCTGTGGCCGGAGACGGATGGGGACGGAGCCGGCTGGGTCCGGGTGCGGACCCGCCGCGACGGGTACCTGGGTTGGGTGCCGGAGGGCACCTTGCTCGGACAGGTGCCGGAGGGAGACGCTCTGGAGGTCACGGCGCTGCGGGCCCACGCCTTCGCGGGACCGGGGGTGAGCCGCGCGGTCGTGGCCGAGCTGTGCCTGGGCGCGCGGGTATGGCGCGCGGAGGGCGAGGTCGTGACCGAGGAGCGCCGCCGCTGGGTGCCGGTGCGGCTGGCGGACGGAGAGGCGGCCTGGGTTCAGGAGGTCGTCCTCGCGCCGCTCGTCGCCGCCGATCCAGCCGAGTTCGCGCTGCGGTTCCTGGAGACGCCCTACGTGTGGGGCGGACGCAGCGCGTGGGGGCTCGACTGCTCGGGGCTGAGCGGGCTGGCCTACGCAGCCTGTGGCTGGACCCTGCCGCGCGACGCCGACCAGCAGCAGGCGGCGCTCGTGACCGTGTCGGCGCCGGAACGCGGCGACCTCGCCTTTTTTCCCGGCCACGTGGGGGTCATGCTGGACGGGCGGCGGATGGTCCATGCCAACGCCACCCACATGCGCGTGACGGTCGAGACGCTGGGTGAGGGCGAGTACGGGGAGAGGCTGAGGGCGAGTTGCACGGGCTTCGGGCGGTGGCCGGCGTGACCCGTGCCGTAACCGGGGAGCTGACCTGGGAGACGCGCGAGCTTCATACCGCGCAGCCCTTCGGGATCGCGCGCTGGACCCAGAGCGTCTACCCGCGCACCTTCGTCACGCTGGACTCGGGCGGCGTGCGCGGCCAGGGCGAGTCGGCGCCGAACGCCTTCTACGGCGAGACGGGCGCGACAGTGCAGGCGGTGCTGCCGCTGCTCGCCGGCGCGCTGGAAGACCCCTGGGACTGGGACGGACTGCGCGCGCGGCTCGACGCCCGGATGCCGCAGGGCCACCCGAGCGTGAAGTGCGCGCTGGAGATGGCGGCGCTGGACTGGTGCGCGCGCCGCGTGGGGCTGCCGGTATGGCGCCTGCTGGGCCTCTCGCCCACGGCGCTGCCCGAGAGCAGCTACACGGTGTCCATCGCCGAGTTGCCAGAGATGCGCCGGCAGGCGCGCGAGGCGGCCGCGCGCGGGCACGGCGTCCTCAAGGTGAAGCTGGGCACGGCGCAGGACGAACAGATCGTCGCGGCGCTGCGCGAGGAGGCGCCCGTCGCGGCGCTGCGGGTGGACGCCAACGCCGCGTGGAGCCGCCCACAGGCGCGCCGGATGCTGGGCGTGCTGGAGGCGGCGGGGGTGGAATTCGTCGAGCAGCCGCTCGCAGCCGGCGACCTGGAGGGACACGCGGCGCTGCGCGGCGTCTCGGCGGTGCCCATCGTGGCCGACGAGAGCCTGCACCACGTCTCCGACATCATGGCGCTGGCGGGGGCCTTCGACGGGGTGAACCTCAAGCTCGCCAAGCTGGGGGGGCCGCTGCGGGCGCTGGAAGCCCTGCGGCTGGCGCGGGCACACGGCCTGGGGGTGCTGATGGGCTGCATGATCGAGAGTTCGCTGGGCATCGCCGCCGCCGCCCACCTCGCGGGGCTGTGCGACTGGGCCGACCTCGACGGGGCGCTGCTGCTGGCGGACGACCCGTACCGCGGCCTGGAGTGGACGGCCGGGCAGCTCGCGCGGCCCCTGGGTGCCGGCTGGGGCGCCGAACTAGGATGATGCGGGCCAGGCCGATCCGGGTGGCGATCCTCGGCTGCGGCAACCGGGGCGCCGACGTGTACGCGCGTCACCTCGCGGCGCAGGGGGTGGCCGTGACCCACCTCGTCGAGCCGGGGGCCGCGCGGCGGGCCGAGGTCGCGGCGCGGCACGGCGTCCCGGCGGGGGCCTGTTTCGCCGATGCGGAGGCCTTCTTCGCCCTTGGGCGGGTCGCGGACGCGGTGGTGGTCGCCACGCCCGACGACCGCCATGTGGAGCCGTGCCGGCGCGCCCTGGCGCTGGGCTACGACGTGCTGCTCGAAAAGCCGCTGTGCTTGGACGAACGCGACCTGGGACGGCTGCTCGCGGCGGAAGCGGCCTCGGCCGGGCAGGTCACGGTGTGCCATGTGCTGCGGGCCACGCCGTTTTTCCGGGCGGTGCGCGGGGTACTGGACAGCGGCCGGCTGGGGCGACTGGTGGGCATCGTCCACGCCGAGAACGTGGCCTTCTGGCACTACGCGCATTCCTACGTGCGGGGCAACTGGGCGCAGTCCCCGCCCGCCGCGCCGTTCATCCTCGCCAAGAGCAGCCATGACCTCGACCTGCTGCGCTGGTTCGCCGCCTCTCCCCCGCTGCGCGTGAGCAGCGAGGGCGGCCTGCACCACTTCCGGCCTGAGGAGGCCCCGGTGGGGGCGGCGGCGCGCTGCGTGGCCTGCGCGGTGCCGGGCTGTCCCTACGACGCGCGGCGCATCTACGGCAGGCGCGACCCGCACGCCTGGCCGCTGACGGTCCTCACGGCGGGCGGGGTCACGCTGGAAGAGGCCGTCGCCTCAGGACCCTATGGGCGCTGCGTATACGCTGGAGGCAACGACGTGCCCGACCACCAGACGGTGACGGTGGCCTTCGCGGGCGGCGTCACAGGGCAGCTCACGGTGAGTGCGTTCACCCACAACAACACGCGCACCCTCAAGCTGTGCGGCACCCACGGCGAGCTGCGCGCCCACATGGAGCGCGGCGAACTGGAGCTGCACGACTTCCGCAGCGGCGAGGTCACGCGCCTGGAGGTAGAGACGGCCGGCAACCACGGCGGCGGCGACGCGGCGCTGGTCGCGGCGTGGCTGCGCTTCCTGCGCCGGGAGGCCGGGGTGCCCACCCCGCTGGCCGAGTCGCTCGACTCGCACCGCATGGCCTTCGCGGCCGAGCGGGCGCGGCTCTCGGGGACGGTGCAGATGCTGGGGTAGGTGGACGGGCGAGGACTACTTTAGAGGTCGGCGGGACAGGCCCCCAGCGCGTACATGCCGGGGCCGACGTGCGCGCCGATCACGCCGCCGATAAGCTGCGCGCGGCCGCCCACCACCCGCAGGCGACTGCGCAGCGCGGCGGCGCGCAGCTCGAGCAGCCGGGCGGGGTCGGCGCCGGCGTGGGCGACCGTGAGGTGCAGCGGCTCGGCGCCGTAGCGGTCTTCCAGGGTCAGCAACATCTCGGCGAGGGCCTGGTCGGTGCGTACGCGCCGCAGAGGCCGCAGGCGGCCGTCTCCGAAGCCCAACACCGGGCGCACGTCGAGCACGGTCCCCACGAGATGCGCCAGGCGTCCCAGGCGGCCCCCCAGACGCAGGTGGTTGAGACTGGGCACCGTGAACAGGGTCAGTCCCTGCGCGCCAGTCTGGACGACGGCGGCCTCTGCGGTGTCTAGGCTGCCACCGGCGTCCAGCGCGGCGCGGGCGCGCAGGGCGGCCTCCGCGAGGGCGACCGAGGCCACGCCGCTGTCCACCACCCGGACCCGGTCCCCGAACGGGGCAGCCGCCTCGCGGGCCCGCGCCACCGTCTGCGACAACCCTCTGCTGAGGTGCACGCTGAGGACAGCGTCGTAGCTTCGCAGCGCGCGGGCGTAGCGCTCGGCAAAGGTGGCCGTGTCCGGCGGAGCGGTCGTCACCAGGCCGCCCGCGCGCTGGTGGGCGTACACGGCTTCGGGGTCGTCGGGCGAGACCCGGCCGCCGCCCACCCGCGTCAAGCGCAGCGGCACGACGCCCAGCCTCAACCGCCGCGCTGCCGACGTCCCGAGGTCACAGGTGGAATCGGTCACGACGACGACGCGCATCAGGAGCCCATGCTGCGCGCCGGCGCCGTGTGTCAGATGAGGACAGCGTGGGGACGAGCCCCTGACAGGACCGGGCCTATACTCCGCAGCGATATGCAGGAACGTCCTACTGTTGCAGTGCTGTGCCATACCGGCGCAGGCGGGTCGGGGGTGGTCGCGACCGAACTGGGCCTCCAGGTGGCGCGCGCTGGCCACGAGGTCCATTTCGTCGGTCCCGCCATGCCCTTTCGCCTCATGGGCCATCAGGGTTTCCAGGGGCCCTACTTTCACCAGATCAGCAGCTTCGCCTACGCCCTCTTCGACCAGCCCTATCCCGAACTCGCGGCCGCCAACACGCTCGCCGAGGTGATTCAGGAATATGGGGTGGACCTCACGCACGCCCACTACGCCATTCCGCACGCCACGGCCGCCAACCACGCGCGGGCCATCACCGGGCGCGGCCGGGTCATCACCACGCTGCACGGCACCGACGTGACGCTCGTGGGTGCCGAGCCCGCCTTCCGGCAGACCACCCGGCACGCCATCGAGCGCAGCGACCATGTCACGGCCGTCTCGCAGTTCCTGGCCGAGCAGACCCGCGAGGTCTTCGGCACCTCGCGCGAGATCGAGGTGATCCACAACTTCGTGGACTCGGGACGCTTCGTGCGCATCACCGACCCCGCCGTGCGCGCCCGATTCGCCCACCCGGAAGAAGCCCTGATCGTGCATGTCAGCAACTTCCGGCCGGTCAAGCGGGTCGAGGACGTGGTGCAGGTTTTCGCGCGCGTGGCGAGCGAATTGCCCGCCCGCCTGCTGATGATCGGCGACGGCCCCGAGCGCGCCCGTGCGTTCGACCTCGCGCGCGAACTCGGCGTGATCGGGCGCACGCAGTTCCTGGGGTCCTTCCCCGACGTGCAGACGGTGCTGGGCATCAGCGACCTGTTCCTGCTGCCCAGCAGCAACGAATCCTTCGGCCTCGCGGCGCTGGAGGCCATGAGCTGTGAGATGCCGGTGGTCGCCTCGCGCGCCGGGGGCATTCCCGAGGTCGTCGAGGACGGCGTGAACGGCTTCCTGGCCGACGTGGGCGATGTGGACGCGATGGCCGACGCCGCGCTGCGCGTGCTGCGTGACCGCGACCTGTATACCCGTATGAGCGCCGCCGCCCGCGAGACGGCCGTGACGCGCTTTCATCCCTCGCGGATCGTGCCGCAGTACCTCGCGGCCTACCGGCGCACGGTCGACGGGGCGGGCGGGGCAGCCGGCTGCTGAGCCGCCCCGCCCGCAGCGCTCAGCGCCCCAGGTCGATCTGCACGGAGGTCTGGGGCGTGTAGGGCTGCACACGCACGGTGTTGCGGACCTCCACCACCAGCGCGTTCCAGCCGCGCTCCAGGGCCGCCTGATACTCGCGGCTGCCGGTGACGGTGGTGGCGGCGCTGGCCCACACCACGAACACGCCGCCCCGGCCTACGTTCAGACGCACCTCGCGCAGCGGCTCGCCGTCGTCGCGGCTGCCGTTGCCGTTGGTGTCGCGGTACAGGTAGAACTTGAGTTCGGCGGCCTGTGCGGGGGCGCTCACCCGCGTCAGGTCGATGAGGCCCGGCCAGCTCAGGCGGTCGTCGACCGGCACCTGGGCGCGGATCGGGGGCGCGGCGTCGGGCAGGGACAGCGTGAACCGGCCCCCCGTGACAGGCGCGCTCACGAGCTCCTGCACCGGCTGACCGAAGGGCGTGACGGCCCAGCCGCCCAGCCGCGTGTCCGGCGTCACCTCGCCCTGTACGGTGCCGGTCAGGGACAGGGCACCCGCCTGACCTGCGAGGCCCAGCGAGAGGAGCGTGAGGACAGACAGGCGGCGTTTCATACCCCACAGTCTACGCGCCAGCCTGACGCAGGCGTGACGGAGGATGAAGGGCGGCGTGCGCGAAGTCGGAAAGAGGGCCGGGGGAAGAAGGCCCGTTCGCCCTCTTCCCCCGGCCCCCGCGCGGCACTTACTTGTTCAGCGCCTGCTTGATGAGGTCGATGATCTCGGGCATGGTGTCGGCCACCGGCACGCCCGCAGCCCCGAAGGCGGCGAGCTTGCTCTCGGGGGTGCCCACATCGCCCATGATGATGGCGCCGGCATGGCCCATGCGCTTGCCCTTGGGGGCCGAGCGACCGGAGATGAAGGCCACGACGGGCTTCTTCATGTTCTTGGCGATGTACTCGGCCGCGGCTTCCTCGTCGGCGCCGCCAATTTCACCGATGACGATCACGGCGTCGGTGTCCGGGTCGGCCTCGAACATGGGGAGCACGTCGGCGAAGGTGGTGCCGATGACGGGGTCGCCGCCGATGCCCACCGTGGTCGAGGTCCCCAGGCCCGCGTCGTTCAGGAGCTTGGCGGCCTCGTAGGTCAGGGTGCCCGAGCGCGAGATCAGGCCGATGCGGCCGGGCTTCTCGTAGATGCGGTTGGGCATGATGCCCACCTTGGCTTCCCCGTTGGTGACCAGACCGGGGCAATTACCGCCGATGAGGCGCACGCCCTCGCCGCCCTGAGCGCGGCTCTTGGCGTCGAGGTCACGCACTTCCTGCACGGCGCGCATCATGTCGATGGTGGGCACGCCCTCGGTGATCAGGACGATCAGGGGCATACCCGCGTGCGCGGCTTCGAGCACGGCGTCGGCGGCCCCGGCGGGCGGCACGAAGATGATGCTGACGTTGGCGCCGTGGGCGGCCTTGGCCTCGGCCACGCTGTTGTACACGGGCCAGCCCTCGAAGTTCTGTCCGCCCTTGCCGGGGGTCACGCCCGCGACGACCGACGTGCCGAAGTCGCGCATGGCGCGGGCGTGGTTGGCGCCCTCACGCCCGGTGATGCCCTGCACGATAACCTTGCTGTCCTTACCGACCAGAATGCCCATCTTACTTGGCCTCCGCGTTGTTGGCTTCCTTGGCGGCCTCGTCGGCAGCCTCGAACATGGTGGGGTACATCTGGATCAGGGGGCTGTTCACTTCCGCGAGCAGCGCCTTGGCCTCGTCCTCGGCCGTCCCGGCGATGCGCATACGCACCGGCTTGGTCAGGATGCCGTCCTGGAGGGCCTGGATGACGCCCTTGGCGACTTCGTCGGCGCGGGTGATGCCGCCGAAGATGTTGATGAAGATGGCCTTGACGTCGCTGTCCTTGCTGACGAGCTTGACCGCGTTGTACACGATGTCGGCCTTGGCGCCGCCGCCGATGTCCAGGAAGTTGGCGGGCTTGGCGCCGGCGCGGTTGACTACGTCGAGCGAGGTCATCACGATGCCCGCGCCGTTGCCCAGCACGCCGACGTTACCGTCGAGCTTGACGTAGGCGAAGCCGTACTTGCTGGCTTCGATTTCCAGCGGGTGCTCGGCTTCGAGTTCGCGCCAGTCGGCGAGGTCCTTGTGACGGTACATCGCGTTGTCGTCGATCTCGAACTTGGTGTCCAGGGCGAGCGGGGTGCCCGACTCGTCCACGAACAGCGGGTTGATCTCGACGAGCACGGCGTCACGCGCCAGCGCGGCCTCGCTCATCTTGACCATCATGTCGGCGATCTTGTTCAGGTTGCCCTTGAAGCCGGCCTTGATCGCCACCTCGCGCGCCTCGTAGGGCCGCAGGCCGGTGACGGGGTCGACGCGGTGCTTGATGATCTTTTCGGGGGTCGCGGCGGCGACTTCCTCGATTTCCATGCCGCCCTCGGCCGAGGCCATGAGGGTGAAGCTCTGGACGTTGCGGTCGACGATCATGCCGACGTAGTACTCGGTGCCGGCGTCAATATCGACAGCCTTGGTCACGAGCACCTTGTTGACGGTCAGACCCTTGATGTCCATCCCCAGGATCTTTTCGCCGTTCTCGAAAGCCTTGTCCTCGGTGGGGCTGAACTTCACGCCGCCGGCCTTGCCGCGTCCACCGACGTGAACCTGCGCCTTGACCACGACCGGCTGGCCGTACTCGCGGGCGATGCCGCGCACTTCGTCGGGCGTGCGGGCGACCTTGCCGTCCTGCACGTTCACGCCAAACTGGCGCAGAATCTCCTTGCCCTGATACTCGTGAAGTTTCACGGTCTTTCTCCCTCCTTGGGTAGTGGCTTCCCCCACTCGGGGGCGGCCTGTTGCTTTGTCCCGGTAGATGAGTATAGACGTACAAGTTCAGCCCCGGCCCTTGTCCCTGGACTGGAGACAGACGCGATCCGGGCGGGCGGGTACGTCAGGCAGGCCGTGTTACCCTGCCCGTTATGACTGGACCAGAAAGCAGACTGGACGCCCTGCGCCGCGACCTCGGGCGGGCCGGGGTGGACGCCCTGTGGGTCAGCGACCCCGCCAACGTGCGCGCGCTGAGCGGCTTCACCAGCCCGGCCGACGGCAAGGTGCTCGTGACCCGGGGCGGCGCGACGCTCTACACCGACGCGCGCTATACGGTGCAGGCCGAGCAGGAGTCGGCGCTGCCGGCGTTCATCGCCCGGCCGCCCGCGACCTACGAACACGCCGCGGCCGGACTCGGCGGGCTGCGCGTCGGATTTGAAGCCGACAGCCTGACCGTGGCGGGGCTCGAAGACCTGCAGGCGGCGTGGCCGGACGTGACCCTGGTGCCGCTGCGCGGCGTGGTCCAGGGGCTGCGCGCCGTGAAGGCGCCCGAGGAGAGCCGGCAGATCCGCGCGGCGCAGGCACTGGCCGACCGCGTGTTCGGGGAGGTGCGCCCGCTGATCCGCGCCGGCGTAACCGAGCAGGACGTGGCGTACGAGATCGAGTCGCGGCTGCTGCGCGCCGGGGCCGAGAGTGCCTTCGGGATCATCGTGGCGAGCGGGCCGCGCGGCGCGCTGCCGCACGGGCACGCCTCGGACCGCGTGATCGAGGACGGCGACCTCGTGACGGTGGACATGGGCGCGCGTCTAGGCGGCTACCACAGCGACATGACGCGCACGGTGGCGGTCGGTAACCCCAGCGAGGAGATGCGCCGCATCTACCGCGCGGTGCACGAGGCCGAAGCCGCCGCCGTCGCCGCCGTGAAGCCGGGCGTGCGGGCCGCCGACCTCGACGCGGTAGCGCGTGACATCCTGACCGCGCACGGCCTGGGCGAGGCGTTCGCACACTCGCTGGGGCACGGAGTCGGCCTGGAGGTTCACGAACGCCCCGGCCTGCGCGCCATGAGCGAGGACGTACTGGAGGCGGGCATGATCGTCACCATCGAGCCGGGCGCCTACGTGCCGGGGCTGGGCGGTGTCCGCATCGAGGACCTGCTGCTCGTCACCGACGACGGGCATGAAGTGCTCAGCCGCTCGCCCATCGAGGCCCTGTGAGGACCGGCCTGCTGCGCAAAGGGCTGCTGGCCCTGGCGCTGACACTGGGAGCCGCCCCGGTCGCCGACGCGGCGAGCTACCGCCAGCACGGCCAGGCGGTGTATTACGGCGGCCGCTACGACCGCGCGACCCGCATGACGGCCGCGCACCGCACGCTGCCCTTCGGCACCTGGGTGCGCGTCACCCACCGCACGACCGGGCGCAGCGTGGTCGTCAAGATCAACGACCGCGGCCCCTTCGGCAATAGCCGGCGCGTGATCGACCTATCCCGGACAGCCGCCTCGCAGCTGGGCATCACCCGCCAGGGTGTCGCGCCGGTCACCGTCACGGTGATTCGCCGGCCCTGAACGGAGCCGGTGACCGGGCCGGAAGCCCTCACCGGGCCACACGCGGCGCGGCAGTGAGGGCAGGAGTGGTAGAATCGTTCGGGTTTCAGCCACAAAGTCGATTGCACTGGTGTGTCTTGCCCCACCGAGGAGGAAGTTCTAGATGACGATGGAAACTGCACTGCTGACGCTGGACACGCTGGCCAAGTACCTGAAGGAAAAGGAAGTCCAGCTGGATATGGAAGAGAACAACGGCCAGCGCTTCATCCGCATGGGATGGCGCTTCGAGATGGGCGACGCCGCCGTTCTGGTGTCGGTCAACGACGGCCCGAACAACACCAGCCGCCTGGAAATCACCTGCGTGACCCAGAAGCAGTACGTGGAGCGCCGCGAAGAGATCGCCATGATGCTCAACGACCGCAACCGCGAGCGCGCCTTCGCCCGCAGCATCGACGGCGACGGCAACGTCTGGCTGGAATACGTGGGCTTCTACCCCACCCTGGCCGAGATGCCCCAGGAAACCTTCGACACGCTGTTTGGCGGCGTGCTGATGCACTTCCAGGACGACTACGCCACCCTCGAAGGCTACGTGCCCGGCCCGCAGCTCCAGCAGCCCCAGGCCTGAATGAAAAGGGGGGCTTCGGCCTCTCTTTTCTTACCTACTTCAAGTGAATAGTTTCACGATTAATCTAAATTGTGAATTTTGAGTTCTCTTTCTAGCCAAGGTGCTTCTAATGCCCAATCCTACACTCGACCTGACGATCCGCCCGCCCGCCCCTGCCGAACTTCCCGGAGTACGCACCTTCTCGCAGGGGGAGGTCCGGGCGCTGCTACTGGCGGCCTTCGAAGGGAAAACCAAGGTGATCGGAAGCATCACGCTGCAGCCCTACGATGACCGGCTCGCGGCGGTGCAGGGGTGTACGACTTGGAACATAACGCCGGGGTCGGACGCTGTTCCGTCGCGGCGGCGAGGCGTGGGGCAGGCGCTGACGACCGAGGCACGGCGGGCGGGGTACACGGCGCTGTGCCTGCACACCCACCGCCACCTACTGGGCGGGTTCACATTCTGGTCGCATCAGGTCTTCGCCGTGCGCGCCGAGGACCGGCCCAACGACGGCCTGGCCTGAAGGCGGCGCACCGGCCGTTTATTGCCTGTGCGCCGTCCTTCTGCCGTCTCTAGTTCCTGCGCTTCAGCAGCAGCTCTTCGAGGCGGTCCACGTAGCCGGCCAGAGTGCGGAAGGTCGCCTGCACCGGCTCGGGCGAGAGCATGTCCACGCCGGCTTCGCGCAGCGCGTCGATGGGGTCGAGGCTGCCGCCGGACTTCAGGAAGCGCAGGTAGGTCTCGCGGGCCGTATCGGGCGCGGCCGTGAACTGTTCAAGAAGCTGGTGCGCCGCGCTGATGCCGGTGGCGTACTGGTAGGCGTAGAAGTTGGCGTACAGGTGGGTGGAGAACTGCGCCCACAGGATGCCGCTGCGTTCGCGGTCCATCGTCACACCGTCGCCGTAGCCCTGCGAGAGCAGGTCGGCCGTCAGGGCGATGAGGTCGGGAGCCGAGAGAGTACCACCCGCCTCGACGCGGCGGTAGGCCTCCAACTCGAAAGCGGCCAGCGTGGGCATGATGAAGAAGTAGCGGTGGAAGTTGCCCAACGCTTCCTCGATCAGGGCGACCTCGAACTCCACGTCGCCGGCGGCGCGGGCCTCTTTCATAAGGTGAGAGCGCACCATCGCCTGGTTGAAATTGCTGGCAACCTCGGCATGGAACAGCGTATAGCGCGGCACGCTGTAGGGGTGCTCGCGGGTGCTCAGGAGCGAGTGCATCGAGTGACCGATCTCATGGGCCAGGGTGCTGTAGCTGCCCACGGTGCCGTTCCAGGTCATGAAGATGTACGGCTTGACCCGCCCGCCGCCGTTGCTGTAGGCGCCCTGGCGCTTGCCCTCGTTCTCGGCGTAGTCCACCCAGCGCTCGGTGGTCAGGCCCGAGACCATGTCGCGCACGTAGTCCTCGCCCAGCGGGGCCATACCGTCAGCGATCCACCCCACGGCCTGGGCGTAGCTCACCTCGCGGGGGGGGACCAGGGCGGCCTTCACGTCGTACTCGCGCAGCTCAGGCAGGCCCAGCCACTCGCGGCGCACGCGCCAGTAGCGGTGCCAGGTCGGCGTGTTGGCGCGGTAGGTGTCGAGCAGCGTCGTCACGACCTCAGTCGGGATACGGTCGGGCGCCAGGGTCGCCGTGATCGCGTCGGGGTAGTGGCGGGCGCGGGCCAGAAAGACGTTCTGACGCACGTTGGTCGCGTACATCGCCGCCTGCGAGTGCCGCACGGCGAGGTGGGCGTCGGCGTAGTTCTCCCAGGCCTCGCGGCGCACTTCGCGCTCCGGGGCGGAGGTCAGGCGGTCCACGTTGCCCTGGGTGACGGCCTCGCCACCGGCCGTTCCGAAGCGCAGGTCCATGTTGGCGAGCGCCGGGTGGATGCCGCGTTCACTGGAAAAGGGGGCCTGTACCGCGCCGAGCAGTTCCTCGACCTCAGCCGAGCGGACGTGGGGCTTGCCGCGCAGCACGCGCTCCAGGCGCACCTTGTGGTCCCGGAACTCGGGGGTATCGAGCCAGCCGCGCAACTTCGCCTCGTCAAGCGAAAGCAGTTCGGGCTTCATGAACGCCGAGACGCTGCCGTAGCGCGCGGCAACGCTGCTCGCACGGTCGCGGCGGGCGGCGGCCTCGGCGTCGCGGCCGTCCACACTCGCACCCATGCTGGCATACGAGAAGAAGCGTGCCAGCCGCAGTTCGAGGTCGTCGCTGACCTTGAGGTACAGCAGCAGCGCCTCGGGACTGTTGCCCAGCGTGCCCGCGTAGGCGGCCAGGGCGTCGATGGCGGCGGGCATGGCCTGGGCCTCGGCTTCCCAGGCCGCCACACTGGGATAGAGGGCCTCGATGTCCCAGGTCTGCTCGCGCGGCGCGTCGGCGCGGGCGGGCAGCGCCCCTTTTTGGTTGTTGGTCATGCGCGGCAGGCTAGCACCCGCCGCCCCAGGGGGCGGTGAAGTTTCCCGGAAGGCGAGGCGGGTGGGTTCTACTTTCCCTCCCCCCAGCCCACCCTCCCAGGGCGAGGGGGAGCTGGGCGCTGCGCTCGGCAAGAGTCGTCCCGAAAGTCAGAAGCTTTGCACAGCCTTGCGACGTGACGGCTCAGTTCGGGGCCAATCTCGGCCCTGTTGGAATGGCCCGTGCGCAGCGCGCACGACGGCCTTCGTGGGAACTCGGTCGATTGAGGTGCGGGAGCTGCCCACTCTCCTCCTCCACAAGCCACAACCTCGCCTGCCCCACGTTCCACTCCCTATTCTCTACCCCTGACTTACGCCGGGTGCAGGCCCGCGAAGTCCAGACCTGCGGTTTCCTCCCAACCGCAGGCGATGTTCAGGGACTGGACGGCGTGCCCGGCCGTACCCTTGACCAGATTGTCGATGGCGCTCATCAGGACGACGCGGCCGGTCTCGGTGTCGAGTTCGAAGCCGATATCGCAGTAGTTCGTGCCGTCGAGCAGCATGGGGTCGGGGTAGCGGTGGATGCCGCGCGCCGCCTTCACGATGCGGATGAACGGCTCGGCCGCGTACACTTCGCGGTACGCGCTCCAGATGTCGCGCTCGCTGTAGCCGTCCGGCAGCCAGGCCTGGGCGGTGGTCAGGATGCCGCGCACGCGGGGCGTGCTGATGGCAGTCAGGTGCAGCGGGAACCTGCCCGGCAGTTCCTGGCTGGCCTCGGCCGTGTGGCGGTGGCCGACCGGCTTGTAGACGCGCAGGCTGCCCGCGCGCTCGGGGTGGTGCGAGGCCTCGCTGGCGCTGGCTCCGGCCGCGCTGCTGCCCACCAGCCCGGTGGCGATGATGTCCTTGGGCAGCAGTACGCCCAGCTTGAGCAGGGGGTAGAGCGCCAGGATCACGCTCGTGGCGAAGCATCCGGCGCAGGCGATGCGGGTCGCGCCGCGCAGGTCCTCGCGGTGCAGTTCAGGGTTGCCGTATACCCACTCGCCCAGCTGCTCGGGCGCCGGGTGGGCCTCGCCGTAGGTCGCGCGGTAGACCTCCGGGTCCTTGAGGCGGAAATCGGCGCTGAGGTCCACGACGATGCGGCCCTTTTCGGTGAATTCCGTGATGCGCTTGGCGGCCGAGTTGTGCGGCAGCGCCAGCACGACGATGTCGGCAGCGTCCAGTTCGGCAGCCTTGCGGAACTTGAGATTGGTGCGCCCACGCAGGTTGGGATGCACCATCGAGACGGGCAACCCGGCCGAGCGCTCGCTCGTGACCTGGGTGACTTCGAGGTGAGGGTGGCTCAGGGCAAGGCGCAGGAACTCGCCGCCCGCATAGCCGCTGCCGCCCACGATGGCGACGCTCAGACGTTCGGAAGGAGTCATCCTGCCCAGGAAAGCACGAACTGGGCCGGACTGGAAAGGCATTGTGTAACTAGCGAATGAAAACGGCCCGCCACCTGAGCGAGCCGTTTGAAAGGCGGGAGAGCCGAAATTACTGCCGGATGACTTGGGCGTCCTTAGGCAGGTTGCGCAGGGTGGCAGCGCTCAGGCCCGAGTTGGTCTTGTAGGCGCTGATGGTCAGGTCGGCGACCGTCTTGCCGGCCGTGCTCACGAGCTGCACGCGGGTGGGACGCCAGCCAGCCTCGGTGATCCAGACGCGGGTGCGGTCGGTGCTGCCACCTGTGCGGGGCGTGGCTTCGAGCTGATAGACCCGGCTGCCGGCCGCGCCGCTCGTGCCCAGGAGTTTGACGTCGTAGCCCTTGAGGAGCGAAGCCGTGTTGCTGAACTGCGTGAAGTCCAGACCGCCCAGCCCGGCGCCCTGCGAGGCCTTGTTCAGGGGCGTGACCGTCACCTGATTGGTCAGGAAGAGGTACTGACGTACCTCGTTCTTGTCGGCCACGACCACGTTGTCGGCCAGGGCGTCAGGGGCAGCGAACTGGAGCCGGGCAAGGTTCTGAGCGGGAATGGCGCGCACGGTGAAATCCACCTTCTGCGCGGCCGATTCCAGGGCGGCAGTGCCGCTGATGCGGAAGGAGACGTCTTTGGCGGATTTCTGGGCGTTGTCCACGCGGGTCAGGATGTCCTGGGCGCTCTGGGCACCCGCGACGCCGGCCAGCGAGAGGATCAGGGTCAGGGGGAGAAGCGTCTTCACACCTCGCAGTATCGCTTCCGCTCTCATGAGAAGGCGGCCGGGCGGCTGATGCCGGCTTGAGCTATTCGCCGCTGCCGCCCAGCGGAAACTGGTAGCCGACGCGCACGCCGAATCCGGCCACCCCGGCAGGGTCGCGCCCGCCGCTGAGATCCAAAGTGGCGGTGCCGGGGCCGAGGGGCAACGAGGCCTGGGCCCCCAGGCGCAGCGGCGCGGCGGTCAGGCGCCAGGGTTCGTAGGCGGCGTAGGCCTGCACGCGGCTGCCCTCGCCCAGCAGGTCCGGCGCAGTGACGCTGGCAACCAGGCCCAGCCCCCTGCGCCCGCCACGCGCGGGACCAGCCTGGGCGTCGAGGGCCAGCACCGTACCCGCCGGGGTCGCGTAGGCTACGCCTGCCGTGAGTCCCAGCACCTCCTGGCCGGTGCGCACACCGCCGCGCAGCGTGAGAGTGCCGGTGGTCTCGGTCTCGGGGGGCGCGGCGGGGTCGTCGCCCTCGGTGGGGGGCAGGGTACGGGTCAGGTCGCGGCGATTCTCGACCCCCAGCACGAGCTGCGGCTGCGCGCCGAGGTGCCCGTCGGCGGTCGCCACCAAGGCGCGGCTCAGACGGTAGCGCGCGCCCAGGTCGGCGCTCAGGCCCCGGGCGTGCAGGTCGGCAGGGGCCAGCGTCCAAGCGGCCAGGGGGTCGAGGGTGGTGGCGGCGGTCGTCCAGCCCGCCAGCCCCAGATTCAGGGCGACCGGGCCGGCGGTACCAGTCGCGGTAGCCCCGAGGCGCACGCCGCCGCTCCAGGCGAGGGCCGCGCGCAGTTCGGCCGACGCCGCGCCCAGGGGAGGCAGGGCGAGACCGCGCGCGTAGCTCAGGTCCGCGCCCCGGGTCGACAGGCCCGCTCCTACCGCGCCGCCCAGGAGGCGCAGGTCCGAGACGCCCGCCCGGGCGCCGAGCGGATACGACGCGCTGAAGTCCAGGGTGGCCGCGTGGGCGACCGGCGCGCCCGCGAGGGCCAGGGGGGCGAGCAGGGCAAGCGGCAGGCGGGAAGACATACGGTTCAGGGTAGCCGGTTCTGCGTGGTTCGGGGGCTTCCCGCCCAGCGCGGCCACCCCTGCCTGTGCCGCCCCGGCCGTGCGGGAGGGGGAACATCCGCCGGCTTCTCCGGGGGTCCGGCCACCGGGGCCCGCCGCACTATGCTGCCGGCCATGCGCCCCCTCCCCCTGCTGCTCTGCCCCGCCCTGCTGCTCGCCGCCGGATGCGCCCCGGCTCAGCGCGCCGTCCAGGTACCCACCGTGCAGGTCGAGAGCATCCGCCTGAGCAGCCTGTCGCTGCCCACGGGCGCGGCGCCGGCCTATGCGGGCGTCACGCTGGAGCTGCGGGTCGGCAACCCCAACCCGGTGCCGGTGCGGCTGGCGAACATCGCGGGCACCCTCGTCGTAGACGGGCAGGGCGTGGGTGACGTGAACCTGCCGGATGTGCGGCTGCCCGCCAGCGGCGAGTCGCGGCAGACGGCCGAGCTCCGGATTCCGGTCACGCTGAACACGGCCTCGGCCTTCCTGCGCGTGGCGCGCGGCCAGGAAGTGAGCTACCGCCTCGACGGAACGTTCACGGCCGACCTCGGGGTACTGGGGCGGCCGAGCTTCGGTCCCTTCACCCTGAGCCAGGGGGTCTGGAAGCAGGCGGCCATCCTGCCCTTCTGAGGGCCGCCCCAGCGGGGCCGCGCGGTATCCTGCCCGAATGGCGCGTACCGTCAATCCCATCCAGGACCGGGCCCGGCGCGCGGCGCTGGAGAAGGCGGCGTACCTCGCGCTGTACGAGCGCGGCTTCGCGGGGGTGACGCTGGCCGACATCGCCGGGCACGCCGGGGTGAGCCGGGGCACGCTGGTCTACCACTTCGGCAGCCGCGCGGGGCTGCTGGGCGCGGTCATGCGCCGGTTCACCCGCACCATCGCAGTCGCCACCCGGCGCGCGCTGCGCCAGGCCAGGAGCCCCGACGCCAAGCTGCGCGCCTACGTGGACAACCAGTTTTTCAGCGTCGAGAGCACGCGCAGGTTCACCACCGTCTCGCTCGACTTTCTGGCGGCGGCCACCCGCGACCCCGAACTCATGGCCGTGCAGCGCGACTTTCAGGCGGGCACCCTGCGCCTGGACCTCGAGCTGGCCCGGCTGGCGGGCGAGGCGGGGGCCGCCCGGCGCGCCGTGCACCTGCGCGCCCTTGTCGAGGGCCTGAGCGTGCGCTTCCTGGCCGATCCCGACCCCGACCTCGCCGCCTACCGCGAGGACTGCCTGGCCGGACTGCGGGCGATCCTGGGGCAGGAGTGAGAGGGGGGCGGGCGCGCAGCGCGCGGGCCATTCCAGATGGGCTGAGGCCGCCCCGAACAGAGCCGTCACGCGCTAGGGCTGTATAGCCCCTCATCGTCTGGAGCGGCTCCTGCCGAGCGCAGCGCTCGGCTCCCCCCTACTAAGCTTCGGACACAAACACCTTCCAGCCTCAAAGCCGAGCCAGAGCCGCCGCCACCGCCCGCGCTCCCTCCAGCAGCTGGGGCCCGGGCCGCCCCAGCCCACTCTCGGGCACGCAGACCACCGGCACCCCCAGCCCCCGGGCCTCGATCACCTCCGGCCGCAGTTTCTTCACGCCGCACCACGAACACACGATCAGGTCGGGCCGCGCAGCGCGCACCTCGGCCAGCGTCAGGGGCGAACTGCGCCCGGAGCGCTCCCCCAGGGCGTTGCGCGCGCCGAGGGCCGCGAGCAGCTCCGTGACCCACGACTCCCGCGTCGCCGCGATGATGGGCCGGGGCCACCACTCGACGAGCACGCGCGGCGGCCGGGGAAAGTCCGCGCGCAGGGCGGCGAGTTCGGCGCGCAACCCCGCCACGAGTGCCTGCGCACGCGCCGGCTGCCCGGCGGCGTCCCCGATGGTCTGGATGTCGGCCCAGGTGTCCTCCAGCGTGAGGGGGTCGAGAACGAGGATAGGCAGACCCGCCGCCCGGACCTCGGCGACCACGCGCTCCATGCCCGGCACGCTGAGGCTGGCGAGGACGAGGTCGGGGCGGGTGGCCACCAGCGCGGCCACGTCGATGTTCAGGTCCGGGCCGAGGCGGCGCGCGCCCTCCAGCCCCAGCGCGTCGCTGTGCGAGTCGGCCGCGACGACCTGGGCCGAGAGCCCGAGCGCCGCCAGGATGTCGGAATTGCTGGACGCCAGCGAGGCGAGGCGCAGGGACATGGGCGCAGTCTAGGCGGCCTGGGGGCACATGCGGCACAGTAGGGGGCATGACCAGCTTCCGAGCAAGCGATCCGCAGCGTGCCTGGGCCTACGTGCCTGCCGGGCCGCTGCGGGGCACCCCGGGGGGGCCGCTGACCGGCCTGACCTTCAGCGTCAAGGACCTGTACGGCGTGCCCGGCTGGCCGCTGCGCGCGAGCACCCGCGCCCCGGTGCCGGCGGTGGACGCGAGCGTTCTCGTGTGCCGGCTGCTGGAGCTGGGCGCAGACGCCCTGGGCAAGACGCACCTGCATGAGATCGCGCTGGGCATCACCGGCCTGAACGGCTTCGGCGGCACCGAACACCCGGTCCTGAGCGGCCACGTTCCGGGCGGCAGCAGCAGCGGAGCGGCCGTCAGCGTGGCGCTGGGGCAGGCCGACTTCGCGCTGGGCACCGACACGGGCGGCAGCATCCGCGTGCCGGCGGCGTGGTGCGGCGTGGTGGGCTACAAGCCGACCAAGGACCACCCGGCCTGGAGCACCGAGGGCGTGCTGCCCCTCTCGCCCACCTGCGACCACGCCGGGCCGTTGGCACGGGACGTGGCGACCGTCGCGCGCGTCCACACGGCCCTAAGCGGAGAGGCAGTTATGCCTCAGGACTGGGCGGGCGTGCGGGTCGGCGTCTGGCAGCCGGAAGGCTGGACCGACGCGGCGGTGCGGGAGGCCGTGAGCGCCTTCGGGGCCGGGCTGGCGGCGCGGGGCGCGGAGCTCTCCCCTGTCACGCTGCCCGAGATGCTTGACGCCTACTCGCCCATCGTGCTCAGCGAGGCGGCGCAGGTCCACGCCGGGGCACTGCGGGAAGACGACCCCGGCTTCCTGCCCTTCACGCTCGCGTCGCTGCGGCAGGGCGCGGCGCTGGAAGAGGCCGAGGTCGCGGCGGCCTTCGCGCGGCGCGCCGCCTACCGCGCGGAGCTGGACGCGCTGCTGGACAGGTACGACGTGCTGCTGGCCCCCGCCGTGCCCACGCCGCCCCCGCTGGCCGGGCAGGACGAGGTGGACCTGGAAGGCGGGCCGTTGCCCCTGCGCCGCGCCGTGCTGCGCCTCACCACGCCCTTCAGCCTGCTGGGCGCCCCGACCCTGGCGCTGCCCACCGCCGCGCCCTGGATCGGCGCGCAGCTCGTGGGCCACCACAACGACGACGCGCGGCTGCTGGGCCTCGCCCTCACCCTGGAGGATTCCCGATGAAACGACTGTCTCTCGCCCTCACCCTGCTGGCCGCCCTGGGCACGGCGCACGCCCAGGACGACGCCCACCCCTTCGGCCTGCCGCGCACCCTGACCTGGGGGGCCTACAGCGTGCAGGTGACGCCGCGCACGTCCCTGTCGGGCGACACCGACTCGGCCGTGGTCGTCAGGCAGGCGGGGCGCACCCTCCTGACCGTCAAGGACTGGAACGTGGACGCCGAGCTGCAACCTATCCGGCCCGGCGGCGCGCCCGAACTGGTCCTGAGCGCCTACAGTGGCGGCGCGCACTGCTGCACGACCATGTACGTGTTCACGCAGGACACGGGCCGCCTGGAGAATCTGGCGGTCTTCGACGCAGGCGACGACCCCGGCGCGTGGCGCGACCTGAACGGCGACGGCGTGAAGGAATTCGTTTGGGGCAGCAATACGCTCACCTACTACGACTGGTCCTTCGCCGAGAGTCCGTTCCTGAGCACGGTGCTGGGCTGGGACGGCGTGCGGCTGGCCGACCGTACCCGCCTGTACGCCTACGTGCCCGCGCAGGAGGCGGCGCGCGAGCTGAAGATCATCACCGAGGGTCTCCGGCCCGGAACACAGGTCGACAACCTCAAGCCGGTGCTGAGCGGCTACTTCGCCAACATGATCCTGGCCGGGCGCGGCGCCGAGGCCGAGAAGGTCATGGCGGCCCAGATCTTTCCGAAACGGCCCGCCCTGAAGACGTGGTTCACGGCGAACCGCACCGCCCTGATCAACTCGACCTACGGCCAGCCCGAAAGCCGGCTGCAGGCCGTGAACAGCAAGGTCTACCCGGTGCCGCAGCCCCCGGAGGAGCAGCCCTGAGACGCGCCGCCCTCGGGGCCCTGCTGGGGCTGGTGGCCTGCGCGCCCGCCGCGCGGCCCCAGCCGGTGCAGGTGTGGGAGGGCTCGGCGCGGGTGCTGCTCAGAGCGCAGCGTTACCGCCTGACCTTCACGGTCGACGAACAGACCCAGCGCCTGAGCGGCACGCTGGAAAACCGCAGCAGCGGCGACCTGTTCGGGGCCACGGGCACGCTGCTGCCGGTGACGGGCGGGGCCGTCCTGACGGCCGAGATCTCGGCGGGCGACGCCCCCAGGCTCAACGCCAGCCTGCTGGGGTTCGGGGTCAGCGGCCTGAGCCTCAAGGCCGGCGCGCTGCTGAGCGGGCGCGTGACCGGGCGCGACTTTGCCGGGACGCTGCGGGTCGGGGGCCTGAACGCGCCCCTGACGCTGCGCCAGACCGCGCCCTGACGGGCCGCCTGGCCCACCGGCGGACCGAGGCCAGGATTCGCCCCGCCATTTCGCGCATTCGCGGGGCGGGGCTTGTGCCTATGCTGGGGGAGTTCGTCCATGCTCCGGTCCCCACGCCCACTGCCGGGTCTGCCCTGTTCACCGGGGCAAGGTCCGCAGCGGCGCGCCGAACGTTCCCCCACTGCTCCGAGAGAGGCTTTCATGACCACCCCCACCCCGGACGCGGCCGTCCACGTCCGCGACCTCAACAAGACATACACCGTTCACGAGAAGGACTCCGGATTCATGGGCAGCCTCAGGTCCTTCGTGCGCCGCCGCACCCGTGAGGTCGGGGCGGTGCGCGGCGTGTCCTTCGACCTCGCGCCCGGCGAGGTGGTGGGCTTTCTGGGCCCCAACGGCGCGGGCAAGACGACCACCCTCAAGATGCTTTCGGGGCTGCTGCACCCCACATCCGGCACGGCGCGGGTGGCGGGGTTCGAGCCGCGGCGCCGCGAGGCCGCGTTCCTGCGCCAGATCACGCTGGTGATGGGGCAAAAGCAGCAGCTCATGTGGGACCTGCCTGCCCAGGATTCCTTTCTGGTCAACCAGGCCATCTACGAGATTCCCGAGGACCAGTACCGGGCGACCATGCGCGAGTTCACCGACGTGCTGGGTCTGTCGGGCATCCTGAACAAGCAGGTGCGCAAGCTGTCGCTGGGCGAGCGGATGAAGTGCGAACTCGCCGCCGCGCTGCTGCACCGCCCGCGCGTGCTGTTTCTCGACGAGCCGACCATCGGCCTGGACGTGAACATGCAGGAAGCCGTGCGCGCGTTCGTGCGCGACTACAACGAACGGTACAACGCGACCGTCATCCTCACGAGCCACTACATGGCCGACGTGACGGCGCTGGCCCGCCGGGTGCTGGTGATCGACGCGGGCGAGCTGGTCTTCGACGGCGACCTCGCCGGGCTGGTCGAGCGCGGCTCGGGCGGCAAGACCATCCGGCTGCAACTGCGCCGCCCGGCCGGGGCCGAGGAACTCGCGCGCTACGGTACGGTCGTATCCAGTGACGGCCTGAGCGCCGAACTGACCGTGCCGCGCGCCGAGGTGAGCGCGCGCGCCGCCCGCCTCCTGACCGAGCTGGACGTGGCCGACCTCACGGTCGAGGACCCGCCCATCGAGGCCGTGATGGCCGAGCTGTTCGGCCATCAGGAGCGGGCGAACGTCCGGCGGGAAGCGGGGGTTCCAGGTGACTGAGCTGCGCGCCGCGCTGAACAAGGCCCGCGTGCTGTTCGTCACCCAGTTCGCGGACATGGCGGCCTACCGAGCCGAAGTCATCATCTGGATGCTGTCTGGCACGCTGAGCATCGTCATGATGCGTGCGTAAGCGGTGAAAGCCAGCTCAGTACTTATTGGTAATCACTCAGTCCGAGTTTGATCTCGGACTGAGTGATTAAGACGCTGCTTAACTCTTTTCAATGTGCTCTCGTACGGTTGCGTAGAGTGCACTTTGTAGGTCTAGAAGATCCTTCAAAGGGATTCCAGCATCCGTGAAGTGGCGCAACAGATACTTACAACGCATATGATAATCATCCAGGAGTGCGCCCGGAGACGATTTGCTCAGACTCGCGTTTTTCTCGTACAGGTAGTTGATCGCTTTACCACCAAAGCCTGGACGGTAAAAAGGAACGGCCATGGGATCGGCCAAAAACAGGCAGTAGGAAGCTACGCTTGCTCTGGTGCCCACACCGTTGAAGTGCTTCGACACATCTGGCGCGAGGACATCGAGACCGGGATCAAGTGTGGCCCAGAAAGCGTCGGCGTTCTTCCCTGTGCGAGGCTGGCTCCAGAGTGCTTGTAGGGCGCGCTTAAACGTTTCTGGGGCTATCGCCGCTACTTGATTGAGGCCGTCCACCACCCGCCAGTCCAGAATGTCGAGTGTATTCCCGATATTTACGTTGGCCTGGGCAGTCTCCCCATCTAGAAAACACTGAAGGTGAACGCGAATTTTTTCGGCCCCAGGAAGCTTATATTTACGTTCCCGTTGGTCAACGATTGACGAGTGCCGGGGGTCAAGCAAGAAATCCGTGACGGCTTCAAGGCGTTGTCGATGCATGGATTATCCTTTCTAACTGTTCGAGACGTAATCGGAGAATCTTTCGATACTGCCGAGCCGTCCCTGAGAATCCCGATATTTCCAGAAGGTGCGGCCATTTCGATTTCCCCCGGCAACTTTGATTGCTGCCGCCGAAAGCGAACGGAATACCTCACCTGGAAATTCTGGAATGACGAGCCCGTCAACCTGCACAGTCGCCGTGTACGTTTTGCCCTTTGAAGAGGCATACAGCTTTGTGCCGACGGGGAAAGTCATGGCGTGCCTAGCCCAAACGGAAACTTCCTGCGAGCTGTCCCCTGGGCCTTCGCGGACTTCACGTTCGTCCAGAAGTCGGCCGATCAGTGCGTCATAATCCTCGCCCTGAGTCAACAGTAGCGTTAACCTCTTATAGGTCTCTAAACCGATCTCAACATTCATCCCCTACCCTCCTGGCGATAAACTTATGCTATTTGTCGCTATTAGTCAAGATGTCACGCTATTTTTAGCTATGGAAGATTCTGGATGTCTGAGGAAGCTGTATGGGTTGGCATCAAGGGCCATGACACGACTCTCGCAATTTGGGTTTTCACCCTCTGGGGTACGGCAGATTCTCGGGGGAGCGAAGTCATGTTCGGGGACCACCACCGTCCTCTTAGGAAGTCGTGTCTAACTCAACTGTCAAAATGCCGCTTGAAGTGTGAGTGAGGAAATTTACTCGCCTGGGCGCAGCTGAATCCCCGCAATCCCGTCCATATCCACCGACAGGCGCACCCGCCAACGCCTCAGCGCACTCCGCCGCTCCTCGAAGGTCTCGAACCTGGCCAGCCGCTCCGCAAAGCCCTGCGCCATGGTCGCCGCGTCCTCCGGCGTGATCACTCGCGGCACCGGCGCCTCGACCGCCTGAAGCCGCGCCCGCTCTTCCTGCAGCGGGACCAGGCGCAGCAAGGCCACCGACTCCGGCAGGCCCAAGCGCACGCTCATGTCCAGCACCTTCGCCATCTCGGCGTCAATCTCCTCGAGGCGGCGAGAATAGTCCGGCAACGGCAGGTCCCCCACGTCGAGCAGCTGCAGCAGGATCTCGGGCTGGGTCAGGTTGTAGACCAGGAACCTCCACCCCATCTCGTCGAGCGTCGTGACCCGCCAGCGCGTCTCGCCTAAGCACAGGGGCTGGCCGCGCGCCGCGCGCGCCTTGCGCTTGTTGTGCCAGTGGCAGACGTAGCGGGCGTACCGTTTCTGCGCGCCGACCGGGCGGTCCACCTCCAGGCTCATGGTGCTGCCGCAGGAAGAGCACGTCAGGTGGCCCGCGAACAGGGCCGGATAGTCCGAGCGCGACGAGCGCTGGCGCAAGCGGTCGGCCGTCCCCTCCTGCACCGCCTGCCACTGCTCCGGCGTGATGAGCGGCGGGTAGGTCACCGTGGTCGTCTGCCCGTCCGGGCCGGTGTATTCCATGCGGCCGAGATACCGGGGGTTGGACAGGATGGTCCGCACCGGCGTCCCGCCCCAGCCGTAGGACTGGCGGCCGACACCAATCGGGCGGATGTTGGGCACCTGGAGCTGGTTGAGGTGATCGGCGATGGCCTGCGCGCCGTGACCGGCCAGCGACATCTCGACGATGGTCCGGTAGACCGGCGCGTCGTCCGGGTGCGGCTCCAGGGTCGTCGAGCGGCCGCGCTCGTCGCGCACCAGGCGGTACCCGAACGGCTGCTTCCCGTGCGGCCACATGTTGCGCTGGGCCTTCGCGAACTTGCCCGCGGACAGGTTGTAAACGATGGTGCTGTAGTCGTTCTCCGCCTCGACCGCGTCCCGGATGAATTCGCGCCAGTTGCGCCGGTCGCGCAGGTTGCCGATCCCGGCGATATGGACGACCGCGCCCAGCTTGTGCAACCGCCGGACGATCCCGACTGTGACCTCGACGTGACGACCCACCCGATTGGGGTGACTCCAGATCACGCGCAGGCCTGGATGGTCCCGGGCAAGGGCGAAATACTGGTTCTCCAGGCCGCGCTCCTCGTCGGCCCCGCTGACAGATTCCTCGATCCAGTCGGTAATTCTCAGCCCGGCGCGGTCGGCTTCGCCCAGAATGTCGGACCGCTGACGCTCGGGACCGTAGCGGTCGGCCTGGGCAGCGGTGCTCACGCGGATGCCGCCGACCGTTTTCCCGTGTGGGACAGGTACATTCGCCGTCATACGCTTGAGATAACGTCCAGGGAACGAAGAAGGATAGCCATTACTGAACAATGTATATTGAATAGACGTTAGGCACGGGTTACCGGTATGGTAAGGCATGCTCAAGCCGCCGTGGAACACGGACCTCAATGACCCTTATGCGTCGAGCCTCGAAAAGGCGTCTGAGCCGCTGCCCACGTACACCGCTCAAGAAATTCTCGACCGGTGCTCCGACCCCGCGGCATGGGACCTGCTGAGGGCGGCAATGCCCTGGCGAGAGCTGCTCGCCAAAATCCCCGGCACATCGGACATCGCCAACATCAGACGCGCCCACCTGCTGTCCAATGGCACCACCGTTGAGATGGCGCTGGCGGCCGACGCCTTGAAGTCTCCAGAGCTTCCCGCTCCCGCGCGGGGCATCCGCATGCTGCTGATGGTGCAGATGATGCAATACGACGCACTCCTGAACATGGACTACCGTCGTCAGGGTGTCTCGACACTTGACCAGGAGGAGGCTGTCCACGCTTACGCCTCCTTGAGTGTGGCTCACGCCAGCCTCGGCCACCGACGTGACGCCCATGCAGATGCACGGGTCGCGCTGGAACACGCGAACGCCCTCAATATGGTGGACCGTGCGCACCACCTCAGCATTCTGAGCGGCCGCCATAATCGTGCGGCCGGGCGACCTGATCCCGCTGCCTCGGCAGCGCTCCTGCGGTATCCCATGCAGCGCCCTCGCTGGGGCCTCGGCATCCGCTCCTATGCCGAAGACTGGATGGCCCTTGGTGATTACCAAACTGCCCTGTCCGTCTTGGGCCCACCGGACGCCGACGACGCCCTGACCGCCGGTCTGCGCGCCATGCTCAATGTCTTCCTCGGTCTTCCCAACCTGCGCCCCTACGATCCTGAAGATCGGCGCTACGGCACGGTGGCCGCTGGGCTGGAGCGGTATTTCGCAGGCAGTAACGAGGTCGGCCTTCTCCTGGAGGTTGGGCATGAGCCGCAGGCCTTCTACGGACGGCTGGTGGCGGGCGCTATGACGGCCCGAGATTCGAATACTACCTATACCGATTTGCAGCGGATTCTAGGTCGCGAAGAGCCGTATCCGGCGGATCAGGCCGCGCTGTGGTGCCTCATCAACTGGCAGGCTAGCCCGCGCCTTGAGGAACAGTTGATGAGGCACGTCATGCGGACGGCCAGCGCTCTGTTGAACTGCCGGAATGTCTACGATCTTCTGAATTTCATCAAGCGGATCTCGCCCGACACCTTCTTGCTGTTGCGCAGTGCACCGTTCAAATGGCCGGGCGAGATCCCTGGGGTCGAGGATATCCCTGTGCTATACGGCCGCAAGGTGGTCTACCGCGCCTCGGAGTACACGATGCCCGGCCGGATCGGCCGCGTCTTGGTCAACCAGGTACTCGGGGTGCCAGACGACGAGCTGGACCGCAAAGATTTTGCGCGGATGAAGGAGAAGCTTGAGGAGGCGGGGATCGCGGAAACGCGTCTCGCCAACTGGGGCCAGATCGTGCACGATCTCAACGACATTGCCAATGCGGCCGCCGGCTCGATGGAGCCCCCTAAACCCTGGGAGGACGCGATGATCAGCGCGGCACACATGCTGACCCCCTGTGTCCAGGCGACGATTCCCTATCTGTTATACAGACCCCCCCCAGCGGTTTAGGCTAGGGGGGTGAAAAACCTCCGGATCGCCCTCGGCCTAGCCTTTCTCCTGAACGCTGCCCCCCTCAACGCGAACGCGACCAGCGTCTCGTCCGAGGGGGGCAGTGCTCTAGCCAGCACTACGTCGTCAACGTCTGCAACGCCGTCTAACACGTTCATTTTGCCGCTGACTCCAGTGATCGCCCCGGCGACTGCCCCAGCTTCGAGCAAGTCTGACGTGACCCGTATGGACCCTTGCATGGGTTGCTGATTGTCACGCAGTTGTCACGCCTCCGGCGCGCGCCACCTCTATGGTTGATAGCAAGCCCGGAGGTTTTTCCATGTACTCGTTGCCCACCGTACTGACCAATGAAGAAGCCGCGCAGTGGCGCGGCGTGACAGGAGTTGAATTGCGTCCCAGTGGGAGCGGTGAGGCGTGGCTCGTACGCGTCAGTACCGAGGCCGTATGGCAAGCTCTGCTGATCTGGGTGGCGGAAGCTCGAAGTGCGCGCTCAACAAACTCCCCAGCACCTCTACGCCCGGAGATACCACAGGGTCGCGGACGGCCAACAACTGCCCGCTTGATAAGCGCATGAGGTAATACATCCCGGTTCCGCCTGGTCGGTACACCACAGAGATGCCTGCTGGCAAAGACATTTCCCCGAAGATCGGGGCCGGGAGGACGAGCTGCTCGACCTCGTCGAGCGACAGGATGGCCGGACCACTGCCTAGGGGCGGTGGCCGGTCGCTTCGCCATTCCCCTCGCAGCTCCTCCGGGATGCCGAACAGCTCCTGGAGCTCGGCGTCGCTCAGGCCCAGGCCGGAGATGAACTTGTGCGCGTTCGACCGCTTCATGTTGGCGATGTCGACCGTGCCGCGTAAGTAAGCCTTCAGGGTTGCGAGCGGAATGCCCGTGACTTCGCTGAAGTCTGTCGCCAGGATTGGAATTGCGTCGAGTAGGTGTCTCGCCATCTGGCCGCGCGTGACGGCGTCGTTGACGACGGCCGGACGCTCGGTCCTCCGCTGGCGGGTTACTCGTCTCTCACTGCTCACTGCGTAATCATTAGGCAGGCTGCCCCACACATGCAAGAGCGGGGGGATGAAACGGCTGGGATTCCGGGACCTAGTACCCCCATTTTCGAAGATCGGATATTCGTCTTGATTGCACAAAGTATATTGACTATACTTTGTGCATGGCCGCCACTGCTACAGACCAGGAATTGACGACGACCAATCCGGAGCGCCTGCGGACGCTGCGCGAGGCCACCGGCCTGACGCAAGAAGAATTCGCCGGCGAGATGAAGATCGCTCGCGGGACCATCGGCAAGCTCGAAAGCCGCCCGGTGGACCGGATTGACCTATTCATCATGCGCCGCCTGAGCGCGCGCTTCGGAGTGGACGTCGACAACCTGCTCCAGGTCCAGAAGTGAAACAGCCTCGGCACATCCCCGAGCGCCGAGTGCCGGTGGAAATCATCCGGACTCCGAATCCTGCCCTCGCCCGCGAACAGCGTGCGGAACTTGCGGCTGTGGCGGCCAGCGTGAACCTCTCTCACCTCGCACCCCAGGTGCGTTCTGAGCAGACCTCGGGACACCGAGGCTGAAAACACCAATCCCCTCGGTCATAGCTTGGACGGCAGACACGAGGGGAAGGAGTAGGCATGAACTTTACACCGCGCCCCACCCTCTTGAACATCCCCCCACCGTACAAAAGGCCCTTGTACACCACGGTGGACAACGAGCTGCTCGGCCTGAGCACGCGCCTGGGGAAGCGCCGCCTGTTCCGGCACCGCATCTGGGCCATGCCGGACAGCGCCTGCCCCGGCTGGATGCAGATTCAGGTCATGCCAGGCTGGCTGACCCGCCGCCCGAGCGGCGCCGTAGAGCATGTCCAGCACTTGGTCTGTGCTGCTGGTGAATTCAGCACGCTGATTGACACCCTTGAGGAGCAGCACAACGTCCACCTGTGGGTGGCCCCGATCAAAACGCCAACCTCCTGGCCGCTGACCAACCGTATTTGGTGGGGCTACACCCTGCACGCCAAGACGCTCCGGCACCACGCCAAGCTGTCGGACCGGGTCCACCTGAAGGCGGTGGCGTGATGCTGCCCCGGTACCCGCTCACCCCTGGGCAGGTGGCGCTGACTACTGGCCTCCAGGCTGACCAGATCAACCGCTACATCGCTGACGGCGAGCTGAGCGCAGTAATCCACCCCGAGGCGCTTCAGGTTTTCACCTCTAAGCGCTTCGCCCAGGCCCTTCAGGTCATCGCGGACGACCGACTGACCGAGGCCGCCGCCGCGCCCGCCTTGAGCGCCGAGCAGATGGTCGAGGAGCTGGTGGCCGCTGACGCCGTGCTGCTGGCGGACTACATGGAGTCTCCAGACATCTGCGGGGGGTTCTTCACCGCGCTGGCCGGTGCAATCCGCCGCGCCGATCCGGGCAACCGGCACAGCCTTTACGCGGCCTTCCCTCTCACGTTGTACGGCTACCTCCAGCAGCAGCGCGAGTGGTCGACCCGGCCGTGCCCTGGCTGCGGCCTCAAGACCTGCCGGACGCCCAGTAAGTGCGTCGAGGCGATGCGCTGATGCGCGGCCGAATCCTGCTGGTGCTGTTCCTGGCATGCGTGATCGTGGCCGCGCTCGCGGCACCTCAGACCATGCCCATGAATGTCAGTGGCCCGAGCTGGAGCACCGCGCTGTTCGCGCTGGCCCTGACCGGCACGTATCTCACGGGTGCGGGCGGTGCCCTCCAGGGTATTGAGCGCCTTCTCAACTTCTTCGAAAGGCGGGACCACCGATGAAACTCAGCGACGTTCAGAAGCGCCTGCAAGCGCCGTTTCCCGCCAATCTTGTCCAATGGAAGCCCGGCAGCTTTAACAAAGAGCGGACCCGCGCGCTAATGCTCGCGCACATCGACGCCCGCGCCGTGCAGGACCGCCTCGACGCCGTGTGTCCCGACGCCTGGGAATTCGCCGTGGAGGTCGTGCCGGGAACGCGCCTCCCCACCGTGCGCGGCAGCATGACCGTCCTGGGCGTGACGCGCGAGGACATCGGCGAGGCCCCCGAGGGCGAGCTGAGCACCCTGAAGGCCGCGGCGAGTGACGCCATGAAGCGCTGCGCGGTCCAGTTCGGGATCGGTCGTTATCTCTACGACCTGCCCCGCCAGTGGGCCGACTGGGATGACACGCAGCGCGGCCCCGTGCTGTCGCCGGAGCTGCCCGAGTGGGCCCGCGCCGATCAGGAGCGCAGCCCCGGCGGCGCGCACCTCGTCCAGGCCATGGAGCAGTTGCGCTATGAACTGCCCGAGGATCTGGACCTGCAGCGCGAGGTCTACAAGCACCTGAAGGCCGCGCTGGGCAGCCTGCACCCGACTCCCCGAACGAGCGAAGCGTAATGGCGACCATCCCCCTGCACGGCAAGCGGGGGGAGGGCCAGGTCGCCCTCTGTGACGACCAAGACTATGCCCTCCTCTCGGAGCATCGCTGGCACCTGAGCAAGACCGGGTATCCCCGGACCCGAGCCATTGGCATGGCGTCCGGCACCGTTGACATGCACCGCCTCCTGACCGACGAGCGCGGCGGTCATTACAAGGACCACATTAGCGGCGACCGCCTGGACAACCGGCGCGCAAATCTGCGGGCCTGCACTCAGGCCGAGAACTCGCGCAACCGGAAGATGCACAGCAACAACAAGACCGGCTTTAAGGGCGTTTCGCCTTGGCGGGGGCAGTACCGCGCAGCAATCCATCTCGACGGTGAGCAGCGGTTCCTCGGCACCTTCCCACATCCAGCCCTGGCCGCCATTGCCTACAACGCTGCGGCCCGTGCGCTATTCGGCCCCTTCGCGCAGCTGAACGTCATTCCACCGCTCGACGTGCGCATCCTTGAGGAGGCCCAACGTGCCGCAGGTTGACGCACTGGTGGACGTGCTGAGCGAGATGTTCGCGGCGGCAGGCAGCGACGACAGCAGCCACCGCCGCCTGAGCAGCGGCCTGCACGTCAAGGTGGGAACGCGCGGTGCGCGCCGCATGGTCATCGTGTGGCGCGACGGCGACCGCCTCCCTGGCCGGACCGAGTGCCAGGTCGTGGGCGAGGACGCTGGGTTCTACGCCCCCAAGTACCGCTCCTGGAAGGTCCAGAAGTCGGCCGATGCGTTCCTGATCGAGGAAGGCTACCAGGGCGAGCTGTGCCGCCACGAATGGGCCACGCCGACCGAATACGTGGTCAAGCGGCTTATGGGCTACACGGCGACGTGTCTGATCTGCGGCGCGGTCTGGAGACAGGAGAAGCGCGCGAAGTCGGTTGCGCACGTCTACAACGGCGAAACCCGGCGAGAGCCGACCTTCGACCGCTTCTTGATCCTGGGCCCGGTACCGGCCAACGCAGAGGCCCTGGCCCCGCAGGCCCCCCAGGCTGCGCCGGTCGTATCGCAACCTGCGGTACGGCGCGACGCTGGCGAGGTCGCCGCGCTGCTGCACATGAGCCACAAGGAACGGCGCGCCCAGAAGGAGCGCGAGGTCAAGCGCCGGAAGGACGCTATCGAGCAAGCCCGCACCGAGCGCGAGCGTCCTGTCGTTGCCCGGTATGTCCGGGTGCTGACCCTATGCGCCCTAGGCTCTGCGGTACGTCATCCGGGTTGGTTCAGCCGGCCCGCCATCCTCCAGGCCCGTGTGGCCTGGATCAAGGGGGCGAAGTTGCCCGAGCTGCGCGAGGATCTGCACTCCCGGCACGGCCGCTCCATGCTGGCCTACAGCGTGACCATGCTGCTGCTGATACTGCGCTGGCCCCAGATCATGCGTGCCCTCCCGGCGGAGGCGACGGCGGCCACGGCTGCCGCCCCGGCGAAGGCCGCCAAGAAGCCCAGGGCGCCCCGTAAGCCCCGCACGAAGGCGGGCGAGGCGGCATGACCGGCCTAACCAGCAAGCACGCCGGGGTGCGCCTCGTAGCCAAAGTGATGGGCCCGAAGAACACCCTCGCAGTTCCGGTGCCGTTCGTGAAGCTGCTGGGCGACTACGCTTCCGCCGCGTTCTTGTCTCAGTGCCTGTACTGGTCCGACCGCACAAGCGACCCTGACGGGTGGTTCTACAAGACTGCGGCGGAATGGCAGACAGAGCTCCACTTGACTCCGGATCAGGTGCGCCGCTGCCAGCGCGTGTGCGGCGATTACCTGGAGATCGTGACCGGCGGAAAGGACAACCGGACCAACTACCGCATCGAATGGGAGGCCCTTGGAGAGGACCTGATGGCGATGGGCAGTCAGGAGTCCGGTTCGGGCAAAACCCCAAACCGGTTTGGGCAAAACCCCAGACCGGTTCCGGCAAAACCCCAAAGCGGTTCCGGCAAAAACCCGAACCCTATAAATAAGGAAGCAAAGACTACGGCAGAGACCACGGCAGAGAGGGGCAGACCCGCCGCCGCCGTTCGTGGAAGAAGTGAAAGACCCTCTGGTCGCCAGGCAGGAACCCAGGAAGCGAACGCCGATCAGTCACAGGATCAGGAACAGTCGCAGGCAGGCCAGCAAGACGACGCCACGAGCAACGGAAATGTTCCGGGCGGCGCGGCGGCGGCCCTGCGCCCTGGCGAGGTTGCCCTGCGGTCTGCGATGGGGCACAAGCTGTTCGACGAATGTCTGGCCGAGGACCCCGACCGCGCCGCCTGGGGTGACCTGAGCACCGAACGCATCGGAGAGATCCGCGCAGACGCGAAGGCTGAAGCCCGCAAGAAAGGCGTCGAGAAGTGGCGCACGCCGTTCATCGCCTTGCTGGATAAGGCCATCGTCGCGCCCGCCCCCGAGGCCAGAACCAACAAGCCTTCATCCGCTGCCGTCGCTGCCGACGTGCGCGCCCGCCTGAGAGGTAACCGGAAATGACCACCCCCCTTGTCACCCCCGAGCAGGTCGATCCCCAGGTGCTGGGCCTCGCCAAGCTGCTGAACGCCCACCCGACCGCTGCCCGCGTGCTGCGCAACAGCATCGAGCGGCAGCAGGCGCTGCGCGACAGCGCCCGGCCAGCACCGACCGACCACCTGATGAACTGCCCTCACTGCGATGCGCCCGGCGTCGTGTACGTGCGCCTGCCCTCGCCTGCGGGCATCCGGGAGTTCCGCCGCCGTCCCTCCGACTGCTGCCAGGCCGCCCTGCGCGACTGTGCGGAAGCCGAGCTGCACTTCGCCCTCAGCCCCGCCAACGACCCGCACGAGCGCGGGGTGGCCGCCGACCGATACGCCGCCATCTGCAAGAGCCTGACCAACCCGGTGTTCCTCGATGAGCTGGACGCCTACGCGGCCGAGTTCGATGGGGTCGAGGACCGCATCACGGGTTTGACGCGCGCCCAGGGCGGCCAGGAGTGAGCGCCCTGCCGCCGATCGGCACCGGCATCTCGCACAAGGAGCATGGGTCGGGCACTGTGAAGGCCGTCCTGCCGGACTTCGAGAAGACCGGCGCGGTCGTCATGATCAACGCGCGGGACGAGTACCTCGCGCGGCCTGACGCCTTCGTGCTGGCAGGCGAAGCCCCTGCCCCAGCGTCCCAGCTCGGCCCGCTGTTCGGCGGTGCCCGATGACCACGCGAATGGCCCGCGCCCTCCAGCGCAGCGCCGCCGCCGATCAGGCCGGGCATGGAGTCATTAGCGACCCGCTGCGCCTTCCCTTCGCGCGCATCCTGCAAGAAGTCCGGCAGATCCGTGTCAGTGAAGCCTACCGGCGACTAGTCCAGGCCGGTGCCGCCGCGCTGAGCTTCGGGCAGCAGGAAGCGGTGTACCTCGATGCCGTCAAGGGGCTCACGCGCCACGACCTGGAGGTGCTTGTCCGCAGCTTCCGTCAGCTGGTCCTCGACATGGAAGACCGACCTTACACCGACCTGCTTGGTCCGCTCTACATGGAGATCGGCCACAAGCTCGACAAGCAATACGGCGGTGAATTCTTCACCCCCCAGGCCATCAGCCTCCTCATGGCCCGGATGAATTTCAGCCGCGACATGTTCCGCGCTGGCGAGGTGCTGATGTGCAACGAGCCGGCAGCGGGAACCGGCGGAATGGTGCTCTCGACGGCCCAGGTGCTTGCAGAGGACGGCATCAGCCCTTTGCACATGCGCTGGGTAGTTCAAGACATCAGCGCCCAGAGCTGCTGGGGGGCATACATCAACTGCACGCTCTGGGGTATTCCAGCGCACGTCGTCTGCGGCAACACGCTGTCTTTAGAGCGCCGCTGGGAATGGAGAAACCGCTTCTGGCACATGGCGAAGCCCTGGCCAACCTTTGAAGAGCTTCAGGACCAAGCCGACGATCAGGCCCGCACCAATCAGGTGATTGAGGCTATGCGCGGCTTCCTGGCAACGGTGAGTTTTCAAGATCAGCCCAAGGCCAAGAGCAAGACCGAGCCTCTAAACCCTGCAGCCGACTTTGGCCCGCTGTTCGGCGGCTTCCAGTGAGCGGCCGCCCTCTGCCGCAGCAACTTCGTGAAAGTGAGTCCGTTTCTGAAATTGGGCCTGTGGGTCCGGAGGTTTTTATGACTGCAACAACCGAAAAGAAGGGCCGCAAGTCCGCGAATGAAATCGCTCCTGGCGCAACTCTGGAAGGTGTTGAAACGCAGGCCTCCGAGATGTCAACGGCGGCTCCGGGTACAACTACCGTTGAGGAGATGACAGACGCGGATTTTCAGCGGATGGCAGGGCAAACTCGCGCCAAATTGCAGGCTAGCCATAAGCCCCGTGTCGCCTTGAAGAGTGCGGCGGCGGATCAGGCCCAACCGGTCGGTAACGTGGCGGCAGTGGCCGACGTGGTGCCCGAACCCGAGCTGGTGGCCGACGCGCCCGCCCAGGCCTTGACTCCAATCCTGGCCGACAGCAGCCTCAGCATGTTCCGGATCGACCAGCTCGTCGCCAGCGACCTCAACCCGCGCAAAGACTTCGACCCGGTTGCCCTCGAGGAGCTGGCCGTGTCGGTGCTGATGAAAGGTCTGATGCAGAACCTCGTGGGTCGCATCGCCGAGAACGGCCAGGACGTGGAAGTGATCGCCGGTGGCCGCCGCCTGCGCGCGCTGAAGCTGCTGCACGAGTCGGGCCGCGTCCCCGCCGATTACATGGTGCCCGTGCGGGTGCAGGTCCTGAACGACCTTGAAGCCCTCCAGTTGGCGGTCGCCGAGAACATGGAGCGCGCGGACATTGACCCCCTCCAGGAAGCCGACGCCTTCGCGCAAATGGTGACCCTGGGCGCTACCCCGCAGGACCTCGCCCTGCGCTACGGCCGCAGCGTGCGGTTCGTGCAGGAGCGCCTGGTGCTGGCCGCTGGATTAGGCGAGGACGGCCGCAAGCTGTACCGCGAGCGTGAAATCAACCTCGGGCAGGCGCAGGTCATCGCCCAGACCACCGGGCCGCTGCGCAAGCACGTCGTGGAAAGCGCGAAGCGGGGCACGAACGTCCAGGGCCTCGCGAGCCTCATCAAGAAGAGCAGCTTCCTCGTCGAGCACGCCAGGTTCGACGTGGCCGCCTCCGGGCTAGAGATTCTGGAGGATCTGTACCACAGCCAGCCCGCGCGCTTCGCGGATCCCAAGGCGGCGCTCGCCCTCCAGCTCGACTGGGCCAAGGCCCGCGAAAAGGAATTGACTGGGAAGACGGGACAGTTTTTCGTCGAACTGCGCAAGATGGATTCGGAATATCTGCGCCTCGCTTACGACGAGTTCACCACCTATGACGCGGATAAGAAGCTGTTCGGGACGATCATTCTGGTCAGCACAGTGACCGGTGAGGTCAAGGAGGAGCGCGCCGCACGCGTGGCCGACGCCAAGAGCGAACGCGCCAAGCAGCAGGCCAAGGAGCGTAGCGCTGCGGCTTCGGAGGCCTCCGGCAGTGCAGGCGGAGCCATCCGGAAGTCTGGCTGGACGGACAGCCATGTCGCCCGCGCTACGGCGCTCCGGACAGCACTGGTCGGGGACCACAAGCGGACTGTGGCGCTGACGATCCTCTCGATTCTGGAGGCGGCGCCCGTAACGCTGCGGGGCAGCTTGACCCACACCCAGGCGGTTCCGATCCCGGCGGGCATGGACCGGCTGCGCGAGATCGACGCCAAGCTCGGCGGGGCGCTGGCCGTCAACGAGCACCACCAGCCCAAACACCTCATGGGCGTGAAGTTCAGCTACAGCTCGGAGGGCAAAGAGGTCTATGAGTTCCTCCAGAAGCTGCTGACCCTTCAGCTGGAAGAACTGCTGGACATTCAGAGCGTGCTGATCGCCCAGGCGGTAGGCGGCTGGAGCGAATACAACCCTGTGCATGCGCCATACGCATTCGTGACCCGCCTCGCGGCCGACACCGGGGCCACCATCAGTTACAAGCTCACCGATGAGCACCTGAAGGCCTACCCGCGCGACCGCCTGCTGGAGCTGGCGAAGGATGCCGGGATTGAGGACGGCGAGGGCCTCGGCAAGCTGTCGGGTCTATCCACTAATACGCAGATTCGCGCGGCCATCCTCGAACACGCGGTGGCCCTGCACGAGCGCGGCTACGTGCCTCCGCTGGTCCGTTTCCCGGTGGGAGATCAGGTCTCCGCCGAAGACGCCCAGTACCGCGCCCAGGCCCTCGACCTGATCGAAAAGCTCACGGTTCAGCAGACCTCTGCGTTGGTCGAGGACCTGGCGCTCGACCCGACTGACCCAAAAGACCCGCGCCCGGCTGACCAGATGCTGCGCGCCGAGCTCAACGTCATGCCGATAGAAGAGCTGCGCGGCTGGGCGCTGCTCAAAGAAACCGCGAAGGCCGTCATGCTCCCCGACTCCGCAACCGCCGCCGACTGAAGCCCTCTCTGGGGGCTGCTGCTGCGGCCCCCGCCCTGAACCGGAGGAACCACTATGACTACCCTGGACACCCTGCTGAACGACCTCAAGACCGAACGCCTCGCCCAGATCAGCCGTGAGGGCTGGACCCCGGAGCATGACGACACCCACGTCCAAGGCGACTTTGCCATGGCGGCCGCTGCCTACGCTGTTGCTGGCCGCTCGGAAGACGATTCTGACGGCACTGCCCCCGCGCTGACGCGCGTGCTGTGGCCCTGGACGGCCGCCGAACTGAAGCCCCACGACTACCGTTGCAACCTGCTGCGAGCCGGTGCCTTAGTGCTGGCCGAACTGGAGCGCGTGGAGCGGATGGCCGATACGGTCAAGTTCTTCGCGGTGGGCGAGTCCAGCGAGATCTACTTCGCCCGCGACCTCGACGCCCTACGCGACCTCCTGGCCGAACGCGGGTGCCTGCCAGAGCACCCCGCCGAGATCTGGGAAGTGCCCGGCAACCGCATGGGCGCGTTCGACGAGGCAGGCGAGAAGCCGGGCACGCTGCGCCAGGTGTTCATCGACACCTACGCTCACATGCCCCCGCCGCCCGCCGAGCAGCTCCAGAGCCACTACAACTGACCTTCTAAAGAGCGCCCCCTACGACTGCAACGGTCGTAGGGGGCGCTCTCTGAATATTCAATATCCTTCTTGAATGCCTAAAGTATATTGAATATACTTTAGGCAGAGCTGCCACCGGGGCAGCCCCTTCCCCAGGCCGGGGGCGTCGCCAGAGATGCCCCAAAGGACCGCCATGCAGCCGAGCACCTATCAGCAGGAGATCTTCAATTGGGTCAAGTCCGGGAGTGGGCACGCCATCGTTGCCGCGACCGCCGGAGCGGGCAAGACCACCACCGCCGTCCAGTGCGCTGGCCTACTCGCCGGTCGTCAGGTCCTGTTCCTCGCGTTCAATAAGCACGCGGCCGAGCAGCTGAAGGAACGTCTGCCCGCTGGATGCACGGCCAGCACCATTCATAGCCTGGGCATGGGCGCGCTTCGCCGGGCGCTCCCCAACGGGGCACCCAACACCAAGAGCGACAAGCTCAAGGCCGTCTCGGCGATGGTGCTCGACCCGCTGATGATTCAGAACCTCGAGACGTACAAAGCCACCCAGGAAGCCCTGATGCGGCTGGCCGACTTCGTGCGCCTCACCCTGACTGATCCGGCCAACCCGGAAGCGGTGCTCGACATGGTGGACAGCTACGGCGTGGACCTCGATCCCGAAGTCGAGGCGGCGGCGCTCAAGCTGCTGCCTGACGTGCTGGCGCACAGCGAGCGCCTGGCGCGTGAGCAGGGGATCATCGACTTCACGGACATGATTTACCTGCCGGTCCAGTGGGGCCTACGCCCACGCACTTACGACTTCGTGATCGTGGACGAGGCGCAGGACCTGAACGCCGCGCAGCTGGAGGTCGTGCTCTCGGCCGTCAAGCGCGGCGGCCGCGTTATGGCAATTGGGGACCGCAACCAAGCCATCTATGGCTGGGCTGGGGCCGACCACCGCAGCATGGATGTGATCAAGGCGCGCCTCGGCGCGGCCGAGCTGCCCCTGAGCGTCACTTACCGCTGCCCCGTGTCGCATGTGCGGCTGGCCCAGGCCGTCACCCCGGACATCTTGCCGGCGCCTGGGGCTGCCGAGGGCGTGGTACGCGACGTGAAGCGCGAGGAGCTGCACAAGCACGTCGCGCCCGGCGACCTGATCCTGTGCCGCGTCACGGCCCCCCTGATTGCCGCCTGTTACGAGCTGATCGGAGAAGGCGTCAACGCGACGGTGCGCGGGCGCGACATCGCGGCGGGCCTCATCAAGCTGATCGAGAAGATCATGGGCCGGAACCCGGACATGGCCGCCTTCCCGGAGCGGGTCATGGCCTACCGCACTCTGCAAGTGGCCAGCCTCACGAGCCGACACCTGGGCGACGAGGACAAGCTGGCGCGCGCCGTGGACGACCTTGACGACAAGTTGGAGGTCCTGAAGATCGTCGTCGCGAAGGCGAATCCCCGCACCGTCAGCGACCTGAAGAACGCGCTCAACAGCATCTTCGACGACAGCCGCCCGGCTGTCATTTTGTCGACCGTCCACCGCGCGAAGGGCCTGGAGGCGGACCGCGTGGCGATCCTGCGCGGCGAGCTGCTGCCCCACCCGCGCGCTAGCACTCCGCAGGACATCGAGGGCGAGCGGTGTGTCAAGTTCGTGGCCCTCACGCGCTCGAAGCGCGAGCTGCTCTGGGTGCTGGAGTCCGGCCAGCAGCCTGCGCTTGACGCCCCGGCCCCCGCGCCTCTCCCCCTGCCGCTCGACGACCGCGCGCGGCTGCTGGCCCTGGGCTGGACCGTCAAGGAGAGCCGCCCGGAGTCCGGCCTGCGCCGGGTGAACATCCGGCACACCGACGGCCGCGAGACCGGCACAGCACACGTCAGCGAGGAGAAGGCGCTGGCTTCGCTGCTGGCCCGCCTGACCTTGAACTGAGTTCTCCACGGGGGCTGCTGCTGGCGCCCCCGCTTCCCCTTGGGGCCTACGTGAGCGAACTCGAATGGCAGACCAAGCCCGCCCTCCGTCACTGGGTCCGCTACGCCGCCGACCTGATCCACCCGAAGACGACCCGCAGCAGTTACCCCGTCCTAGACGAGTGGTCGGAGTTGCAGGACTACGCCCGCGACCTCGTGAAGGCGAGTGAGGCCGGGGCCAGCACCTCAACCCAGTGGGCCATCGCCGACCAGATGAACACCGTGCTGCAGGACATCCAGATCGCCCGCCACGACAAAGGAGCTTCACGATGATTCCGACCCCCACCCAAAAACAGCAGGCCGCCCTCGACGTGTTCCAGGACCTCGCGACTGACCCCATGCTGGCCGTGCTCGACACCGAGACGACAAGTCTTACCGGTGAAGTGATCGAGCTGGGCATTGTGGACGCCTGGGGACGCACGCTGTTCAACGCACGCATGCGCCCGAGCTGCCCAGTCACGGCAAAGGCTCAGGAGATTCACGGCATCAGCGACGCCGATCTTGCCGACCTGCCGACCCTCGCGTACTTCTGGCCCAAGCTTCGCGAGGTTCTGCGCGGTCGCCGGGTGGCCATCTTCAACGCAGGATTCGATTGGCAGCGCCTCCTGCAATCGCTTGACGTGCATGTACCGACCTGGCAGAGCGATGATCTGGATCTCGTCTCAGATCTCATGGAGCGCAGCGCCTGCGTCATGCTCGCCTACGCCCCTATCGCCGCCGACTGGGACACCCGCTGGGCCGAGTACCGCTGGCCCAAGCTGGAGCGCGCCTGCGCCCAGCGCAAGGTCGAGACGTTCGACCTCCGCAAACACGCGGCCCTCGACGACGCCCTGGCCACGCTGCGGCTCATCCAGGCCACGGCCACCCTGACCACTGCTGACGTGCCCTGGATCGGCAACGAGGCTGGAATCGTCCTGCGGGCAACGACGTGAATACCGCTCCTCAATTGCTCACCGCCCTGGAGCGTGAAGTGGCGCTCGTGAAGGCCCTCTCCCTCTCGCGCCCCTGGAATCCGGCCATTGAACGCCATGGCAAAGGCGTCGAGAATCGCCCCAGGTGGGCCCCTCACCCCCACCTGATGGCCCAGGCACGGCGGATCGTCGGTCAGGACATCGCCCTACACAGCAGCGGGACCTATGACAAGGCAGGGGCCGACTACATCGAGCGCGTGACCGGCGTGCGCTATGGCCGCAAGGACTCTCCCGACAAGGCCATCACCAGCGTCGTACACGTTACGGGGCTGCTGCTCCCCGGCGACCCTTGCCCCGAAGGCCAGGAGAAGTGGTACTTCGGCAGCGTCGCCCTGGTGCTGGACAAGGTCCGTGTGCTGGCCGTGCCGGTCGCCACCCCAGGAGGGTTGGGGCTGTGGAACTTGAAGACCGAGATTCTCGCGCAGGTCGAGGCGCAGCTATGACCGGCAAGGACAAGAAGCGACCGACGACTGCCCAACTCTGGGACCAGGCCAAGGGGGTCCAAGTGCGGTTCGACGAGCTGCTGATTGAGCACGGCTATGTGCAGCCCGCCCCCGACTTCCCCGAGGACAGTCCCCTGACGGTCGAGGAGATCCGCGTGCTCGCAGCCAACGCGCACCCTTACGCCGAGCGGCTTTATAGCGGCCTCGGCGCCAGCGTAGTCGAGAAGAAAATCGCGGCGCTGATCAAGGGCCTAGCGCTGGGCGTAGACCAACTGCTGGCCGCCCAGGCCGCGCCCCTGTCGGCCGAACGGCTCGCGGCGCTGGAGGCCGAGGCGCTGGCCACGCGCGACCGCATAGAGGCCTCCAGCCACAAGAACCGCAACGCCGCCACCGGAGTCGCCGGGCTGCTCGCCGGTGCCTGCCGCGACTACAGCCGCGCCGTGCTGCCGCTGCTGGCCCAGCTCGACGCCCCCACGCCCACCGAGGACCTGAAATGAGCGACGAACAACAGACCACCCCCGTCGATACGCGCACCCTCCCCCTCCCGGCCACGCTGGAGCGGCTGGCCCAGGTGCGCCCCGACCTCATCAAGATCTGGCCGCTGGGCACCGACGGCAAGGCTCGGACCTTCAGTGCCGAGATGCCCTACTCCGACGCCTACACGGGGCCGGATCATGGCCGCTGGTCGGACATCTTCAGCCAGACCCTGCCGGACGGGCCTTACGAGATCCGGGCGTGGGCCATGGCCGCCTTACAGGTCCGAGTGCAGCACGCCATCCGGCAGCGTGGCTGGCTCTACACCCTGTGCGCCGCCGAAGAGGGTGCCTTCGTGCAGATCCATCAGCCTGTCGGCCCCCTGCTTGCCGACTTGGCCGAGGGCGAAGGCAACAGCGAAACGCACGCCCTCCTGGTCGCCCTGCTGCGCGCGGAAGAAGTGGTCGCTACCTTCCAGGCGGGTCAGCAGTGACCCGGCACGGCTTGACGCTGGAGCAGGCCGCCTTCGAGGCCTTCGGCGAGGCGTGGAAGCGCCTGCGCACCGTCGAGGAAGCGGTGAAGGCAGGAGAGGGCGCCTCCTTCACCCACCATGAAGCGATACGGGAGATGCGAGCGGCGGCGGCGTCAGTGCGCGCGGCCGTCCTGACGCCGCTCGCCGCCGACCCGACCACGGCGCAGCTTCAGGCGCAAGCCTTCGCCACGCTCCGGGAAACCGTGACGTGGTACGCCGACAAGAGCAATTACACCGACGGCTCCCCAGGTGAATGGAGTCCTCAGCCCCTCCACACCTTCGACCACCCCAGCGACTTCGAAGACGACGAAGGCCAACGTGCCCGCGCCGCACTCGCCTCCGTGCAGGCGCTCGGGCCGCTCTTCGACGACACACCTGAGCGGTCGGGCAGCGACACTTCTGAGGTATCCGGAGGCACAGGCCTCACGCTGGAGATCCCCCTCGACCTGGCGCATGTGATCGTGGGGATCGGAGACGCGAAGCCGCAGTTCACTGAAGCGCTGACCGCCAAGCAACACGGCCACTTGATGACTGAGAATGTACTTCTCACGGCCCAGCGCTTCGAACTGCCCGACCAACGCGAAATGCACTGGGTCGCCGTACCGGGTGACCTAGCCCTGGCCTTCACGGGTACCAGCCCCAACAGCCCACACGTCGCGCGCGCCCTGGCCGGCGCCTGGAACCTGCTGCGGTTTCACGCCCAGGCGGCGCTCGTGCAGGCTGCGGCCGCGACCGGTGACACGCCCGTTGCACCGGAGGCAGAGACAGGGGGCGAGGAGCAGTGAGCGTAGCTGGGAACCGAGACGGCCTAAGTCGCCGCGAATATGGTCGCCAGCAGAAGCGTTTGCGGGAGGCCCTGGGGCGCGACGTGGACGCCGACCTGCCGCTCTATCTGCGCCGTATGCCGGAGAAGCTGGATTGCGCGCCTGCCCTGACCTTGCAGGAACCAGCGCCGGACGGTCGCCGGTGAGCTTCATCGACGTCGAGAAGATCATGACCCCCGAGGAGCGGGCGCGGCTCGTCGAACTGGAGACTCAGGTCATGGTGGGCGGAGCGGCGGCGGTCCTGGCCGGGAAGGCCCTGACCGAGATCCGTGATGCCCGCCTCTACCGGGCCGAGCACGCCACCTTCGAGGCCTACACGCTGGCACGCTTCAGCATGAGCCGCTCGCGGGCCTATCAGCTGATCGAATATGCCGCTGACGCCAGCGAATTCGACCTCCGGGGCTGGCAGCTTCCGCCCGAGCGCATCACCCGCGCGCTGGGCGGCGTGGTGCCTGAAGACTGGCAGGTCGTACTCGATGTGACCCGCGCCACGACCGGCAAGCAGAAGCCCTCCAGCGCCGACGTGGCCGCCGTCGCGGAGGCCGCCCGCACCATGGCGAACGGCGTCCATATCCAGCACCCCGTCACCGGCGAGCAGGTGCCCTACAGCAGCCTGCCGCCCGAGAAGCGCGGCTTCGCCCTAGCGACCGCCGTGCAGCGCGGCAGCCGCGAGCGCCGCGACTACCAGGGCGCCGACTTCCAGGGCAACGCCGATCAGGAGAAACCCTGGGACTGGCTCGACGGCCTGCGCTCCAGCGGCGCCGACGTGGCGGTCCTGGGCCGCGCCGACGGCTGGCAGGTCACCGCCACCGACCGCACGACCGGCGAGGTCCGTGAGGGCCCCACCCGACCGAACCAGTGGGACGCCATCCGAGGTGCCCGGGCCGCCTGGGAAGGAGAGCTACCGACATGACCACCCCCGCCCACCAGGCCGTCCTCGACGTGATGCTCACAGATCCCGACCGCATCTGGCCCAGCGCCGAGATTGCCGCCCGACTCCAACTCGTGCCCAGCGTCGTCAGCGGCCGGCTCCGGACGCTTGCCCTCACCCTCGACGTCGAGAAGGTGGCCACCGGCCGGTACCGCCTCCGTCTCCCCGGCGCGCCCGCGCCAAGTGCGCCAGAGCCGCTGCCGGAGCCTCCTCCCCTCGAAGCCCCCGCCGCGCCCTTACCTGCACCCACGCCGCCAGTGCACAGTCCCCTGCCCGTGCAGGCCCTCGGCCGGGTAGATCAGGACGCCGTACAGCGGCTGCGCGACCGCCTACAGACTGAGCCCGCGCCCATTCCTGTCGCCGCGCCGCCTGCGCCCCCTCCCCCGCCCTCCCCAGTCAGCGACCTGGAGGTCGAGCAGTTCGTCCTGAAGGTCCGCAACCTCACCGTGGACCGGCGCAAGGGGAACGCGCCCGGCGCCGAGACCCTGGCCGGGCGGCTGCACTGGTCCCTCGCTCGGGTGCGCGACGTGGGCGCCGTCGCGGTGACCCGCAAGCTCGTCGTGCGCGACCTGTACGGCCGCTACAGGCTCGCGTGAGCTCCGTCCCGGTTCAGCTGCTCACGCTGCTCTGGCGTGAGCCGGGCCGGGAGTGGCGGTACCCCGAGATGACGGCCGACCTGAGTCTCACCCGGGAGCAACTGCACCACCCCCTCTCCCGGCTGCTGGCCGACGACCGCCTCGAGCGTGTCGGCCGAGGCCTCTACCGCGTCGACCCGGAACGGCACCTCCAGCCCCAGGGCCTCCCCGAGCCTGCGCCCCAACTTCTGCCCTGCCCCGTCACCGCCGCCGTCCAGAAGCTGGGCACCATCGAGCGCCAGTGCTGGGCCCTGCTGCACCCCGACCGCCCCCTTACCGTCCAGCAGGTGGCCTGCCGCTACGGCATGTCCTACAGCCTGGCGGAGCGTTCCCTCAGCGTCCTGGTCCGTCACGGCGTAGCCGAGCTGCAGGACGGCACCTACACCCGGAGAGCCTCATGACCCCCTGTCCCCATTGCCACCAGACCCAGCACGCACTCACCTGCCCTCGTCACCCGGTCGCCCGCGCCCGAGCGGCAGCGGCCGCCAGTTGCCTGGGCGGCGTCACAGCCCCCGAGGACCACCTGACTTTGGACCGCATGGTTATCCCCTACGACGCCGAAACCGGCAGAGTGGTTCAGGGCCGCTATCTAGGTCTCCAGGCGCACCATGCCCGCGCGATGGCCGGGCAGGACCTCAGCCGTGCCTACCGGATCGTCGAGGTTCAGATCACGCGCTTCCGGCCCTGGTGGCGGTTGTGGCGTAGCACGGCGGCGGTGGTGCTGCTACCTTCTTTGCCGAGATGACCCGGATGTCCGACGCGGACCTGCGGCGCTACCAGCGCCGGCACCCGCACCTGTTTCCCGACCAGCCCGCGACCCCTCCACCGGTCGCGGGCTATCTCGCGGCCAGCCAGAGCAACGGCTACGCGAAAGAGGCCGACTTCCAAGCCGCCGCCTGCGCGCAGCTGAAGGCGCGCGGGTGGCGCGTGCAGGAAGCCCTCAAAGGCAGCGACAGCGGCGGCACAGTCTGGTACACGCCCGGCTGGCCGGACCTCCAGATGTACAAGCCGGACGGCCAGCGGCGCATGTGGTTCGTCGAGCTCAAGCAGCCCGGCAAGAAGCCAACCGCCAAGCAGCTCGAATGCCACGAGTACTTACGGGCCGCAGGGTTCCTGGTCGTGGTGGCCTGGCACCTCGACGCCGTGCTGGAAGCCGAGGCGACCCAATAGCCGTTTTCAGACCCGCAAAAGACATTGGATATACTTTTTCCCTAGACTGGGCGCGATTCCCCCGCGCCCATCGTCTTTTCTCTCCCAGGAGTCCACTGCGTGTCCGAACTGCCCGGCCTGCCCGAACCTGACCTCTACCGTCTCCTTGCCGTCTTCTCGGGCCAGCCTCTGCTCTCGATCCCCGCGCTCGAAGCCGCAGGCCTGCGCCCTAAGCTCCAGGATCCCGACGACCTGCGCGATCCCGCGCGTCACAGCATCAGCGACCACCACCGCGCCCTGCTGCGGCACCTGCACGAGGAGACCCGCCGCATCCGGTGGGTCATCTGGAAAGACAAGAAGGGCCGCACGCTCGATGAAGGCTACGTTCTCACGGGCTACGGTGAAGTGAAGTTGGTCGAATGGCGCGACACCTACGGCCCAGCTCAGGTGCCCAGAGTGGGCCTGGGCGAGCTGGCGCGGCGGCGCCTGGTGCAGCAGCTTGTGCTGCTGGGTGGGTTCGGGCGTGAGGTCGTTACGGCGGTCGGAGCGCTGGAGGCGACTGGCCTACGCGAAGAAGGCCTTCAGACCCCGCTGCATGAGGAACACACGGCGTTGCTGCTCGACCTCCAGCGCAAGGGCTGGATTGTCGTCTCGGGCCGCGGCTACGTGCGTACGCCCGCTGGCGACGTGGCGGCCGCCTCGCGCCGTGCCGAGCTGGCCAGGAAGTCGCCGTGAGCAGCGCGAAGGCCATCAAACCCAAGCACCCACTCGTTGCCCGCCCGGCGCCAACGTGGAAGGAGAGCCTGGCCGCCGCCTTCGCCGCTGACGACCGCCGCCTTGAGGCAGCCAACGCCCGCCCCAAGGTGCTTCCCAGCTCGCCGCTTATGGCGCTGGCCCAGGGCGCCGAGGTGTTCTACCGGCCGCCGCGCGCGACTCACCCCCGCTTCGGCCAGCGCGCCCAGGTAGTGCGCACGCCGCGCGCCGACGTGAAGTCCCCCAGCGTCCGGCTGAAGTTCGCCGACGGCGAGCTGCTCAGCGTACCGCTGCTGCACGTCGCCGCCGCGCCGCCCCCTCGTGCCGATCCCCCGGCGCTCGTCGAAGCCCGCAGCCGCCCCACCTGGGGCCGCTGGGTGCAGCAGCTCCGCACCCTCCGCGCCCATGAGGCCGCCCTTGAAGACGAGCGGGCGCAACCGGGTGCTACGGTTTCTCACCTCCAGCTCGTCGAGAAGGAAGCGGCCCGGCTGCGGCAAGACGCCGACCAGCGAGGCCGCCAGCTCGCCGCATCGGTGGCCCCGATCGGCGCGACCCGGCCGGAGAAGGACGCGCTGTTCCAGGTCCTGCTGGGCGCAGCGACCGCTGAGGCGGCGGCGGCGAACCTGGCCGGGCGGGACGGGCGCGGTCCTGTGCAGGCCCCCGTGCTCGCGGCCCCGGTGCGCGACCTCACGCCCGCCGACGTCGAACGCGGCAGTCGAGCCATGCTGAACAACGTCGCCAAGTGCGTCCACCGCCGATATTTTCTGAGTGATTCCGATGTACTGGAGCTGACGGCCGCCGAGCGCGAGGAGGCGCAGATCCACCGCACCCTCTCGCGCGTGATCGGCCTAGCGCTGGCCGACGAGGGCGGTACCGACGCGCCCCTGAGCGACTCGCGCAAGGGTAATGAACTCCAGGGGCAGCTGCACGACAGCCTGGTCAACGCCTACCCGCTCTCCCTGGAGGTCTGCCAGTTGCTCGCCGCCGGCAAGGTGGCCCAGGCGACGGCGCTGGCCGACGAGGTGCAGGGCCTGCGCGCGACCTACGTCGCGGTCAACGCCGAGCTGGAGCGCGCCCGGCCCAAGCACGGCACTGGCCGCTACTTCCACGGCGACGTGCTGTCCGTCCGCGAACCGCTCGAAGGCGGCGGCATGGTCCAGTACTACGCCCGCCTGATCATTCTCTACGGCCCGGACGGGCACAGCGTCCTCGTGGCCAACGCGGCCGAGATCGAGAGCTTGACCGGCACGCGCGCCGGCCCGCAGGCCTGGGGGTCGCTCTGCCGGTGGATTGAGGACATGAGCGACCGCGCTGGAGGACGCAAGCAGGGGCGGCGCCAGGACGATGACGAGTTCTTGATCTACCGGGAGTCCGAAGGTCGGCTGAAGCTGCGCGCCGAGCTGGCCAAGTACCCCAACCTGGTGCTCGCGCTCGAAGCCGTGCGGCGTGCGCTCATGCTGCCGCACCGGCTCAAGGACATTTCCGAAAGCGAGATCCCGGAGGGGCATCCGGGACCTGGAGAGCATTGATGAATCAAATAATCTCTTCGATTATCGGAATAGCCGTGTCCTCAAATCCGGGGAAACTGACTCGGAAAGTTTTTACCAATACTTGACTCCCCGAAGGAGCGTGCAGAAATCTTACGATCACAGTGGTAATCAGTTCCGATAGAGTTACCCCAACCCTAAGCAAGTTTTCCGCTTCCTCAGTGCTAGTAGGGCGCGTATTGTTAAGCTTGGTCGGGGTTTGTTCGCCCGAGAGAAGAACTTTGGTTTCACGCGTTGTATTGGTTCTCAGCTTTGTTTCGGAGTGGACAGGCATGAGCCTCGATTGCAATTGAGGGTCTATTGCCACAGCCTCCTGAATGAACATGGTTTGGGTGCTGAGATTGATAAAAGTAAACTTGGCGTAGGCGCCTGTGCCACCCGTATGGACCAGGGCTAGATTTGGGGCTAGATTTCGGCTTTCCTGTGCCCGCATCAGTGCGGCCTGTTCGCGCGTTGCTTGAGCAAGCTCATATGTTGCGGCAGATTGCTCAAGAGCGGCTTGCCTTACCCTTTCAGTTTCCGCTTCGGATGCAATGACGCGTGCTTCGGCTTTAGAGGCGCGCGTCTCGCTTTGAATGGCGACAAGCAGAACAGCCCCGGCAGGAAAGATGGCTCCATAGGCAAAAATAGCTTGGAGCGCTGCCGCCGCCTTCGCTGCATCGGTGCCAGTCAGCGCGTCATGGAAAAACACAAACAGCCCAATCATTCCGCCGAAGAAAACAATTGACAGTACGACCCACACGAGAAGCCTCTTCATCAAGGCATGTACGCGCCGACCGGTCCTCCGGTTGCAGGGGGGGGCTTGACAAATGCGGGCAGAAATCCCTTAATCATTACTACCCTGCACAACGTCTACTCGAATACAGGCCCCCGCTTCGGCGGGGGTTTTTCGTGGCGTGCAGGGCCGTGCTGCCGAGCACGGTCTACTGCTGGAGGTTCCGCCCATGAAGTAGCGACCCAACTCCTGATCCTCCACCTTCGATGACGCCGCCCGAGACAGGGCGCAGCCAGTCCTCTCCTCACAACTGAATCCCGATCTCTGCCGCGCCGCCCCGAGCTGGGCGGTTTTTCGGTTTGCCCCCACGCACTGGGGGCGGCCTGAGCCAAGTGCGGCCGCACCCTCCTCCGGGTACTGCGGCATGACCTGGACCTGCAGGCCTTTGACCACCGTGCCGCTCCGGAGCCGCAATCCGGAGACATCGCGGCCGTGGGCGAGCCTCCCGCCCAGGTCCGCGTCCACCGGGCCGCAGGAATCCCCTGCCCCTCGATCACCTCGAAGCCGACGCCGCTGCCCCTGTGGCAAATCCTTGTGCGTCGCCCGTTGTCCACCCCGGTAGACAGCGGCTGGAGCGTCATGCCCAGAAGTACGAACACGCCCGCCCCCCCGTCCGACACCCTCCGTATCGAGTACATGGCCCTGTCCGACCTGCTGCGCTGGCCCGGCAACCCGAAAGAGCACGCCGAGAGCGCCATCGCCGCGAGCATCGAGCGCTTCGGCATGCGCGACCCGGTCAGCATTGACGAAACCTCCGGCCGCCTCATCGCCGGACACGGCCGCCTCACGGTGCTCGAGCGCGCCCACGCTGCCGGCAGCCCGGCTCCCCAGTTCGTGCAGGTCCGCGCCGACGGCGCCTGGCTCATCCCGGTCACGCGCGGCGGCAGCTTCACCGACGAGGCCGAGGCCTCCGCCTACCTCGTGGCCCACAACCGCACGGGCGAGCTCGGCGGCTGGGACGACACGCTGCTGGCCGAGTTCCTGAAGCCACTCGACGAGGACCTGCTGGCCGTGACCGGCTTCGACCTCGATGCCTTCGCCCTGGAACAGGAGACGGCGGCGGCGAAGGTGACCCTGCCCACCGCGCCCAGCGAGTTCCTCAACAGCCTCATCGCGCCCCCGGCCCCAGCCCCGGCCCCCGCGAGCGCCGCGCCGACGTCGGCCGGACCCCAGGCCCCCGCGCCGCTGGCCGCGCCTTCGCCGGTCAACCCTGAGCCCTCCGGCGATCATGCGGTAAGCGCCCCCGCCCCAGCGACCCCCACTGGCCCGGTCAGCCCTCCGGACGCACCGCAGTTTCCGGACGAGGAATACGTGCAGCTGGTCTACGTGGTCAAGAAGAGCGACCGCACCATGGTGCTCGACGCCATCAAGCGGGCCCGCGCCGAGTTCGGAGTCGACACCGCGCCGGACGCGCTGCTCGCCATCGTCCGCCAGTACAACAGCACCGGGACGGTGGCGGCGTGAACCTCGACCCGATGAAGCAGCACGCCGATGACGAAGATGAAGTTCACGACGTGGCGAACTTCGTGGACCCCGGCCGCAACGTCGTGACCCCCGTGCTGCTGCTCTCGCCCGAGCTGGCCGAGCGCCTGGTGTGGGCCTTCGCCCGGATCGTCCGCACCTCGCACGGCGCGCGCGCGGCGCGCAGCCCCGACGAAGACGGCATCATCCGCGCCCAGGAGTTCGAAGAAGGTGACGTGTACATGCTGGAGAAGCCCTTCGACGGCTACGCCAGCTCGCGGTACCTGATGGACTTCTACGACACGAGCGAACGCGGGATCTGCTCGCGGATGCACCTGCACACCGGGACCCGCTTCGTGCGGATGATGACCGGTCCCGGCACCGTGATCCGGGTGGGCAGCTTGTCCCCCTTCGTGGTGACCAACGTCGCCGGCGTGACGCCCTTCCAGCCCGAGCAGTTCACCGACGATCTACCAGACCTGCCCAACGGCGTGCAGCGCACCCGGTACAACCTCGTGGTGCCGGAGTGCAGCTTCGTGGACATGCAGATTCCGCGCGGCGTCTCGCACCAGTTCAACGCCATCGGTCCGAACGCCGTCATTGACTCGATTCACCCCGAGGAATCCATCGAGGTCTTCCGCGAGCGCATGAGCGGCTTCAGGATGATGGCCCAGACCATCTTCCTGACCGAAGACCGGCCCGGCGCCGAGAGCTGCGCGCTGGAGCGGCCGTGACGGTCGCCCTGATTCCCCGCAAGCAGATCTCCGGCCAGGAGGCCTGGGTCAGCGCTTGGGAGCACGCCGAGCGGCTGTACCCGGCCGCCCAGCTTGACGCCCTGGTCGCGCGCACCCTTGAAGAGATGAGTGGCCTCGTTGCCGGTCGCCGGGTGGCCTTCGCCTGGAGCGGCGGCAAGGATTCGCTCGTGATCGAGTGGCTGTGCGCCCAGCTCGGCGTGCAGGCCTGCGTGTTCGGCATGACCAACCTGGAGTACCCGGAGTTCCTGGCCTGGGTGACCGACCATATGCCCGAGCAGCTCACCGTGATCAACACTGGCCAGGATCTGGCCTGGCTCCGGAGCAATCCCCGGATGATTTTCCCGCAGACGCCCCAGGACAACGCCCGCTGGTTCCGGGTGGTGCAGCACACCGCCCAGCGCCGGTACTTCAAGGAGCACGGCTTAAACCTGCTCGTGCTGGGGCGCCGGCACGCGGAGGGGAACCACTGCGGCCCGGACGGGCTCTACACCAACCGCGAGGGGGTCAGCCGCTACAGCCCGATCCGCGACTGGCCGCACGAGGCCGTCCTGGCGCTGCTCAAGCGCGAGGGCTACAGCCTGCCCCCCATCTACGGCTACCCGCGCGGCTGGCAGGTGGGGACCGGCAACTGGGCGCAGCGCCTCTACACGTCCACGCCCGAGCGGGGTTGGGACGAAACGTGGCAGATCAACCCGGACCTCGTGCGCGAGGCCGCGACCGTGCTGCCCCAGGCCGCGGCCTACATGCAGCTCCGGGGGGTGTCCTGATGTGCGGCCTCTACGGATTCGTGCGCGGCGGCGGCCCGCCGCAGGCGGACGTGCTTCGCCACGTCGCCGGACTGGCCGGCACCCGGGGGCCCCATGCTCACGGCCATGCGGCGCGCGGCGTGCGCCACGTCGCGGCGGGTCCGCTCGACGCCACGCGCCTGTCCACCCCGGTAGACGGCAGCCTGATCGGGCACGCGCGCATGGCGACCGCCGGTCGACACGACGATCTGACCTGCGCCCAGCCCCTCCAAGCCGGGCCGCTGTTCGTGGCGCACAACGGCACCGTGCCCGGCCACCGCTTCCACGCGCTGCGCGCCGGGCTCACGCTCCAGACCGACAGTGACAGCGAGGTCCTGGCGCTGCTGCTCAACCGCGAGGCCACCCTGATCGGCGCGGCCGAAGTGATCGAGCAGCTCACGCCAGGGCTGCCGCTGGCGCTGCTGGCCCTGCACCCGGATGGCCGCGTGCTCGCCGCCCGGCGCGGCCACCCGCTCTACGCCCTGCGCGCCGCCGAGGGCACCTACCTGTGCAGCCTGCCCTTCGGTGGGGCCCAGCCGTTGCCGGACGCCTCACTCGTCGAGTTCACACCCGGCGGCGAAGCGGTCGTCGCGCTACCCAGTCGCGCGAGCCTGCGCAGCAACCAGGGAGGCCCAGCATGGACCCCGTGATGACCCTGGCCCTCCAGGAGGCCAACGGGATCTCCGCGCCGCACCCGGACCTGCGGCCCTACACGTACAACCCGAAAAACGCCCGCCTGAAGCCCGCGCCGCTCGAAGGCGACGTGCTCACGCTGGCCCGTGCCCGGATCCGGCACATCTTCGAACTGTTCGACCACGTCAGCGTGAGTTTCTCCGGCGGCAAGGACTCGACCATCGTCCTCAACCTGGCGCTGGAGGCCGCCCGCGAGCTGGGGCGCACGCCACTGGAAGTGGTGTTCTGGGACGAAGAGGCGATTTACAGCGAGAACGTGGACTACGTGCGCCGGGTGGCCGCCGACCCGGACGTGGCGCTGAAGTGGATGTGCGTGCCGGTCAAGCACCGCAACGCCTGCTCGTCAGAGTCGCCGACGTGGTACCCCTGGGCCCCTGAGGACCGGCACCTGTGGGTCCGCGACCTGCCGCCCGAGGCGATCACGGTGCTGCCGGGCTACGACCCCACCGACCCGGCCCAGCGCCTGAGCATCCCGGAGCTGTCCGGCCTGCTGTTCCCCCCGCGCCTGGGCAACTGTGTGCAGCTGCTCGGCATCCGGGCCGACGAGAGCTTGATCCGCCGCGCGGCCGTCTCCCGGCGCGTCGAGGACAACTACATCATCAAGGACTCGGGCGGGTACGGCGGGGCTAACGACATCCAGCACGCGGGCAACGTGTGGAAGGCCTACCCCATCTACGATTGGCAGACCGGCGACGTGTGGCTCGCTCCCAAGGAGCTGGGGTGGGATTACTGCCGGGTCTACGACCTCCTCGACCAGATCGGGTTCACGCCGGGCAAGCAGCGCCTAGCGCCGCCGTTCGGCGAGGAGCCCATGCAGCGCCTGGACCAGTACCACCAGTGCGAGCCGGCGCTGTGGGACCGGATGCTCTCGCGCGTGCCGGGCGCGCAGACCGCCAAGCGCTACTCCAGAACCGAGCTGTATGCGTTCGGAGACGTGCCTGACAAGCCGCCCGGCATCACCTACGAGGACTGGCTGCGGGACCTCGTGGTGGCCAACTTCCCGCCGAAAGAGGCCGCTCAGGTCAGCAAGGGCATCCGCGCCCACCTGCGCATGCACTACCGCAAGACGGCCGACCTCCTGGCGCCGAGCGTGGAGCACCCGCTGACCGGTTACGACTGGGCCTTCTTCGTGAAAATGGCCATGCGCGGGAACTTCAAACAGCGCCGTCAGCCCAAGCTGGGCAGCAAGACGGCCGCGGCCTTCGCCGCGGCCCTCGCCAAGTACCGCGCGAACCTCCAGCCCTACCTCGACGAGTTGGCCGAGATGCGCGCCCTCACCGGAGACACCCCATGAAGCGAGGTATACAAGCCCAGCCCCTGAACGTAATCGAGTGGGTGCACCGCGACGAGTTGCACGCCAACGGCTACAACCCCAACCACGTCGCCAAGCCCGAGATGCTGCTGCTCAAGACGAGCATCCTCGAAGACGGCTGGACTCAGCCCATCGTGGCCCGGCCGGACGGCGAGATCGTGGACGGCTTCCACCGCTGGACCACGAGCGCTGACCCTGAGGTCTACGCCATGACGGACGGACGGGTGCCAGTGGTGCGCCTGCTGCCGCCTGCGACCGGCGACCAAATGCTCAGCACCATTCGCCATAACCGCGCTCGAGGTGAGCACGGTGTCCTGCCGATGGCCGACATCGTGCGCCGCCTGCGAGACGAGGAGGGCCTGAGCGTCGAGCAGGTCATGACCCGCTGCGGCATGGAGCGCGAGGAGGTCACGCGCCTCTACGACCGGGGCGGCATGACCGAGCGCGGTACCCAGTACAAGACAACTTTTAGTAAGGGATGGGCGCCACAGAGATCAGGATAAATTGAGGCATGACGAACCCTAAATCGCCAGATGAAAGTCACCACCTCGCTGTCGTGAAGGATTACGTGGAGCGGAACTCTGACACCATTGAAATGCTCAATCGTGTCGAGTGGGATCTTTTAGAGGATCTGGAGACGGAACAGGTCTTGTTTCGACTGAAGGACAAGTCCACTCCTGAAACGAAGGGGGTCGCTGTCGGCGTAGACATGGATGACCTTAGGGTTCTCGAAGAGCACCAGCTCGTGCACTCGGTGGGCAACCTTTTTCTTAACCACTTGGCCGCCGGACTTCCTCGAAAGGAGCCGGGCAAGCCCTATACGCTAGAGGTGGTTCGAACTTACTAAGGCCCCCAAACTCCCTGACCCGCGCTATCAAGGCGCGGGTTTTTTCGTCCACAGCTATCCACACCTTTTTCCACAGGCGCGCGGCCACCCCTGCGCCTGTGCCCCTGCCCATGCCGGAGACCCCATGACTGCACTCGACCAGTACACCGACTCCCACGCCCTCGCCGAACGGCTGGAGTATCTCGACGAGCACTCCTGGCTCGTGGATAGCCCGGACCTTCAGCTCCCCAGCGACGACGAACTGCGGGACGCGCTGGAGCGGGTGCACGGCATGGAGCACCACCCCAAGCGCGAGGTGGTCTGGAACAAGGCCTACGAGCGCGGCCACAGCGACGGCTGCGCCCGCATTGCACGCGAGTACGCCGAGCGTGCCGAGCTGCTGCAGTGAGCCGCCGACCTACTGGTTTTCCGGAGCGATGACGGAGTTGAGCACGACCTTGACCTCATTGAGCGAGAGCAGCGATTTGGTCTTGCCGCCCGCCTGGTCATATGCCTCCAGCATCCGGCGGTAAAGCGGTGTCATCGGCATGTGACTGTCGTGGGCTCCGTCTGGAATCACTAGGGAGAAGTCACCCCGTCCGCGCTTGTGAATGAGTTTGACGAAGCCGAGTTCTTCCGCCTCGTCGTTGAGGCCGAAGCCGGAAAAGCGAAGCATGTGCTTTTCCATCTCCGACAGTTCGGTCTCTTTACCCTTGGCCGAATAGATGAGTGTGTCGAACATCCTGAGCACCGAGTACACGAACTCGGCACGCTCATGACTGAAAGGCTTCTGGGCAATGGTGCCCAAATCGGTCTGCCCTAGCAGGGTGTCGTATCCGCCGGCTACCACGTCAGCGCACCAGAGGTAGTAATGGGCGTCGTCAGGTTCAAGGGCAGCGAGGATTTTGTACTGGTGCACCAGCATGAGCCGCTCGACAGTGGTCAAGGTCATGCGTCTATCAAATCATCCCAGGAGGTGATCGAACATGGGGGAGGCCTCCAAACCCAGCAAGAAGTCAGAGAAGAAAGGCGGCGGCAGCGGGGCGCGGAGCGCCGAGGGACGTCCCCCCAAGTACGACTGGTCGGCCATCCGCCGCGAGTACATCCGTGGGGATGACAAGGTCACACTGGAGGCCCTGAGTCACAAAAGTGGCTACCCGGCCCTCGGCTCCATCAAAAACCGTGCAGCAGCGGAAAACTGGAGCGAGCTGAGGCAGGAGATGCGTGACCAGGTGATGACCGGGTTGGCGGCGGCCGACCGGGACATGAAGCGCGAGGTGAAAGAGCGCCACCTGAAGATCAGCGGCGCCCTGATCAGCATGGGCGTGCGCGGCTTGAGTCACCTCGACCCTAAGCAGCTCGAGCCCATTGACGTGGCCCGCTTCATCAGCTCGGGCACTCAGCTGGAGCGCAAGACGCTGGGGATGGAGGAGTTCACCGTCAAGTTCGGCAGCATCAAGTCGCCGGACGACCTCGACAAGCTCACCGAGGCGCAGCTCTGGCAGATCGCCGGGATGTTGCCCCCGAGCGAGACCGATGACGACGAGCTCTAATCGGCCGCCTGGCTGGATGACCCGCCAGCAGGTCATGCAGGCCATCGCCCGCAAGCGCCTTAAGGCCAAGGGGCACCTACAAGAGCAGGCGGCGCCACGAGACGAGCAAGCCCGGTGGACCGAGCGTTACAGCACCGACCTGATCGGCTTTTGCGTGCGCGTCTTGGGCATGACCCCCTGGAAGGGCATGAACGGTAAGCCGGGCCAGTACGAGATCCTGGAAGACATTCAGGAAAGCGTGCGGCGCCAGCTTGCAGGCGAGCAGGACGTCCCCTACGTCTTCGTGATCGAGGCAGCCCACGGCGTCGGGAAGACTTACGGGATCGGCGCACCGGTCATCGCGTGGTTCTACCGGGTGTTCGGCGGCTCGGTCGTCCAGTCCACTGCGAACACGAACGACCAGGTCAGGGACACGCTCTGGAAAAACCTGCGCATGCACGTCACCAACGCGAAAGCGCGGCGGCGCAACGTCATGCCTGGACTCATGCCGAAGGACATGCGCGCGGAGACGGCAGCGGACCACTTCGCGATGGGCTTTGTCACGAACGATGCTGGCGGCACCGGCACCGAGCGTGTGCAAGGGCAGCACAACGATTACCACCTATGGGTTTTCGAGGAAGCCGAGGGCATCCCGGAGTTCATGTTCGATGCGGTGAAGCGGCAGTTCACCGGCAACGTGGTGCGGATCTGGCTGCTGTACGCCAACCCCAAGACCTCCACCTCGACCTTTCAGGAAATGAAGCGCCACCCCCTGGCGAAGGTCTACCGCCTCTCGCTGCTGGACTTCCCCAACGTGGTCACGGGAGAGCGGCTCGTGCCTGGCGGTACCACTCGGAGCACGGTTAACGAGATGATCGAGGACCAGCGGACCTTCGGGTGTGAGGTGGTCCCAGAGCATGACGAGACCAAACACACCTTCGAGGTGCCCTGGCCGGTGCCCAGGTCTGGAGGTGGCGGCGCGCACCCGCCGGGTACGATCTTCTCGCCCAAGCGGGGGTTTCTCTACGGCGCCCTGGGAGTTCCACCCTCGGGCGGCGGCGGCGATACGTTCATCAGTGCCGGGCGCTTCGACGCCTGTCTCGACCGGGTGGTCCAGCCCCGGCCCTTGCTGGAGCCACCGCACCCGGTCGGTGGCCAGGTACAGCGCAAGATCTGGCAGGTGCAGATCGGCGTGGACTGCGGGCGTTTCGGCGACGACGCCGGCACCATCTACCGCTACTTCCGGAGCGCCCTACGCTTCGAGGAGGCCATTCAGGGCGCCCAGGAACTCGACGAGATCACGCGCACCGACCGCTACGTCCGGGCCATCGAGCGCAGCCTGCTCAAGGCCGCCGCCCAGGGCGCCACGCGCGCCTCAGTCCGCATCGACGCGGGCTACGGCGGGGGCATCGTGGACGGTGTCCTGAAGCTGTCCGAGACGCGCGCCCGCTTCCCGGACGGCTTCGAGGTGTACGAGGTGCCGTTCGGTCACGCACCCGAGGACGAGGACCAGTACGCCGACCTCGTGACCGAGATGTACGCCATGGCCGACGAGGTCCTGTCGGTCTCTCGTATCGAATCGCCCCCGCTGCTGCTCAAGCGGGACCTCACCGAGCGCAAGTACGGATACATCACCCGGGGCAACCGGGACGTAAGGAAATTGGAGAAGAAGGGCGACTTCAAGAAGCGCGCCAAGGGGCAATCCCCAGACGACGGCGACGGCGCAGTGCTCGCGCTGGCGCCAGAGCGGTTGTTCGTGTCTCTACGCCGCGACGTTGTGGCTCCCCCCCAGAAGCGCGGCTGGACGGGCTGGGTGCCCCGCTGACCTACCCCCGTGCCTAAGGAGGCCTCTTGAAACCCCTGTACCTCACCAACCTGCTCACCGCGCTCCTGGGGGACGCTCGCGCCGCCGCTCTCCAGGAACTCCCTCCGGAGGCCAAGCAGGCCCGCAACATGTACAACGGCTACCACCTCGGGGAACCCATCGGGGGCGGTGACATGAACGAGGCCTACTGGCGTGGCCCCGTGGTCGTCGCCCCCCCAGGTAACGAGGAAGCAGAACGGCAGGCGACCGCCGTCGTGAACGAGTTTCAGCGCGCCCTGCGCCGCAGCTTCACCTCGACCAACTTCGTGAAGGCGACGATCCGGCGCGAGGTGGGCAGCAGCCTGGCCCGCATCAGCTGGACGCTCCGGCAGGTCCAGGGTGAGCGCGGCGCAGAGGGCGAGCGCACCGAACGGGAAAAGGAAGCGGACGCCCTGCTGGGTGTCTGGTGGCGCCTGGACAAGAACCACCCGGAGGAGGCCATTCGCCGGGCAATGACCTTTGCCCGGCGGGAGGGGCGCGGCGCGCTGCGCTTCCGGGTGGCCAGTGGCCTGCTCGCGCCCGACGCCCAGGGCGTCCTCCGAGTCCGCCAGGGCAAGAGCCGGGAGGAGGTGGCCCGGTACATTCGCCTGGAATGTGTCGAGTTCCCTGAGACCGTGCGGGTAGACCAGCACCCTGACACCTTCGCCTGGAGCGGCGTGTACGCCTACACGGACGCGGACGGCAATCAGGCGGCGGAGATCTGCGCTGTAGACGGCGAGGAGACGGTGCTGCGCATCCTGAAGCCCGATCAGGCCGCGCCCGTGGAGTCCCGCCTGAAGCTGGGTGGCCGCATCACCCTGCTCGTGCTGGAGCTGGAGCCGCTGATCACGCCGCAGATGCTCCAGAACCAGATGGCATTCAACACGACCTCGACCATGATCCTGCGCAACACCGAACTGGCCGGGTTCATGGAGAGGTACGGCATCAACATCGAGCCGCCCTTCGAGGAGATCGACGATCCCAACAAGCCCGGCCAGAAGATCCGGGTCTACGCCACGCCCCAGCTCGGCGCGGCCCGCATGACCATCTGGAGCGGGACCACCAAGCCCCAATACGACGACCGCAAGAACTACATAGGCGAGACGCCCCTGGGGACGCCCTCCTACGGCCGCTTCGAGCCGGTCAGTCCCGAGGCCTTGATGGAGTCGGTCAGCCACAGCCGCATCAACATCTACGAGGAGGTCGGACAGGTCTACGTGCTGATGGGCGCGGAGGCCACGGCCAGCGGCTACAGCCGCGAGGTGGCCATCGCCGACTTCGACACGATCCGGCAACCGGTCATCGAGCTGGGCCAGGCCGTGATCGGGCAGGTGGCGGAAGTGTTCCTGGCCCTGGTCGCGGCCCTCAGCAGCGAGCCGGCGCGCTACGCCGACATCCAGGTCGAAGGCCTCGTGAAGTCGCGAGTCGTCCCTCCCACCTCGGAGGACCGAGCGGCCGACCGAGCAGACGCGGCGGTCGGGATCATCAGCATGCAGACCGCCCGCCAGCGCCAAGGCATGGACAACCCCGACCAAGAGGACGCGCAGATCGTGCGCGAGCGCGAGGCCGGGATCAGCCCGACCCTCAACCCCGCCAAGACAGATGTGGCGGCGGCGGCCGCGCCAGCGGCCACAGGCAAGGCCGCCAAGAAAGTGAAGGCTCGCACCACCGGGAGGAAGTCATGACGGAAGCAGCAGCACCGGCCCTAGCGGAGTCGGTGCACATTTACACCAGCTCTTGGCAGACCGCGCAGCGTGCGATCAAGGCCCATGGCCTGGACCCACAGCGTTGCGAAATCCACACCTCACTGGAGAAGGTGGCCGGCCGGGAGATCTCGCGCCTGCACTTGGTCGGGCCCTGGCAATCCCAGGAGGTGCTGGCGCAGTTGCGGCGGCCTGGGCGTGAGCTGGTGAACGGCCTGTGACTGTCGTCGCTGCCGTGGTGGACAGCGACGGCGTGGGCTACATGGTGGCCGACAGCCGAGTCACCGAGGCCCACGGGGTCAGCTACTCCGTGCACGAAGGCAAAGTGTGGCGGTCTGGCGCCATATTGATCGGCTGGATGGGCTTCCTGCGCACGGGCCAGGCTCTGCGCTACGGCCTGAGCTGGCCGCCCTACAAGAATGGCCAAGACCCCTTTGAGTACCTCTGTGGACCGTTCGTTGACGCCGTTCGGGCGTGCATCAAGACCGCAGGGGCCGGCTGCGCGCCCTCGCGCGACGGGTCCGAGCTGCTCGACACGTCGCTGCTCATCGTCTGGCAAGGTCGCATCTTCCGCATGGGGACCGACCTGGGAATCAGTGAGCACCGCGGGGCCTATGCCATAGGCAGCGGCAGCCTCACGGCCATCGGGGCACTGCGAGCGCTGTGGGATTACGAGCCGAAGACCCGGCTCCTCCGCGCCGTGCAGATCGCCGCCGAAGTCCACAACAACGTGGCCCCGCCTTACACCCTGCTCAGCACCGCCGACGCTCCTCCGGAGGTCCACCCATGACCTTTGAGCAGCACCGGCCGCAGCAGGGGCAAGTGGGCTGCATGTACCACAGCGTCTACGCCATCCTCGGCGACGAGAGCCTGCTGCAGCACGTCGAAGATGTGGAAGCGGCGCGGTACTACGCCCGACTCGCCGAGGGCGGCCTACTGGTGTCGACCTTCTGGTGCACCGAGCCAGGCTTCCCCGTGTCTCCCTCGGAGCTCTGGGAGCGCCTGCGCCACCGCTTCACGCTCAGCAACCCGGGCGGCCAAGCCCTACACGCTCCCCTGCTCGTCAACATCGCCGGAGCCACGCCCGGTTGGCTGCACCAAGTGGCTGTGCTGCTGCCGATCTCGCCCGGCGAGGGCACCGTACACGTCAGCGACAGCAACCTTCACGAGCCGCTCCAGTTCACCTGGGACGGCTTTCTCAATTCCGATTACGCCCAGGCCTACCGCGTCGAGATGCTCGGTCCTGCCGACCTCGACGCCTACGCCTGAGCGTCCCCATTCCGCCCCATTCATTCCCATTCGGGAGGTCCATATGTCTAAGCACAAGTACAGCGCCCTGCTCAGCCTGACCGTCGCCCTGCTCTCCGGCGGCCCGTTCCTTCGCGGCGACGGCGAGAACGATCCGCCCCGCTACACCGAGCAGGAGTGGAAGGACAAGCGGGCCACCGAGCTCGCCACCTCCAACCAGGCCGAACTGGTCAAGCTCGTCGTGGCCGCCGAGGTCGAGAACCGCAGCCTCAAGAACAATCAAGTGCCGAAGGGCAGCCGCGTCCTGAACGATCAGGAATCCAAGGACTACGCCGCTTTCCTGGCGCTGGGCAAGCCCGACGAGGTCGCCGCGAAGGTCAAGGAACACGGCGAGTACGCGGCCTTCGGGAAGGTGGCCGACGTGAAGAAGAGCCTCGACGACGGCGCAGCCGCGAATGCTAAGAACGCCGACCGCGAGAAAGCCGAGCACATCGCCACGGTGGCCGGTGTCGCCCAGTTCAAGCCCGGCGTCCTGACCGACCGCGTGAACCACGACAAGCTTACGGACCTGGTGGTGCGAGAAGTGGAGCGCGAGGGCAAGCAGGTGAAGGTGGCCTACGCCAAGGACCCCCAGGGTGTCGAGCACGAGCTGGACGCCTATGCCAAGAAGAACTGGGGAGACTACCTGCCCGCGCTCCAGCTGACGGCCACCGACACGGCCAGCAGCGGTACGGCCTTCGGGGGCCAGGACGCGGCCAGCCGGAGCAGTGGCGCCGGCAAGAGCTGGGTGCAGGAGAAAGTCGACCAGCAGCAGGCCAAAGGAGGTGAAGGGGGCTACAAGGACCCACTCCAGCCCGCGCCCAAGAGCTAAAACCTGCGCCGCGACCGTTCGCCCTACCTCGCCGCAGTTGCCCCAAGTGGGGCGCTGAAAGGACCACCATGAAGAAACTCGCTCTGTTCGCCCTGACGGCCTCGCTTCTGTGCGGGGCCGCTGCCTTTGCCCCCCGCGGCGAGAAATCCACCATGTCCATGCCCCACTGGGTGGCCGACTACCACAGCCTGACGCTGCACGGCACCGGCGCCCCGATCAACTGGGCCGCCTGGACCGACGTGAAATACGGCACGGCTGGCCGCCGTGTGGTGCCCAGCGGCACGGCCGTCAGCCTGTCGGGCGGCAAGATCGTGCCCGCCGATGGCTCGCTCGACACCCTGTTGCTCATGACTGATGCCCGCGAGGGCAGCTCCGGCGACAGCATCAGCGGGTATGGGCTGGTCGTCTCCGGGAACGTCTACGAGGCCCAGCTTCCTGACTCGACGGGCGCCCCCGCCGTGCTGCCCGCCGGCATCAAGGCCAAGGCGACCCGCTTCTACTTCCAGTGACTACCGGCCCTTCGGGGCCGGTACCGCTTTCGGCCTTCCGCCTCTCGCCCCACGAGGTTTCACCTTGAAGACTCTGCTTGCCCGTCTGCCCATCTACGCCCTGTGCGCCAGCCTGCTCACCCAGGCCCTCGGCCCGCGCGGCGACGCCTTTACGGTCAACGCCATCCTCAGCACCATGACGCCGGACGACTTCTTCGCGCTGGCCAACCAGCCGGTGCCGGAAAGCGAGTACGTGCTGCTGTCGATCCTGCCCGACGAGCTGCGCCTGAGCTACCAGGCCAAGAGCGGCAACCTGAAGATCATCACCACCGTCGCCGGTGAAACCGGCATGGACAGCCCCTACGCGCCCGTTGGCGGCATCGAGCTGAACGCCTTCGAAAAGCCCATTGCGAAGTGGACGGCCGAGACGCTGATGACCGAAGAAATGCAGCGCGAGCTGCAGCAGGTCATCACCAACATCCGGGCTGGGAACATCAGCGGGAACAGCCTGGACCGCATCCGCAACTTCGTCGTGAACTGGCTGAACAAGGTCATCCGGCAGGCCATCGCCGACCGGCACGAGCTGATGCGTGGCGAAACCCTGACGACCGGGCAGCTCGTGCTGCGCGGCGGCACCGTGGACTACGAAGTGCCGGCCGCCAACAAGTTCGCCAAGCGGACGGGTGGCGAGGCCTACGCCGCTTCGGGCACGACCTTCTGGCGCGATATGCGCCGCGCTGAGGCCATCCTGGGGAGCGTGCGCAGCCGCGTCATGAGCATGGACACGCTCAACAACCTGCTTGACAGCTCGGGCAACCCCATGGCCGTCGTCAGCGAGACGGTCAGCGCTGGGGGCAACGTCAAAGTCGTGCAGGTGCGCCGCCTGATCGGGTCGCAGCAGACCCTCAGCCAGGACGCCCGTGACGGCTACACGCTCGTCGGCTACCGCCGCAGCGTGACGCTCAAGGTGGGCAAGGGCTACGCCCAGCGCCAGGTGCTGCCGGACGGCAAGATCGCGGTGGTCGGCAGCAACGACATCACCCTCGAAGCCCAGGACGGCACGATGCTGACCCGCCCCGGCCTTGGCCGCACCCACATCGGGCCGACTGTCGAAGGCAACGGCCGCCCCGGCATCTGGACCAACGCCTACACCCCCCAGAACCGCCCGATGCACGCCATCGCGCAGGGCGCGGTGAACAGCCTGACGGTGCTCGACGCCCCCGAGAAGCTGGTCATCCTCGACACGGAGCTGGTGGCCTGATGCGCCTGGTTCGAGTGCAGTCGTTCGTCGGTACTGTCCACTTCGACGGCAAGAAATATGGCCCCAGTACTACACCCATGGACATCCCCGAAGACCTCGCCAACGCGCTCGGGTTGGCTGGCGAGGAGGTGGAGATGGCGGCCAGTGTCCCCGAAGCGGTACGTGAAGCGCTCGCCGAGCGCGACGAGGCCCGCCAGAACCTCGAGGAGCTGACGCGCCAGCTCCGGCGCGTTGCCCTGGCCGACGAGACCCCCGACGTGGTGCTGCGCCGGGTACTCCAGGAGGGCAGCACCTCAGGCGGCACCCTGGCCGATCTCCAGCGCCAGCTCGGGCCGGTCGCCAAGGAAGGCGAGAGCATTCTCGACACCCTGGGCCGGACCCTGCGCGAGTTGGGGAACTACAAGGGCTTCGCCGACGACTCGCAGGCCTTGCTCATCAAGTACGTGGGCGAGGCCGACGTCGAGGAGAGCGGTATCGACGTGATCCGGCGCATCACGGGCGAGCTGGACAAGCTGCGTGCGGGCAACGTGGTCCAGCTGACGGGCGAACTGGCCGACGCTCGGGCCGACGCCGCCGAGAACGGCCGACTGCTGCGGGAAGCCCAGCAGGAAGCTGCCAACCTGCGCGGCAAGCTGGCCCAGACCGACAGCGAGGGCGGCGGCGCGCTGGCCCAGGTGGGCACCCTGACGGCCGAAGTGGAGCGCCTCAAGGCGTTGCCAGTGCTGCCCGCCGACGCCCATGCACGCCTGGTGGCCCTGCCCAAGATCGGAGGCGCTATTGCCGACCAGATCATCGCGGCGCTGAAGGCTCCGGCTGCCACCCCAGCCGAAGGGGGCGTGCAGTGAATCGGGCCGTCCTCTCCGCGACGTTGGTCCTGGCCCTGGCACACGTCGCGCACGAGACCAACCGGGCCTACTGCCGCAGCATCGGCGACGACAGTCAGCCCGGCTGGGATGATGCGCCTGAGTGGCAGCGTGAGAGTGCCATCAAGGGGATTGAGGGGGCGCTGGCTGGCAACACGCCGGAGCAGCAGCACCAGAGCTGGATGGACCAGAAGGTCGCTGACGGCTGGGTGTACGGTCCCGTCAAGGATCCCGAGGCCAAGACTCACCACTGCCTGGTGCCCTACGCCGAGCTGCCCGCCGAACAGCAGGTCAAGGACCACCTCTACACGGCGGTCGTGCAGGCGGCGGCTGGGGTGCTCGCGCCGCCCGAGCGCGCCCCGCGCCCCGAGGGCACGTACCTGACCGGCGGCGTGACCCCGACTGTGGGCCGGGACGTGCACTACGTCAGCTACGGCACGCCAAAGGGCGAGTACGCGCCCACCCACCGGGCCGCCAAAGTGACCGATGTGCGCGAGTCCGACCAGTTCGGGTTCGAGGTGCGCGTTGCGGTCTTCAATCCGGAGGGGCTCTTCTTCACGGGTTGGACGCACTTCGATGCGACCGGCACCCAGAGCGGCACGGTGCACTGGCCCGAGCGGGTCTAGCCGTGGACGCCACCCACGTCGCGCGGGTCGCGTTCCTGGCCCGCGATTCCGCTTGGGCCGCGTGGCTGGCGCTGGAGCCGGAGGAGGAAAAGCGCAGCCTCAAACTTGACATGGCCCTCGCCGAGTACGGCGACCTCCGACTGGTTGCCGCCTACGTTCTGGAAACGGTCTGTGAACAGGCCCGGACGGGCGCGGCGGCGGCCGCCGAAGGCGTCGAGCAAGTCAAGCGCTTCCGGGCCGAGGGCGATTACGAGGAGGAGTATTTCGCCCCGAGTACTCCAGCCGACGTGGTACAGGCAGGCCTGTGGTGCGACCGGGCCGCTGAGCTGCGCGTCACCGTGTCGCAGGAGCAACAGCAAGAGCAGCGTGGTGGTGGGGGACGGACTGTCAGCCTGGGCGTGGGGAGCAGATTTTGACCCGGCGCGAGCAGGTGCGCGACCGGGTGGCGGGCAAGTTGACCTCCAAAGCCGGGCTGCTCTGTCCCTTCAAAAAGACGTGGAGCGACGGCGTGGAACGGAGCTTCGACGTCAAGGACCCGAACCGCACCGAGGGAACGCTCGCCCGAAGCCTGCGCGCCCGCCCGGACGGCCCCGACGTGCGAATCCTGCAGCTTCTCCCAGGGGTCCAGCCGCCGCCGCCCGGCGCGCACATCTCCTGGGAACACGGCGTGCTGTTCGTCGAGCGGCACGCCCAGACCTCCTCATGGTCTGGGCGGACGCCCGCAGTCTGCCGCTTCGTGGACCCGGCCCGGAGCCTGAGCTATCCGCTCACGTTCACTGCGGCAGGCCCTCTGGTCCAGGACCCCAAGACCCACAACATGGTGCCCGGCGCTGGGGTGCCTCTGCCGACGCTGGCCCGCCTGGAGGCAACCGCTGACCCGCAGATCCGCGAGGCGGTGGGGGCCGACACGGCGAGCGTGGTGCTGTTCGGGCGCTGGGGACCCGCTGGGCAGCCCCAGGCGCGGCCGGTGGGCGTGCGCTGGGGCAGCAAGGCGCCCCTCACCCTGCAAGGCCAGCCCGGCACCCTCACGGTCAAACTCGCATGGCCGGACCCCGACCCGGTACAAACCCTCATTCACGGCGCCGCGTTCATTGCGGTGTGGAGTTCCCCGTGAACACGCCCAAGCCCGAAGAAAGGCTCTCTACGAGCCTGGTGTCACTCTCCTCTGTGGACGAGTTTCACAAAGCGGTCAACGAAGCCCACAACACTCACGTGACCCATATGGTCAAGAGCTACTGCCAGCAGCATGGAGTCCCTAATGCCAACGGTAGTTGGCTGTGCTCCAGCCACTCGCTGACCGTGCTGCCCAGCGGAATGCTGCTGCTGAGCATCGTCGGCATCGTCAAGGTCTGGTATGACGCGCCAGCAGGTGAACTATGACCCAGCCTGTCCCCGAGGCCCTCAAGCGTGTGGTGATGCACGAGGACCCCACGCAGGAGGCCGCCGCCACCATCGCGGTGGATTACTCCAGCCGCATGGACGTGGCCCACCTCACCCTCAACCCCGAGCACGCGCCGCCCGAGAGCGTGGACGGCTACCGCATCCGCGCCAGCATCCAGGCCTCGCTCGAAGGCCTGCGCCGGTACAACCGGGGTATCACCCGCCGCTACGGCGAGTGGGAAGGCGAGCAAAAACTATTCCAGGAAGGCATCGAGAAGGCCGCTACCGAGATCGAGCAGCTCGTGCACCTCGCCCCGCGCTCACCCCAGCAACTGATCGAAGCCCTAAGCGCCCTGACCGACGAGCAGCTCCTCACCGTGCCTGGTCTCGGCGTCAAGAAGCTCGAGTACCTGCGCAAGGGCCTGGTCTGATCGTGGCCGTGCGCGTCACGCTGGCCGACCTGGGGCCGCTCGTCGAGCGCGGGGTGCGCGGCGTGGCCGAGGAGTTCGCCGAGGCCTGCGACGCAGCCTTCGACGATCCGGTCTGGGGCTGGACAGGTACCACCCGCCGTCAGAACGGCGAGACGGTGGGTAGCCCGCGCAACATCGTCGACACGGGCACGTTGCGGGACAGCCGCCAACCGGTCGAGATGGCCGGAGCCAGTGCTCGCCTGACCTGGGCCGCCGACCACGCGGCCGCCACGTTCCTCGGCGCGGTGTTCAAGGACCGCGCGGCCTCCCTGCCGGCGCGCAACCTGCCGCGCTACGTCGCCCAGGACTTCAACTTTGCCGAGGTCTTCCTTCGCCGCTCGGGGCTGCGGTGAGTGCGCTCGCCATCCGCCGCTTGGTGGAACGGGCGCTGGCCGAAGCAGAGATTGAGGTCGGCACCTACCGGCTGCCCGATGGTGAGGAGACCCCTGCGGTGTATCTGGGCAACCCGCCCGAGGGCACCACCGCGCGCGGCCTGGAGGTGGTCGTCAGCCCCACCCCCAAGAAGCTCGGCATCGAGGCGTTCAAGTACCCGGGCATGCCGACCGCGTACCCGGTCCGGCTCGTGAACTGGGACGGCCTGCCCGACGTGCTGGAGGACGCCATCAACGCGATTGCCGGGTACTTCTGGCCGTTCGAGGAGACGCCCAAATCCGTACCGGTGGAGCCCGAACAGTACGTCTTCGCTCTCTTCTTTGACCCCGAAGATCCCGAACTCAACCCATCCCAGGAGGGATAAGCATGGCTCCCAAGAAAGCAGAATTCCGTTTCGGCAAGAACGCCCGCATCGAGGTGGCCCCTTACGGCACCGGCACCGAGCCGACCACCCCGACCGCCTGGAAGCTCTTTTGCTTGACCAGCAGCGTCTCGGTCGGCCTGGACAAGGGCACGGTCAGTATCGACACCTTCTGCACCGAGGGCTCGGTGGACGTGCCGGACGGCAGCAGCAAGGGCAGCCTCGAATTCGGTGAGACGACCTGGACTGAGAAGGACGAGGCCATCAAGCTGCTCGAAGACGCGGCCTTCGACGATACCGAGGACGGCGGCAAGGCCTTCTACCGGATCTACCCGCTCGGCAAGGGCGTCGGCAAGCCCGTCTACCGGGGCGTCATGAGCGTCATGAACTGGAAGCTGGACACCCCCAGCACGGGCGTGATCAAGGTGACCAACGGCGTGACCGTGGAAGGCAAGCCCGAGCGCGGTGTGGTCAAGGCGGACGGCAGCTTCGACCCGGTCGACGAGCCGGTCGCCGAAACGCCCTGATGCCGGTCTGGCGTGACCACTGGCAGGGCACCGCGAACGTGGTGGTCGTCAGTGAGACGCCAGTCACCGAGGAGGGCACTGTGCAGGATGCCCTCCTTTTCGTGCTGGACGAGACGCCCGAGCGCGTGCTGCTGACCGATGAGCACGGCGAGCAACGCACCTTCACCCTGCCGCCCAAGGCCCTTGAAGGCACCTTTTTCGGTGTCCCCCACGACCTTTCCACCCAACAGGAGAATGCTTAATGACCACCCCCCCTACTGCTCCGACCAAGCCCCGCATGATCTTCGCAAGCAAGACCGCCCAGCAGATCCAGTTCGTGCTTGGCGGTTTGAAGTTCACCTCGCGCCGCCTGACTGCCGAAGAAGATCTTGTGTACGAGAACGTGAAAATGCACGCGAACTTCATGCAGCTCCCGCGTGAGCGGATCGAAGGGACCACCAAAACGCTGGCCGTGCTGCTCGGCCACCGCACCGAGGCGCCGCTCAACCCGGAGTGGGTGGCCGAGCACGTGAACGCGCAGACCGAGAGCGAGCTGATGGCCTATCTGCGCACCGGCCACACCGGCCCCGGCCTTGTGCTTGCGCCGGGGCACACCTTCGATCTGCGGCAGGTCGAACTGGAGATCGCCGACCGCTTCTTCACCGGCCCAGTGCTGAGCTACGCGGACGAGGCTCGGCTCTCGGACGCTGTCGCCAGCTCGGCCGACATCGTAGACGAGCTGCAAGATCTACAGGAGGGCGACATGTCGCCCGCGCAGAGCCGCGAGAAGGGGCAGCAGATGGCCGATCAGCTGCTGACCATCCAGCGCGCCGGTACGGACGCCCTGGCCGAGCTGCTGAACGAGCGTGACCCGGGCCGGGAAGCGGAGGATTACCCCGGTCCGGTCACGGGTGCGTGGCTGCTCGAGCACCTGACCAAGGATGAGCTCACCCAGCTCCGGGCCTACCTGCGGACCGGGGAGCCGGCGGAGGCGGATAGCCCAAACGCCGACCCCACGCCCGCGAACTTGCCCATCAGCGGCTGAGCCAGGGCGGGAAGACCCTCCAGTACGAGGATGTGCTGCTGGAGGTGCTGAAGTACTACCCCCAGTACACCTGGGGGACTTTGCTCGACGAGCTGAGCATGGTGGTCGCCCGGCTGTACATGGAGATCCCGGACATCCACCTGAAGCGGGCCTGGCCACTGATGCAGTTGCAGGCGTTCGTGGGCAACTCCCTGGGGGGCAAGGGCAAGGGCGACGGCGAAAAGCCGGACCCTAAGTCCTTGTGGCGGCCCGAGGAGTTCACGCCGCCTGCCGCCTACGGTGCGGCCGATCTCCCCCGGCCACTGCTGGAGCCGCAGCACTGCTGGGCGCTGCAACAGGCCATCGAAAATGGGGACCTAGAAGGGGCCTCGTGGGTCGTGCAGATGGTCGAGATCGAGGACAGCCTGAGCCGCGTAGCGCAGGTGGCCGAGGGCTACGGCGAGCTACTGGCGGCAGACACGCTCGGCCGCGACATCAAGGAAGAGCAGGTCGGTGCTTGATCCCTCTGACCCTTCAGCTTGCGCCTTCGCGTCCAGGGCAGCGCGACTCAGCCACCCCTGCTGCGGGGCCAGCGTGTCTGCGGCCGCGTTATAGGCGTACACGTCCCCATCCACGCCCACAGTGGTCACCGGTGCCGGGCCCTTCGCAAAGTCGCAGATCACGGTGGCGTACTCGGCCTTGAACGGCCAAGTCTCTCCTAGCTCGTCGGCGTAAACGGAGAGGCTACGGGCCTCCGGCATAGGTGCAGGCGTGGGCTCAGGGGTAGGCGTTGTAGTCGTCACGGCCGGTGGAGTAGAGGGCTGTCTGGTGACCCCATACATCAGGCCGAACAGGACACCCACCGCGCCCAACACGAGCAGCACATAGGACAGGCAGCCGCCCTTGGGCTGGGTCTGCGGCTTCAACTTGGTCATTCTTCGCAGCTTACACACAGAGGAGTTCCACCCATGACGCAAGTTGGTAAGGCCATATTCGACGTCGAGGCCAATGCAGGGCGGGCCACCCGGACGCTGCGCGACGTGGCTCGTGAAGCGCAGCGCATTCTCGGCGGCATCTCGCTTACCCCCAAGGTAGACCGCGCGGGGGTCGCGGCTGAACTGAGAAAAGCCGTGCAGGACGTCAAGGCACAACTGCGTGTGGGGATCTCTCCTGTGTCGCAGGCCGACGTGGACAAAGCGCTTGGCAAAGTCGCAAGCAACCGCGAAGTCACCCTCGACCTGAAGGGGGACATGAAGGCCAAGCTCGACGAAATCAAGCAGCAACTGGCCGATCTGCGCTCCACCTCGGCTAGCGTGCTCACCATCGACACCAGCGCCGTGAAGGCCGTCATTACCCTGCTGAACAAGCAGATTGCGGACCTGAATGCGCTGGAAAACAAGCTGCGTTCCCTGCGCAACGGTGCAGGCGGCAGCGGGGGCAACGGCGGGGGGAGCGGTGGCGGCAGTCCTGGCCCGAGCGGCAACACGGCCCTCACCCAGATCGCCCGCGACCTCCAGATCGCCCAGAGCCAGTACGACCGGGGCGCCACTAGCCTGAAGGTCTACCTGCGCGAGCTGGAGCGCATCCGCACGGCCGGCCAGAGCATGGCCGGTGGACTGGCCGCTGGCAGCAAGGAAGCCCAGGCCCTCGAACGGGTGATGAAGGGGCTTGCTACCGGCACGGCAGGCATCAATTCGCAGAGCATCGTCAAGCTGCGTAGCGACCTCGCCGGGGCGCGCGCCGAGTTCGAGCGCGCGACCGGCGCGGCAGGCCGCTTCAACTTTGTCGGCCAGCAGCAGGCCACCCGTGCCTACGAGGCAGCCCTCAAGGGATTGGAGACTCGGATTCGCGCTGTCGGCGAGCGTGGCACCACGACGGCCGGACAGCTCCGAAGCCTGAACCAGCTCAGCGCTCAGCTCGGCAGCCAGCGCAACGCCATCAACGGCACGTTCACCCAGGTCGGAATTTCCAACAACATTCTCAATGCCCTAAAGACCCTGCCCCAGTTCGCCGCCCAGGCAGGCGGCAGCCTCGGGGCCGCAGCCGCACAGGCCCAGGTGCTGACCAGCAATCTCAGCGGTGTGGCGGCGGCGGCGGGGCCGGTCGGCGTGGCTGTCGGCGTCATGGTCACGGCGCTCCTTGCCGGAGCGGTCGCCTTCGCGGACCTGGGTCGGGTCGGCCTTCAGGAACTGGGCAAGCTCCAGCAGGGCATGAACGTCCTGCAGGCCAACGGTGAGACTGACTTCGCGGGCGTGACCCAGGGCGTGCGGGACCTCCAGACTGAGCTGGGTGCGGTTGGCGGAGCGTTCACGCGGGGCGACCTGACGGCGGCGAGCGCGGACATCGTGAAGGCAGGCGTCAGCGTCAGCGACTCGCTGAAACTCATGGGCTCCAGCGCGCGCCTCGCGTCGGTGGATCAGGTCAACCTGACCGACGCCTCCGGGCAGCTCCTGAAGAACCTGCGCCAGTACGGGCTGGGCGTCGAGGACGCGGGCAAGGTCTCGGACATGCTGGCGAAGGCGGGCAACCTCGCTGCCGGCACCACGAACGACCTGAGCATCGGCCTGGGCATCGTGGGCACGACCGGCAAGCAGGCCAAGATCGAGATGTACGACCTGCTCGGCATGCTCGTCCAGCTCGACAATGTCGGCATGAGCGCCGCCGACGTGGGCGCCAACGGCCTGCGCGCCGCTCTCGCGGCCCTGTCGGATGTGACCCCGAAAGGCGAGCGCGCCCTGGCCTCGCTGGGCATCAAGATCCGCGACGAGTTCGGGCACATGAAGCCTGCCGGCGACCTCGTGAAGGAACTGAGCACCAGCCTGCGCGGCATGGGTGTCGAGGTCAACCGGGCGACCGGCCAGCTCGAAGGCAACGGGGACGCCCTCAACATCGTGTCCAGTGCGATGGATACCCGCGCCGCCGCCGCTGTCCTGGCGCTAGGGAACGGCTGGAAAGCCTACGGCCAGCAGGTCAAGGACAGCACCGAATTCACGAAGCAGGCCGCCGACATCATGCAGCAGGGCGTCGCGCCCGCCATGAAGAGCCTGAACAACGCCTGGCGTGACGCGGGGGCCGAGCTGGTGACCAGCTTCGCCGTGCCGCTGGCCGACCTGCTGAACAACCACCTCACGCCTGCCATCAAGGGGCTCGGGGACTTCTTCCGCGAGGTTCGCGAGGGCGGCCCGGTGCTGCAGGAGATCAGGGGCTACGTCATCGCCCTGGCGGTCGCCATCGGCACCCTTCAGGCCGTCTCGCTTGGGCAGGGGTTGGTCTCTCTCCTGGGTGGGGCGGTCGGGCTCCGGAGCATCCTGCCCACCCTGATCGGCGGGTTCCGGGGGCTGGGGCCAGCAGCCGTAGCCGCCTTCGGTACCGCTCGGGTGGCCGCCACAGCCTTCTGGACCAGCCTGACGACGGCGGGTGGTGTGTCCGCAGCCTTCGGCGTGATCAAGACAGCCGTCATGGGGCTGATTCCGGCCCTGCGCGGGGTCACCATCGCGGCCGGGGGTGCCCTGGGTGGCCTGACCGTCGCGGTCACGGCCGCCGCAGGCCTCGCCATCGCGGTCAACAAGATCATGGCCGACACCGCGAAGGCCTACGACCAGGCCGACAAGGGCAACCAGCAGAGCTTCGATACCCTGATGGCGCGAGTGCGTGCGCTGAACGCCGAGGGCACCGAACTGTCGCGTGCCAAGGCGAAGTACCTCCTCCTGGTGCAGCAGATCTCCGACGCCCAGGAAGGCGAGTTCAAGGGGGTCAGCGCCTTCGGCGAGCGGCTGTACGGTCCGCCCGACGAGGCCCGGATCAAGAAACTTCAGGGGGACCTCGCTACGGTGCGCGGCAACATCCAGCAGCTCACCGCTGAGGACGGCCGCCGCGCCGAGGCCGCCAAGCTCAATTCCGGCAAGGTTTCGACTGCGATCAAGCTCACTGACGACCAGCTCAAGGCGCAGACCAAGACGATCCGCGAGATGCGCGCTGAACTCGCCAAGCCCCTCAAGCTGTTTGGAGGCACCGAGTTTCAGGGTCAGCTCGATCAGGTGGCCGAGAAGTACCGTCTCCTGCGGGAGAAGCTCCGCGAGAACGTCCTGGACCCGAAGCAGCGCAATGACCTGAGTCGTCAACTCACCGCGCGCCAGGGCCAGGAGCGGGGGCAGGTCCGCAATGAATTCCAGAGTCGGGCGGCGGACGCTGCGGGACAGGCCGAGCGCCAGGTGCAGCAGGCCCGCGTGAACGCGATGGCCGAAGGGTCGGCGCGCATCCGTGCCCAGGCCCTCCTCGACATTGCCGAGGTGCGCCGGACCGCGCTCGAATCGGCGAAGGCTTGGCGCGACTTCCCTGCCGAGAAAGCGCGCATCCTCGCTGCTGGGGAAGCCCAGGTGGCGGGTATCCAGGCCCAGGCCAACCGCCAGGCCCTGGAATCTGACAAGAAAGCTGCTGACGCGCGTGCCCGTGAAATTGCAGCCCAGGCGCGTAAAGCTCGTGCCGCACTCCGCGCCCGGCAGGCCGAGGAGCGGGCTGCCATCCGCCAGGAACAGACAGTCCAGAGCCTAGGCCGCCGCCTGGGGAACCTGAACGAGGACTTCGGCCTGAACCTCTCCCAGGGCAAGGTCGCGGCCGGGGGCCTTCAAAACTTCCAGCAGGCGCTCGAAGGGCTGAACGCCGAAATCGGGAAACTGCCGGAAGGGGAGCGTGGCCGCTTCGCCGGGCTGGTCGCCCAGGCCACCGAGCTGGGCAAGCGTGGGGACGCCGCCGTCAAGCTGGGCGAGCAGATCGCCGAGGTCCGGGGCCGCGTGAACCAGATGACGGCCGCCGAACTGGAGGCCGCCCGCGCCCGGTACATAGGGGTGGCCGCTGCCCAGGCACTCGTGAAGGCCATCGACACTCGCCTGCCCACCCAGCGGGCGGCCGAATACCGCAAGGGCGTCGAGGGGCTCAAGGGTGCCCTCTCGGAGATGACGGCCGCCGAACTGGCGAACCGACTCGCCACCGAGCGGAGCACTGATACCCAGGGCCGCCGGATCAAGCTGCTCACCGACGAGATCGAGGCGCGGCGCAAGCTGCGCGACGCCACCCTCGAACAGGGCCGTCTCGAACTCCAGAAGGGTGACGCCGACGCCGTGGTGAGCAACTACGACACCCGGCGCACCCAGGCCCAAGCCCGGGGCGACACTCAGGAACTGCTGAGCATCGAGCAGGAGATGGGCGCCGAGGTCCTGGCCGCCCGGCAGCGCCTCGCCCAGGTGGCGGCCGCGCAGGAGATCCTCCAGGTCCGCGAGAAGTACCGCGGCCTGATCGCCGAGGCTCAGAAACATGGTCAGGACACCGCCGCACTCGAAGCCCAGCGCGACGACCTGATCGAGCAGGCCCGCGACCGGCGCAACGACCTGCAGGTCGCCAACGCTATCGCCTCCGACCAGCAGCTCCTTACCCAGACCCGTGAGGTCACCGCCGAACTCATCCGCCTCGCCAACGAGCGTCAGGACGGAATCGACGCCGTCTCACGCGGCCAGGGCGAAGGCGTGGTTGGCCGGGCGCAACTCGCCACCGACCTCGCGGGTGAGGATCTCTCCGCCCGGCTGCGCGCCGAGCAGCAGTGGGAGGTGCAGGTCCGGGACAGCCGCCAGAACCTCGCCACGCTCACGGCACAGGCCGACATCCGCGCCCAGACCGAGAAGTACCGCGTGCTGGGCGAGAAGGCGACTGGCAACGACGACGAGCAGCGCCGGCTCCAGTTGGAGCTGAACGCCTGGATCATCAGTCGTAATGAAGCCCTGGGCACAGAGATCGAGCGGATCGGTTTCGAGACCGCCCAGAGCCGCCTCAAGGCCGAGCGCGCCCTGGCCGACGCGCTGCTGGCCCTGGACCGAGACCTGATCGACGGCCTCAACCAGCGGGCCCAGAGCGAGGCCTCCCGCAAGCAGGGCCAGTTCGACGCGGACCTCCAGGGGCAACTGCGCGCTGTGGGCGACAACGAGGCCGCCAAACTGACCATCCTGCGGGCCGCTGAAACGACCCGCATCGCTCTCTCCAACCAGAGTGTCAACGCTCGGATGCTCGGCGAACAGGACGCCGAGAACCGCCGCTTCGAGGACCTGCGCCGGCAGGCAATCACGGACGGTACCTGGGCCAGTCGCCGTGAAGTGCTCGAGCGCGAGCATCAGGCGCGCCTCACCGAGATCGGCCGACAGGGGGCCTACGACAAGGCGCAGGCCGTCACCCAGATTCAGCGCGAAGTGGAGGACCAGAACGCGCGTACCCAGGAAAAGAGTGCCCAGAACGCAGCGAAGGGCATCACCAAGGGTCTGAGCGATATGACCCTGGCCCAGCGGCAGGGGGCACGCACCGCCCTGCAGGGCTGGCTGACCACGTTCCAGGCCATGGGGGTGGCCGGGCAGGCAGCGGCCCGGGCGATCCAGGAGGCTCTCGATCAGGTGGCCGAGGCCGATGCTTCGGCGCGGCAGCGCGCAGTGGATCTGGCGGACAAGCTGTTCCCGAAAGACGAGAACGGCCGCTACCAGAACCCCGAGGTCGTCACCCGCAGCCTGGCCGACCGCACCGGCAAGATCGGTAAGGCCGACACCATCGCGGACGCCGAGTCCAAGGGGCGCGAGGCCTACGCCACAGAGATCACCAACCTCCAGCAGGGCATCGCGGACGCCCAGGCCGTTCTCGACGAACTGGGCAAGCTGCCGGTGGACCAGCTCGACGCCCGACAGGCCCTGGCCCTGCGAATGGCGCAGCAGTACCTGCCGATTTTCCGCTCGCAGCTCACCGCGACCCAACAGGCCGCAAGCGACGCAGGCAAAGCGGCGGGCAAGGCCTTCGTGGACGGCCTGTCTGTCGATCTAGTGAAGGCGCAGGACGCGGCGGCCGACGCGGGGCTCCAGCTCGCTGAGGCGAACCTGAAGCTCGCCCGTTCCAGAGGGCTGCCCGGCACGACCGAGTACAACGCGGCCCTCCGCGCGTACCGCGACTACTGGGAAGGCCGGGTCACGGTCCTGCAAGGGGGGCTTGCGGCCGCCCAGGCGGCCGAGAGCACGGCTCGGACCACTCTTAAGGGCGCCAGTACCCCAGAGGCCCGCGCTGCCGCCCAGACGACCCTCACAGCGGCCATCACAGCGACCTCGGTGGCCCAGTCGGCGCTGAACACGGCCACCACGAACTACGTGAGCGGCCAGCAGCAGGTTATCGAAAGCACCAAGACGAGCACCGAAGGGGTGGACGCGCTTGCCGAAGCCCGCCGCGCACTGGCCGGGGTGCTGGGCACTTCGACCTTCTCCTACGAGTCCGAGCTCAAGAGCCTCAAGGACCTGATCGAGAAATACCCTGAGCAGGCCGAGGCGCTGGGCCGAGTCCGGGCCGAGTACGAACGCATCCAGGCCTTGCGCCAGGGGATTGCGAACGTCGACAGCCTGAAACTTGATTTTCAGATCGGATTCAACTCCGGGAAGGAGAACCTTCAGAAAAGCGTCTCGAACCTCGCCCAGGGCTTCGGGCAGATCACCTCGCCGCTGCAACTGTTCTCCGCGATCCTGGACAAGATCAACCCGGCTGGGATGATCCTGGAAGGGATGTTCAGCGTCCTCGAGGAGCCGATCAAGGCTCTCCAGGAACCGTTCAAGATCATCGGGACCCTGCTCGGCTCGGTGCTTGCGCCGCTGCTGGAGCTGCTGGCCCCGGTGCTGCAGGCGGTCGCCAGTCTCTTCGTCATCCTCTACGACGCCATCGCGGCCTTCATCAAGGCCATTACCTTCGGCCTGGTCAACATCGACCGGCGCGACCCGAACGACAGTGCCGAGGGCCGCCGCGAGCTTGCCGGCCGCAAGGGGGACAACGACAGCGCCGAACTGGACGGTCAGTACCGCGAGGGCCTGATCGACCGCAAGTCCTATGAGGAGGGCAAGCTCGCCCTCGTCAAAGCCCGCATCGAAAGGGAGCGTGCGGCCGAACTCGAAAAGGCCGAGGGCAACGCGGCCCTCACGCTGGAAATCAACCGCCGCTTTGACGCCCAGTGGCTGAAGGACCGGCAGGCCACTCTGGACGAGATCGCCGCCTATGACCGCGAAATCGAGGGCATGAACGGCGAGAACGAACTGTCGGAGCTGGAGCGCCGGCGCCGGCAGGGGCTCATCAGCGAGCGCGAGTACCAGGGCGAGAAGTACCGCCTGAAGGTCGAGTCGCTCAACCGCGAGCGGGCCACCGAACTCGCGGCGGCCGAGGGCGACCAGCGCAAGATCCTGGCCATCAACCGCAAGTACGACGGCCAGGTGCTCGACGCCAAACTCGACATGCTCGAGGCGCTGTCCGAGGCCTACCGGAACATCGGGCAGACCCTGATGCAGACGATCACGGGCAGCGTGAAAGACGGCCTGATGAGTGCGCTGAAGGCGGGGAACTTCGGGCAGTTCCGCACCTCGTTCAGGAAAAATCTGCGCGAGGCGATGTTCGAGGCGGTGGTGAGCGCGGCTATCGAGTCGGCGGCGATCCAGGGGCTGCTCAAGCCGGCCATCGACGCCCTGGTGGCGGCGTTCCAGACCGACGACACCTCGGACGACAACGCGGCGATTCAGGGTCTCCTGAAGGCCGGGGCGCAGGCCGAGACGGTGGCCGGGCGCATCTACCGGGCGACCAAGCCACTGCGCGACGCCTGGGGCATTACGGGCGACTCGGGGCAGTCCCAGTCAATGGAAGTCACTGGCACCATTGACACCCCCGAGGTCCGGATCTCGCTGGACGCCCTGGGGATGCTGGCCGGGGTTATCCAGAACGTCATCCCCTCGTATCAGATCGCCATCGCCGGGCACACGCCAGTGCTGGCCGCCCACACGGCCGCCCTGCCGACCTTCTCGACTGCCGTGGATGCTTTCGGGCTGCACACGCAGGCCTACCTGACCTCGACCGGGCTGTTCGGCGGCCACGTCGCGGCGTTCGGTGGGCATGTGACGGCCTTCGGCGGGCACGTCCGCTACCTGGCCGACGCCGTCCGCAGTGGGGGCGGCTCGGGTAGCTCGGGCAGCGGCGGCTATACCCCCACCACAAAGAGGTGAACCCTTGAACCGACAGACCCTGGAAGGCGTGTGGATTCCACGCGCTGACCTCGTGGACTGGGAGGTGTTGATCGGCAGCGAGAGCTACCGCAGCAGCACCCCCGGTCCCATCTCCACGGCCCGCATCCAGCTCGACGGCATCGGCTGTCTGGCGAGCGGCAGCCTCGCCCTCAAGCGTCCGCGCAGCATCCCCCGGCCCTTCAAGCAGCTCGTGCAGGTCAACCTGCTCAGCCGCACGCACGGCTGGGTGCCGGTCTGCCAGGGCATCCTGCCTCCGGCCAAACCCGACGCCCTGAACGAGTGGACCCTGGAGATCCTGCCGCTCGAAGTCGTGGACCTCGACGGCTACTACGACGGCCGCCTGATCACCTACAACACGCTGGACCCGGGGGCCGACAGTTACACCGACACGAACCGCGCCGTGGTCGACCGTGCCCTGAAAGCCAACCCAAGCGCCAGCATCGGCGTGGACTGGACCGGGGCGGTGCTGCTGGCCCGGCCTGGCGACGGTTCCCCCGTGCAGATCTCGCGTGCTCGCTGGTACGACTGGAAGAGCACTGGCGAGGTCGTGCTGCCTTACGGCACCGAGTCCCGCTGGGCGGGGCCAGCCGGTTGGGCGCGGGGCGAGTACAAAGGCATCGAGCGACCTGCCTGGGCACCGAGGAAGGCGGTCGACGCGGGGGAGGTGACCTACAAAGAGGGGGTGCAACCCACCGGGCCCGCAGTGGTCAATCAGCGCGAAGTGATCCTGAGTGACGCGTTTGCCCCCGCGGCGGCGGCGATGCGGTTGACCACGAACATTGGCCCAAACCAACGCCTGATCGAGCGGGACCTGCCTCTCTCCCAGAGTGGTCCGACGGTGCGGCGCGTCTCGGCCAACCAATACGCCCACGTCAGCGTGTACGACCTGCAGGCGTGGTTCGAGGGGTCGGCCCTGGCCGGTCAGGACAATGAACAGCTCACCCAGGCGCAGAGTGCCCTGGCGTTGGCAGATGGGGCGTACAACCTCGCCCTGACGACGCTGGGCGAAGGCCACCCGGTCACCGTACAGGCGGCCGAGGACCTGGCAGACGCGCGGGACGTGGTCCGACTCGCCCAGGTAGATCAGGTGGTGGGGTCGTTCTACGAGCCGCTCTCGGGAAAACTGAGCTACGGCTTCGTCGGACAGAATCTCGGGCCGGGCGTGGTGACCGGCCTGACCATGTGGCTGAGCACCGTGCCCTGGGACGAGCAGGCGGTCGGCGTGCCCGTTGCGGCTGAGGACAACCCTGACCCGGATGCGCCGCTGAGCGAGACGCCCCTGGAGGGGATTGAGGGCGCAGGCATCGTGCATCCGTTCGCCAGTTCGCGGACGCTCATGGTGGCCGAAGCGCCACTGGGTGAGCTGTCTCAGGCCAGTCAGGGCATGCCTTGGCAGCCCAGTGCGCTGACCATCCCGGAGTCGTACTTCCGCAGCAGCATGAAGGTGAAGCTCGCCGCTTCCCTGAACGCGCGCTGGGCATCGAAGCGCGAGGAGGCGGAGCTGGGCCGGGAGGAGGAGGGCACGCTGCCGGACATCCGCGTCACGGTGGGACAGCGCTTCAGCCAGAGCTTCGGCGCCGGGGCGGGCCTTCAGGGCGCGCTGCCGCCTGGGCTGAGTTTCGACGGCGGCCTGCTGCACGGCGCGCCGACCGCAGAGGGGGAATTCGAGGTGACCATCGGGGGACAGAAACACGTGATCTGGGTCTACGGCGCGTCGCCTGGACGCGGCTGGGCTGGGCGCTGGTACTTCCACGTCGCGGCGTGGTGGCAAATCATCTTTCAAGAAGAGACGCAGGCGAACTGATGGGCGTTCAATACGGCTGGCAGATCAAAAACGGGAGTGCGACGTCCTGGAAACTCGTGTCGTATTCCGCGAGCATGTACGGCGCTTTTTACGATTCAGGGGGAACAGCGCAGATCCGCCTCGTGCTGGATGGGCAGGAGGTCTACAAGTTCAGGGACACGAATTACTTCACGGAGAATGTCCACGCGATCTACGGAACAGTGGACATCAGTCTTGCGCCAGGGGCCGTCCTCGACGTGGAGTTTCAGACCCTCGAAACGCCCTTCGACCCCGTCCCCACGGGGTTGGACCCTGACATTCCTGTAGGTCTTGCGATCAGGAACACGCTCGCTCCAGGCCAGCCGGCTGGATCGACCGTTTACGACAAGAGCTTCATCTTCACGGTCACTGATCCTCAAACCAGTGGCGGAGGCGGGGGCGGCGGAAGTGGGGGCGGAGGCGGGGGCAGCAGCGGTGGGGGCGGTGGGGGTACGGTGGAACCCCCCGGCTCCACCGGCCGGGCCACCGTCACCCTCTGGGCCTACCCGCCAGACTTCGGGCTCAAGACCCTCATTCCGCCGCCGCGCCCGGCCGCGCTGGACTATCCGACCACGGCGGGGCCGAACGCCCAGGCGACGCTCGACGGCGCGCTGCTGACCCCGGCGCAGGTGCCGGACGCGGAAGGCGGGCTGCTCGACGTGGCGAACGTCGAGTTCACGCTCTCCGCTGGCGCCATCGAGACGCAGGCGACCATCGGCATCCTGCCCTTCCAGGAGAGCGGGGTGTGATCGGCGAGGGCTGTGGCGAGCGGTACTCGGTCATCACGGAGGACGGGTACGGCTACCAGTTGCCGGGCACGCTGGAGCCGTCGCACTGGCTGGGGGCGCTGCACCCGGCTGTGCACGGGTTCCCGCTCAGCGACGTGCAGGTCCGCACCGATGACTACAAGCGGGACGCCGTCCCACTCTCCCTCGCAGGCGACATCCACCTCGGGACCGAGACGACCATGCACGACCTCGCCGCCGAGATCCAGTACTGGGTCCAGTTGGCGAGGTGGCTGCAACGCGCCGACCGGGCCGTGACCCGGCTCCTGGAGGGGAACGACATCGAACTGGGGCCGAGCGGGAAAAAGAGCAAGAACGCGACCCTGCGGGTGGTCGTGGTGCAACAGGACCGGCGCTGGTTTGGGCCGGATGGTCGGGAGGTGACCGGATGAAGTACCAGTTCATGGGCGACGTTCTCGGCGCCGAGAACGCGGAGGTGACGGCCACCCTGACCTACCTGGGCGACTACCGTGACCCGGACGGCGCGCTGCCGCCGCCTGTGCTGCTGTACCGCCGCGCGCCGGGCAGTGGCTGGGCAGGGCAGCCCGGTGGCGGGCCGGCGTGGGTCTGGGGGCCGGAGCTGCCTGGGCAGCCGGTCCCGAAGGTCCGGGTGACCTATGTGGTGCTCCAGGCAGGCCTGCCGCCCCTGGCCCGCACGGTCGAGCGGCGGGTGCTGCCGAACACCGACCAGCCCGGCTACTGGGACTTCACGCGGCCGGATACCGAGCAGCCCTCGTGGAGCGGCGGGAATGGCACGCCGACGCCGGTCGAAGTGCAGCCCGGCCAGGGCCCACAGGGCGAGCGAGGCGCAGGCTGGCTGCACGGGCGCGGTGCCCCGACGGCGGGCCTGGGTGGCGCCGGCGACCTGTATCTCGACACCGGCACCTGGGACGTGTGGACGCGCGGCGTCGGCGGCTGGGTCATCCAGGGCAACCTCAAGGGCGGCGCGGGTGGGCCGGGACCGCGAGGCCTGAACGGGCGCGGGGTCCCGGCCCACACCACCGCGCAGAACGGCCACGCCCTGGTGGCGGACGGCTCCCCCGAGGGGGCAGGTTGGAAGGGGCTGACGCTGGCCGCGCTCACCGACGTGGATGTGACCGGGCTCCAGGACGGCCAGGTCCTGGTGTGGGACAAGGTCGCTGGGCTTTGGCGACCCGGTGCGGGCGGCGGTGGTGGGCAGACTGACTACCCCGTGCTGGAGAACGGGATCTCCCAGGAGGCGGTGCTTTCCGCGAGCAACACCTATCTCCAGACCTTCCAGTTCGACGTGCCGGTGGGGATGACCTCGCTGGTGGTCATGTCGGACAGCCCCAGCGGGGAGCCAGCGCTGTCGCTGGACTTCAACCTGCCGCCGGATGACAACCGACCGGCGATGTACAACGTGCCGGCCAACACGGCGATCACCGTGGCCTCGCCTGATGCGGGCCGCTGGTACGTCTCGCTGGGTGCGACCACCGCGTTCTCGGCGAACGTGACGGCCTACTGGTCAAGCGACTCGGGGTCTGAGTACTCGGTCATCACGGACGCGGAGGGCTACCAGACGATCACGGACGCGACGGCGACGACCGACGCGGAGGGTTACCAGATGGTGCAGGGCGCGTGGATCACTGAGGACGAGGACGGGTTCCACACCCTGAAGAGGAGTTGAGATGAACGCAGGACCGTATCCGACAAAAGCGATGCACATGCAGCTCAAGACGCGGGTGACGAATCTGGAGAATGGCGGGGGCAGTGGGGCTGGTCTGGTTGGAAATGTGGACGGCCTACCCCTGATCCTCCCGACCATGCAGCGCATCGAGTCCGATGCCCTCGTGCGCATCCCGGTCTCCGAGGGCGCCCCCCCGACCATCATCGAGACGATGTTCGAGTACATGTACTACACGCTGCCCGTCCAGCAGTACAGCCTGAGCACCATCGAACTGCGGGTGCCGAGCACCTACGACCATGTCGCACATCCGCTGAGTTTCATGGTGGGGTCTGCGGGCACTCAGTACGGGCAGTTCCTGCAAATCGCGGACCTGCAGGTGGCCGAGGCCGGGGCCATGAAGCAACTGATCTACCGCTTCCGTCGCCCCACCATCCTGTACGGCGGCTTCATCCAGGTGAACACGCCGAAGAACTCGCAGAACATCGCCTACAGCCTGCCGGTCTTCGACCTGTCGAACATGCCCCCCTCGCCCGCTGGGCTGAGCGTGCGGACGTATGGCGACAACAACATGGGCACGAGCGAGAACCGCCTGAGCCACGGCTTCGGAATCGAGCTAGAGCCAAGCTCGGTCTACCCAATGCATGAGGTGGGCGGGGTGCTGCACCCCCGACAGTTCCCGGTGTTCCTGCAACCGACGCCGCAGAATCCAGGGCAGAACACGGACAGCGGCCTGGGCCTGGAAACGGGGGTGGAGGTGGTGTGGCCGGCAGATGGCACGCCATATCTGCACGTCTACCGGCGCGCGACCTACGGCAACGCAGGGCAGCATTACCACCTGCCGCTGACCCCAGGCCTGCCGCAGGGAGGGAGCTGAGATGGCCGCTGGCCCTTACGCCACGAAAGCGCTGCTCCAGGCCCTGGAAGCGCAGGTGAACGCGACGACGCAGGTGCTGGGCTACAACACGGCGTCGAAGCGTGCAGACGGGAGCTACACGTACTACGGTCTGTCCCTGTCATCGACGTATGCGGCTGATGTGTTCGTCGGGGTGCAGTTCGAGAGCGCTGGGGTGGCGGCGTTGGCGCTGAGCAAGTTGCAGCAGCTTCAGGTGGCCGACCCAGGGACGCAAGAAGTGCTGGCGGTATATCCGGCGGCGCAGGTGTTACGCCTGGGCCGCCGCCTGATCGTCCCGCCCGTGCGGCCGCCGCCCCAGGCGGTGTCGATGGAGGTGACGCTGCGCTTTCCGGGCGGCGTTGACTTGCCCCAGTGGAACGGCATGCAGGCGATGTCGGGGTTTGGCCTGTACGGCAGCACGACCGGGGTGGACAGCGTGTACTCGCCGGCGAACGTGGACGTGTCGCTGCTGCAGGTACCGTTCCGGCTGCGGCCGGGGCAGTTCCTCCCGACCCCGTATCTGCCGGGGCCACAGCCTGCGCCGCTGGCGCTGGAGGTCGTGGACAACGGATATCTGGACGCGGCGCCGGTGCTGCGGTACCGCACGAGCGAGGGGAAGCTCTACAGCTGGCCCGCGCCCACGCTCGTCGAGGACGAGGGCGTCGGCGGTGGCGCAGGCGGAGGCGGAAGCAGCGCGAGCTGACCTCTGTGCCCTGCGCCTTTTCTTGCCCCCACCGACCCGGTCCGGTGGGGGCCTTCGCATTCATGGCCGGGCGAGGTGCACATGGCATTCAGAGACATCCTGAAGATCAAGGGGCTGGCCGACTTTTTGACGGCGCTCAAGGCGCGCGTCTTGCCCTACTTTGTCGGAGACGACGATGAAAGCTTCACGCCGGTCAGTCGCGCTAACCCTTTCCCGGTCGAGATCGTCAAGGACAGTTCGGGCGGCAGCTCAGGCGAGAGCGGGGGCGGAAGTGGGAGTGACCCGGACAGCGCGCGCGAGGTCACGCTCGGGCAGGTCCGCGCCTCGGTAGGCACCCTGGCGACCCAGGCCGGGTACGAAGGCCTGCACGTCCGGCCGCCCGAGGTGGTGGGGTGCTACACGTCCTTGGTGACCGTCACGGCGGTCGCGGCGAATATTCCGACCAACGTCCTGTTCCATGAGGCAACCGTGCATGTGGTTTCGGGCACGATCCGGCGCAGCATCGGCGGCGAGGCGTCGGCGCAGACGCCACTNCCGACCAACGTCCTGTTCCATGAGGCAACCGTGCATGTGGTTTCGGGCACGATCCGGCGCAGCATCGGCGGCGAGGCGTCGGCGCAGACGCCACTGCTTTCGGCGGGGGACTCCGAGGAGATCCGGGGGCGGGAGCTGCTCGCCTACCGGGTCGTGCGGGAGGGCGCGGTGGACGCGCAGCTGTGCATCGAGTACCGCACCCTTGCCCAGCCCACGCCGCCGCCCCCGGTCGAGGAGGTCTGAGATGGGGACGATCACTCGCAAGCCGGTCGCCAATGAGGCCAAGCTCGATAACCACGACGGCCGCCTGAGCTTCCTGGAGACGCCGCAGCTCAAGGGTAAGCGCCTGGAGGGCTTCAGCTGGTACCGGGCGTTCCGGTTGAACAACGTCCCCAATGAGCCCAACTCGCCGGGTGAGGGCACCAGCGTGGTCTTCCAGATCACGGGGCAGTCCGACTTCGGAAACACGGCCAACACGCAGACCAGCCGCATCTTCGCCTCATTCGGGGTGCGCGGCGGGGACATCGTGCCGGTCCTCGAGGTCCACGGCAACCGGCGCCTGAGCAACCGGGGCGAGAGCATGGGCTTCCGCGTGTACAAGAACGTGGACGGGTACTACTGGCTCTACATCCGCACGGCGGTCTACAGCGCCGGCACCATCCAGTGGTACATCCCCAACGAGGACGCGGGCAACACACCCTTCCAGATCACGGACACCATCACGCACAACGGCGCGGAGTGGGTCATTCCCAAGCCCACCGGCTCGGGCGAGCTGATCTGGGATTACGACACGGCCGAGTCCTTCCAGCCGCTGATGATCGGCAAGGGCTACGCCCTGACCTCGACCGACCTGACCGGGCTGATGATCGCCGGGCCGGTTGGAGACTTCCCGGTCACGGGCGGCCTCCCGGCGCGCTTCCCGATCAACCGCGCCGTTCTGGACAACACCGGCCGAGGTCAGCCGGACCACAGCTATAAGCCGGCCGACAGCGCGCGGGGGAACACCGAGCTGGGTCAGGGGCTGTACCACTACACCCTGGAGATCGCGGTGAAGGGTGGACAGGCGGGGGCGGTCCTCTCGGTCTTCCCGCAGCGCCTCGGCGTGGGCGTGCTCCTGGCCCACAAGCGCACCCTGCGTGGCGGCGACGAGACGTTGACCATCACCGGGACGATCCCTCTCCACGCCTGGCAAAACCTCTGGTTCGACCTCGCGTGCGATCAGAACTACACGGTGGGCGTGGACAGCCTGCTGACGGTTCACCGGGGGTACGGACAATGATCGACTACATCCCCACGCCCGAGCCCGTGCGCGAGGTATACAGCACGCTTCCTGAAGGCCGCGCCCTGACCCCCGAGCAGGCCCAGGCCCTGCGCTGGCTCTACCCAGGCGCAGCACTTCTCCAAGTTGGGGAGGTGGTGTACGTCACAGCCTGGACTCTGCCTATCCCCCAGCCGACGGACGCCGAGCTGGAGGCTGCCCTGCCCGCAGCCCAGGCGCACGCGGCCGACCGGGTGGAAATGGATGAGATCGGGGCAGAGCTCTTCGAGCGGTACACGCTGCACGCCCGCGCCCTCGCTCTTGGCAAGGTGTCGACTGCCAAGGAAATTGAGGAGGAGGCCACCAGCCTTCTCGCCTACCAACAGGAGATCCGAGACCGTGCCCCGACCAGTCCTTCCTAAACGCTGCGACTTCTGCGGCGACCGCTGCGTAAAACAACCCTCCGGCTACTGGTTGTGCGTGCTGCCCGAGGGCTGCGGCTGGAGCGACGATCCGAGCACCATCCAGCCCCAGGCGGCCGCGCCCCAGACGGTCGAGCTCGCCCCGGCCAGCGAGGCCTCCGCGGAGAGCTGAGCAATTCCCCTAAGAGACAGGCTCATCAGCCCTTTATTCCGCCCCAGCGCCCGGCCTGGGGCGGTTCCCTTATGCCGGGCAGAAAGGAACCGCCATGAAACGACACCCGGCCCTGCTGCTCCTCAGCGCCGCCCTCATCCCCGCCGCCGCCGTCGTAGTCGTGACTAGCCCCCCCGGGTGCCGCCTCCAGGTCATCCCGGATTACACCTGGGCCGTCACGTACAAGGCCGTCCTGCGCCTAAGCCCCGGCTGTATGGACGGTACCGCCCTGCGGGTCCGCAAGAGCAGCACCCAGAACGTCCGCCGCGAGGGTGCCCCCTATCAGCCCATCAAGCCCATCCAGGGCGCCTGGACCTTCGGCAAGACGTCCACCGTCCCGAAGAACGAACTCTGGACCGTCTACACCTGGCGCTGGGAGTGGTGGGACGCCCAGGCCTGGAATCCCCGGACCCAAACCCCTGGCCGCTGGACGGCCGCCGAGGTGCTCAATGCCACGCCTTAAGCGCGCTGTCAGGGCGGCCCTCCAACCTCTCAAGCGGGCCGCCCTGTACACCCTGCGGGCGGGGCTTCCCGTAGGCGGGGAGTTCTGGGACGGCGTGGCGTGGTTCGGGCGCATGGTGCTGATCGTGGTGCACCTGTCGTTCGCACTGCCGGCGCTGTATCGGCCGAACACGCCGCTGCTCCTGCCCAGCTACAGCGCCTTCGACGACGTGGTGCCCTTCAACTGGTGGGGCCTGATCGGGCTAGGCATCGCCTTACTGCTTTGGCTCCTGCCACCCCGAGTGCCCTGGGGCATTCTCAGCACGACCATCAGTGCGGGATACATGTATTTCGTCGCGGCGCTGTTCTGGCAGGCGGTGGGATCGATCAGCGCAGTGAACCTGTACTTCAGCGCGGGCGCCCTGTCGGGGCTGCTGTTGATGCGGGCGCTGTGGGCCTGGTTCGAACCGCAGCCCTGGTTCCGAGAGCACGTCTTGAAGCAGCCTGTCTCGAAAGTGGGCCGTCATGGCGGATGAGCAGACCAAGGACGCCCTGAGCACGGCCGCGACGTGGCTAGGCGGGACGGGTGTTCTGGCCGCCGTGGGGGTGTTCCTCAAGGGGCTGCTGACGGGGGTGACCGGGCAGGAGAAGGAGATTCGCGGCGCCCTCCAGGAGGAGAACAAGCGCCTGCGCGAGCGGGCGAAGTACGCGATGGAGTGGCAGGACCTGTGCACGCGTGCCCGCTGGGAGGCTGAGAAGCTCGGCTACGACCCCAGCAAGTGGCCCAATGATCCGGACGAACCGGAAGACGAGGACACCCCATGAATATCGCTGCACCACAGACGGCACGCGAGTGGCTGGCCTACGGCATCGAGCAGGTCAAGGCTGGCCACGCTCTCAAGCGGTGGTCCCCCGACACGATCACGGTCGGAGGCCGCTGCGCCCAGCTCGTGCGTGAGTCCACGGAAGGCTGCCTCGGCCTGGACGAAAACTCGTGGCCGGTCGCCACGAAGGCCCACGAGTTCCGCAAGGCACGCGGTGGCGTGGACCGCTGGGCCGCCGATTACGAGAAGGGTGCCCGAGCGCTGGGCCTGACCAAGACCTTCGCACAGCGCCGCGTGGGCGACATCTTCTACTGGCCCTACACGGCGACAGTCCTGATCGGCAAGAAGCGGGTGCCGCAGGCCTTCGGGCACACGGCCATGTACGCGGGCCTGATCGGGGGCGTACCCCATGTGCTGGAGAACAGCGACTGGTCTCCAGCTCGGCGGAAGCAGCAGGGGGCCACCCTACCGCTGGGCGGCAGTGCGCACGTCTACCTGACGCCGCTGTCCCTATTCACCGAGCCGACCACCGTGATCGCCCCGACGCGCGAGCTGTGGCTGGAGGACCAAGACCTGCTGGCCCCAGCCAAGCCCCCAGCGGCGGGCGGCGGCCTGGTGATGCCCAAGGGCTGGTACCCGACCCACGACACCAACAAGGTGCTGACCGGGCGCTACATCAGCATCGTGATGGACGGCCAGAAGCCCGTGCTTATCGAAGTCCCGGAATACCGGCTGAAGGAGCTGAAGTGATGGACCTGATGAATGGAGATGCGCTGGCCTGGCTTCAAGCGGTGGCCAGTAACCCGGTGCTGCTGGGCTTGTTCGTGTTCGGGCTGGTCGCCTCGCTGAAGCGTGGCGTCGAGCAGAAGCAGGAAGCGGCGGCGGCCGCTGGACAGCCGGTGGAGGTCGTGGCCCCGAACGTGTGGCGCGGGCTGGCCTTCGGCATGGGCCTGGCCGCGAGTCTGGTGCTGCACTGGACGACTGGGCGAGCCACGTTCGGGCAAGGCTGGCTGGGAGCGGTACCCTTCGGGCTACTAGCCGGGCTGGTGAGCATCATCGGACGTGACGGCCTCAAAACCTTCGCGTCGTGGTTCGGCCTGGGCGCGCTGCTCGGGCCAACGTCGAGCGCTGTGCCGGCAGGCCTCACCTCTCCGGCCGGGCCGCTGCCTCCAGGCCCTGGCGTGGCCAGTGAGGCGGCGGCGCAAACCACGCCCCAGGTCTCCCCTGTCCCCTTGCAGGAGCCGCGGCCTGCAAGTGAAGCGGACCTGAGCCGCATGACCGGCACGTTCGACGACGTACCCCTCAGCCGCCCAGCGCCGGCATGGCTGGAATCTGAAGGCGCAGCGGAGTTGGACACTGGTCCAAGGCGGATTTGATCAGGAGGCCTGGAGGGATCTAAATCCTTTTTTAGAACATGCCCGTGAGCGTCTCTGAATCTGGCAGCATTTCCCGATATGGATGGACCATTCCTCGAGGCTTTAGCGGAGCTCCAGGACTACGAGGTCTTTGGATCCTTCGCGGTCGTTGAAGGCCTGGTACGGTTGGAGCGTATCGCTAAGGCCGCTCTCGCCGCGCACGTCACGAGTGATGAGCTTCGGGCCGCAGCTCGACATGTGATGGATCGACATTGGAACGACACGGGTTCCTCACCGGCCTTTCTGGAGCGCCGGCGTGCGGAGGTGCTGCTGCGGCTCGATACCATGCTGGATCACCTGGAGTGGGAAGACCGGATGTACCAGAGCGAATATCTGAATTGACTGTCCAGCAAGGTTTATGCTGCGTCCCTCGTTCGGTACGGCGTTGCCCTGAATGAGCAGCCGCCCCCGCTCTGGCATCTGCCTCGGCGGGGGCGGATTTATACCGAGAAATAATATTTGGTGTAATCAGGAGAAATATCCTGCTAGACGGCATTTTTCGCTGGTTTTGCTCCAAATTATTTCGCAAACTCTATCCGGCAGCGGCGGCGGTCTTCCAATAGATTGCATGTCGTATGTAGGAACCCCTCAAGGCCCCACCCCGCTTCGGCTTCGTGCTTGGGCGAGGTGGGGCCTTTTTGCGTTGTGTGCCCTCGAGCAGCAGCCCCTATGCTGAGCACTCCACACCACCTCACGAGGAGACCCTGAAATGACGACCAAGAACGACCCCCTGCCATGTATGCCGCACCCATCTGGAGGCATCTTGACTCCCGCGCCCCCTGCTGACAGTGGCCCCTGCCCCGGCTGCGCCCGCTTAGGGAGCGATCCCTGTCCACCCTGCGCCGATGTCAGGCCGTGAATCACATGCTGACTGGGAACTGCCCGCTCCAGCGGAACGACTGCGTCCGCTGCTACTGACCCCACCGCCCCACCCCGCCTGGGCACGAAGCCCAGGCGGGGTGGGGTCTTTCTTCGTTTGTGGGGGCTTCCGTCGCCTGCTCAATGTATAATCTTTGAGCAGGCAATCTGAAAAGTTGTGGACTGATGACCCAGATATCTCTTTTTTGAAGAGCTTATCTGTGTTTTCCTCGAAGCCTACTCATATGTTAGGACTTAGGAGAAAATATGCCAACTAAAACGTTTCTATCTTTTCGTGGAGAAGACGAATTCAAAGTTTGGACTTTGAGAGGCTTGGCAGGTTTCAAAAATTTAGAATTCGAGATGGATGATGAATCACTCCGTAAAGCAATCGACAGTCGAGATGAAGCTTATATTAAAAGTGTCATCCGTCCCAAAATTAAATCATCAACCCACTGCGTCTGCCTTATAGGTGAAAATACACACAGAAGTCGCAAATGGGTTCCGTGGGAAATTGAGCTTGCCATTGCTGAGGGCAAGCAGGTACTTGCGATGAGATTTTGGGACTCTTCAAAAGCCACTACTCCCGCAGTCCTAACGAGAAATGGAATTGTTCCTTTTGACTGGGATGTAGATACCCTCTACAAACGTCTGAGCTAGGAATGGAGATAGAAGATTCTGATCTGCCCGGCTTGTTTGTAGCTGCTGATAGACTTTCAAAGTCATCGCAAAATACTTATATTCTGATGACCAGAATAAGTCTGGTGCTTTTAATAGGAATAGCCGTACTGGGTGTATTCAGTTTTGAAGATGAAAATAGCAAATTAAATATAGCTTTTGCATCTGGCATTGCTATAGCTATAAGCATCATTATAAATCTTATCTTATTGTCAAATAAGCCTGACAAAGATTGGTATGATGGTCGCGCAGTAGCCGAATCCGTAAAAACCAAATCTTGGCGTTTTATGATGCGTAGTGACCCCTATATACAGGATGATGCAGAAATATTATTTGACGAGGTTTTAAGACGAATTAGGGATGAAAGGCCGAGCTTTGTCAGCAAGCTTGACGCTAACACTGCTTCCAGTAATCAAGTGACTCCTAAGATGCAGCATGTTAGAAGCCTCTCCTTTAATGAAAGAAAAACCATCTACTTAAATAAGAGGATTGAAGATCAGCGTAGGTGGTATGCCACCAAATCCGACTTTAACAAAAGTAAAGCAAAGATGTGGTCTAATATCAATCTGATATCCCAGATAGTCATATTGCTACTTTGCTTCGCAGTTGTAAGATGGTCTAATATTCCTATTAGTATCATTGGTGTTCTCACAACCTTAGTCTCTTGCATAGTGGCTTGGGTTCAGCTAAAAAAATATCAGGAGCTTAGTAACTCTTATGGTCTAGCTGCTCAGGAGTTAGCTTCGATTTTTGGTCAAGGAACACGAATCACACAAGAAGATCAATTTGGCATATTTGTCTCAGATGCAGAAAATGCTATATCAAGAGAGCATACTATGTGGTCTGCTCGTAGAGATGCTATATAAACGGAGGAAATATGGCCGGTTCAATAATTACATCCCTAGGGGCAGCTACAAAGAGTGCACAGGGAGGAAAAGCCTATTACGAGAGTCGTCGCTATAATTCAAGACAATCTCTTATTTTCATATCCCACCGACAAAACGATGGTGAAGTCGCCCGAAAACTCGCTCATTTCTTAGTTGATTTTGCCGATGTAGACGTCTATATGGAAGCGTTCAATCCTACTCTAGCTTCATCTGGTAATCCACAGGCCGTGGTAGACGTTATAGATTTTGGACTTAACGCCTGTACGCATCTCATAGCAATTATTAGCGATAATACCAGAGGGTCGTGGTGGGTTCCTTATGAAATTGGTATAGCTAGAAACAGGCCAGTGCCCTGCGCGGTGATGCCTCTTACTAATGTGTTGGATTTACCAGAATACATGAAAACTGTTGAAGTGGTGAGGGATACTAATAACTTAGTCTTGTGGACTAAAAGACTTTTCACCACAAGAGTTGCTAAATCTGTTTCGCCCAACTCTATTGACATACCAAATTTCCCAACTTATAGACAAACCCCAATAGTCTTTAGAGATTAAGAGACAAAGCGTGTAGGGAGCTGAATAACACCCAGCTCCCTACACGCTTTGTCTGGTTAGAAATCCGTGTTCGGTCTGACCGAACAAGACCGTCTGGGACGCTGTTTCCACGTTTTTCCGACTTTACTTCTCGACCTCCGACCTTCAGACTAAAGACATCCAGAGAGGCGGAAAACGCCGTCTGGGACGGAGGAAACCACTATGACCACTACCCCTATGAACGCCGCTGACAAAGACGCCCTAATCGCCGCCGCCGCCGAAGCAGGAATCACGATCACGCGCACCTCGAAGGACTTCTTCCTGGGCGAGGGCCACAACCGCGAGCGCGTCACGCCCGGCCAGATCCGCGCCCTGATCGCAGAGGCCCAGACCGAGCAGCAGGCCCGCGCCGAGGCCCTGGAGGCCGCCGCCGAGATCCGCGAGCAGGAAGCTGAGCAGACCGAGCCTGAAGTCGCGCCGGTGGTTGAGATGGCCGCTGAAGCCGCGCCCGAACCCGAGCAGGTGCCAGACGTTGAAGTGGCGGCCGAAGCGCCCCAGGACGCCCAGGACGCGGCCCCTGAGGTCTCCCCTGCCCCCGAGGCCCAGCCTGAGACCCCCGCACCTGCTGCGGCCCCGGCCAAGGCCAAGCGCACCCCCGTTCTGTACGGCCCACCCTGCGGCGGCCAGATCGCCCACCTCGCGGTGGCCACCAGCGAGCACGCCCGGAACCCCATCGTCCACCTGGGCGAGCTGACCGCTCCGCGCCTCAAGAACAAGGAGGAGGCGGCGGCCGAAGGCCGGAGGACCGGCGCAGTGGGCCACATCGCCTTCCTGGCCCAGGACAAGGCCGGAGAGCAGTTCTGGAGCGTCGCGGTCGTGGACGCCGAAGGGGGCAACCTGAAGCTCAGCGGCGCCGAGATTGACCTGACGCTCCTCGAGGGCCAGGCCGCTGATGACGCGCGTGACCGCGTAGTCGGTGCGCGGAACAAGGCGAAGGCGCAGTGGCAGGCTGCGGCCGTCTGAACGCCCCGGACCTCCGTCCCGGCTCCCCTCGGGGGGGTCGGGACGCTTCTTTATGGCGCGAGCTGGCGCGGCTGGAACAGAAAAAACCCCCGGCGCTACAGCACCGGGGGGTACATCGAAAACTGGTGATTCTCTACGTCCCAGACACAGTATAGAGCAGTTTCACTGTTCCACCTTTACGGCCTGCACATCGGCGACCGATACCAGGAAGCTCATACCCCGCGCACCTCCAGAGATGATCTTGACTCGGATATTCTTGGCATCCTTCCGGCCAGGTCCGACAACCTCGCACAGGCCCCACTTCTTGACCTCTACCCGGTCGCCCGTCTTGTACGCAACTGCTGGAGCGAAGGGCGCCGGAGTCAGGTTGTCAAGACGGCCGCGCTCGAAGGCCAGGCGCAACTCGTGGTGCTCCGACCAGCGACTCCAGTGCCGGACATTGCGCTCGTGGCGAGCCTCCGTCTGCGGCGTGACCTCCACGGCGGCCAGCTCGTCGAGCGACCGCTGAAACCGGCGCAGCTCGGCCTCCAGCTTCTCGATCCGACGGCGCACGACGCCGGGGTCCGACTGCTGCCGGGCGCGGGCTGCGCTGCCGGCAGCACGGTCGCGCCAGTATTGGGCTTTCTTGCCCTCCTCGACGGCTGCGCGCATGTTGGTGTCACTGCGCTCCAGCGCGCGGCGATGGCGCCGGGCCGAGTGGTGGTCCACCTTGATTGGTTCCCCACCGGGGGGCAGGCCTTCCATGGCCGACCGCACGCGCTGATCGGCCCGGACATCTGCCGCCGCCGCCCGACTGGCGAAACGCACGATACGGGCCTGCGGGTCCCCGGGGTCCGCTTCGTGCTCGATGGCCTCGACGTGCTGCAGCACCAGGTCCTCGCGCTCCGGGGTCCACGCGGCGACCCAGGCCTGCAAGCTGCGCCACCACTTGAACCCTACCGACCGCGTCTCCGCGTACTCGGCCGGGCCGAGTCGTTCCGCTGGAACCCAGCGGATCGTGTTGTCGTCGAGGTTGTAGGTGGCCGTCCCGTTCGTGACCTCGGCGGTCACTGCTGCACCGCCGAGGCGTCGAGCACCAGCTCCTCGGCCCGGTTGACCGTCAGGTCCAGGCGCATCCCCATCACGGCGTGCAGGTGCAGCGCCTCGCCGATGTACTCATGCCGGGCGTGCAGGGCGTACAGCGTCAGGCGCTCGCCCTCGGCCGTAACCACCGTGACCGGCCACGGCTCCGACCAGTTGGCCGGGATCGTCGCGCGCACGTTCTCCAAATCTTCGATGCGGCCGTCGACGCGCGGCAGATCGGTCTGCTTCACGATGACCAGCCCGGCGGCCTCCAGTTTGTCCAGGGTGCTGTGCGCACCCCGGCCCAGGACCGTCAGCGCGAGGGCGCGCGCGGCCTCCAGATCGGGGCGCGGCATCAGGCCACCGCCTCCAGCAGACGGCGGCAGAGTTCCTCGATCCGCGCGTTGCGGAGTTCGGTGTCGCGGTCGAATTCGTAGCGGACCTTGATCTCCTGCGGGATCAGGCCAGCGTCTATGCGCTCGCCCAGATAGCGCCGGAGCTGCTTCCCGACGTCGAAGGCTTTCTGAGCCGAGTGCTCCTCGAAGGCCTCCGAGAAATGCATCGCGAGCTCCTCAGCATCATCGGAGGGGGCCAGGTCTTGCACGCGGGCGGCGAAGCGGGCCATCTGCGCCCGGCCCGCGACGGTCAGGGCGAGGGTCGCGAACTGGTCCCGCACGGGCGTAGGCACGGTGCTGAGGGGCAGGGCATTCAGGGTGCGGACTAACATCATTCACCTCCAATGCGGGGGGCGCGGTGGACTTCGAGCAGCCGGAGCTGGTAGCGCAGGCCGTCGATCCAGAGTCGGGCGACGTCGAGGTCGCGCCGGGCCTGCCGGACCGCAGCGGTGGCCGCGTCCAGGCTCGCATATTCGTCGCGCAGACGCAGGCGTAAAGCGGCCTTGCGCTCGGCTTCGTTGCGGCCGTCCACTCCGAGGATCAGGGCCTCGGCTTCGGCCAGGTCGAGGGTGCTGCGGGCCTCAGCCTCGGTCTGGGCGCAGTGGGCAAGCGCGTCGGTCGCGCGAATGCACTCGCACGTCGCGTCCTGCACGTTGGTCATGCTGAGGTTCAGGGGGACGGCGGGCGCGGCCGGGGCGCAGACCCAGCAGCGGCCGACTTCGTCCAGCAGGCGACCGCACTTCTGGCATTCCCTCTCGGCCCCAGCGGGGGCGACAGCGGCCGCGCTCACGCCGCCACCTCCGCGCGCGCGACGATGCCGTGGGTGAACGCGAGGAACAGCAGCACGGACTCGCTCTCGTCGGCGGTCAGCAGCGCGAGGCTGTAAACCGGGCGGTCGAGGGCTGCCGAGGCATAGCCGTAGTGTTCCTTGCTGGGGATGCCCGCGCGACCCAGGGCGCGGTGCAGCTCCCAGGCGGCGGGCTTGCCGATCACTTCGGGTTCCAGGACCTCGGCGGTCACGGCGCGGAAGGTCGCGCCGCGCAGGATGTGGCGGGCGTCGCGCTCATCGGCGGGCTGCCCGTCGATCTCGGCCGTCAGGACGCCGTCGGCGCAGCTGAGGGTGACGGTGTGGTGCCGGACCTGAACAACGGCGCCGTCCATGCGGTCGTGGGTGACGGTGTCCCAGGTGCGGGTGATCGCGCGGGGTTGGGGTTTGGTATCGTTCACGGTGGTCCTCTGATTGGGGGATTTCAGGTGGGGCGCATTCGTTCTTGGTCGTTCGGTCGCGCCCTTCTCTGATGCCTGATAATAGCAGAATGACTATAAATAGTCAAGTGCCTATCATGCGTGATACCGTGGACGGCATGGACTGGGACCAGTTGGAGGAATTCATTCGGGCGCAGATGAAGGCACAGCCGCGTGGCTATCAGGTCGCTTTGGCTGAGCGCCTGGGCATCGCACAGCCCTCCGTGGCGCAATTCGTAAGCGGCCGCCGCAGCATCCCCACCGCGCACGTCGCGACGATCCTCGACGAGCTGGGGTTCAAGCTGGCCGTCGTCCCGAAGTAACCCGTGTTTTTTCACCGCTTACGCACGCTTCATCGTCATGATGCTCGTCTGGATGTCGCAGGCGGCCTCGGCACCGAACGGGCAGATTCAGGGCTACGCGCCGGCCGAGTTCGCATCCTACTTCATCGCGACATGGCTGGTCAGTCAGCTCATGGTCGTGTGGGTGGCCTGGGAACTAGACCTGGACATCCGCATGGGCACCCTGTCGCCCAAGCTGCTGCGGCCGCTGGACCCCCTGTGGGTGCACTTTATGGGGCACGTCTCCGAACGGGTCATCCGTCTCGTGCCCATGCTCGTCATCGTGGGGTTCATGGCGTGGGCGGCGGGGGCGCGCTTCTCGGCCGATCCGGTCGTGTGGGCCTCGGGGCTGGGGCTGGCCGCGCTGGGGTTCTGCTGCCGGTTCCTGTGGGAATACACCTTGGGCCTGCTCGCCTTCTGGACCGAGAGCAGCACGTCCTTTCAGGAGCTGATGTGGCTGTTCTACGCCGCGCTCGGCGGCATGTTCGCACCGCTGGCCTTCTACCCGCAGTGGGTGCAGGACGTGGCGGTCTGGACGCCCTTTCCGTACATGCTGGGCCTGCCCGCACAGCTGCTGGCCGGCAAGGCCACACTGGCGCAGGCAGGGCAAGGCGCACTGGTGCTCCTGGGCTGGCTGGCCGTGCTGTGGGCCGTGCGCCTGACGGTGTGGCGCCTGGGCCTGCGCCGGTATGGGGCGGTCGGGGCGTGAGGCGCTACTGGCGGCTCATCCGGATCTTCACGGGGGCGACCCTGAGCGCGCAGCTCGAATACCGGGCCAACTTCGTGGGCGCGGTGCTGGCGAGCCTGGGCGAGGTCGGGGTGGCCCTGCTGGGGCTGGCGGTCGTGTTCGGGCAGCCGGAGGTGAGCACCGTGGGCGGCTGGAGCTTCCGCGAGGCGCTGCTGGTGACGGGCTTTTTCATGCTCACCGAGGGCGTGATCAGCGTGCTGATCCAGCCGAACATGTCCAAAATCGCTGAGGCGGTGCGCACCGGCACGATGGATTTCACCCTCCTCAAACCCATCGACGCGCAGTTCGGGGTGAGTACCCGCAACCTCAACCTGCTGCGGCTGCCCGACGTATTGATCGGACTGGGGCTGCTGACCTACGCGGCCTCGGGACTGGCGGTCACACCTGGCGGGGTGCTGGGGGCGGCGGTGCTGTACCTCTCGGCCACCGTCATCGTGTACTGCATCTGGCTGGCGCTCTCGACGACCGCGTTCTGGTTCGTCAAGACCCAGAACGCCTCCGAGCTGTTCAGCGGGCTGTTCGGGGCCGGGCGTTTTCCGGTCACGGCCTTTCCGGTTCCGGTGCGCGCCTTCCTGACCTTCGTGGTGCCCATCGCCTTCATCACGACCGTGCCCGCGCAGGCCATGACCGGCGGCCTGAGCCTGGGACTGGCCCTGACCTCGCCGCTGGTGGCGGCCGCCCTGTTCGTACTCACGCGGCTGTTCTGGAAAAAGGCCGTGGCGAGCTACACGAGCGCGAGCAGTTGAGCGCGCCCGACGCCGACGCCTGGGCCGCCCTGGGCCAGCCCCGGCCCCGCAGCGTGCGCCTGAGTCCGGCGGCGCGCACCCGCCTGGCGCATCTGGCCGACCTGCGCGACGTGTTCTACCCGTCCGACGCCGAGAGGATCGGCGGCGAGTACAGCGGCGAGCTCCACCTGGCGCCCGACCTGCTCGCGGCGCGGCCCTGGCTGGCCCCGGACACGCCGCGCCGTGACCTGCTGGGCCGCGTGATGGCGCAGGAATGGACCGGCCTGCTGGCCCTGCTGGGCGAGTACGGGCCCTGGGTGTACGTGCCCGACGTGGCGGCGTTGCAGGGACTGTCGCGCGCCTACGCCGCCCTGGTGTCGGCGGCGACGCCTGCCCGCGAGGAGGACGTCTTGGCCGCCGCGCGCCGCCACGCCGGGGGGACGACCTCGCTGCTGGCCCGACTGGAGATCACCGACTACCGCCGGAAGACGCACCCGGCCGCGCCGGAACCGCTCGCCGCCCTCGAGGGCGCCTTCTGGGCGCAGGCAGGCGAGGTGGCCGCCGCGCGCCGGGCCGAATGGCAGGCGCGGCGCGGATGAGTCGGGGCCTCTGCGGCACACTGGGGCGATGACCGACCCCACGCCCCTAAAGGTCATCCTCGGGGCCGGCGAGCAACGCTGGCCCGGCTGGATTCCGACCCAGCAGGAGGACCTCGACCTGCGCGATCCCGCGAGTTTTGCCCGCTGGTTCGGGGCGCGCCGGGCCGACGCCTTCTTGTGCGAGCACGTCTGGGAGCACCTCACCGAGACCGAGGGACGCGCGGCCGCGCGTCTGTGCCACGCCTACCTGAAACCCGGTGGCTGGTTGCGCTGCGCGGTTCCCGACGCCCACTTTGCCGACCCCGACTACCAGCGCACGGTGCAGGTCGGCGGCCCCGGCCCGGCCGACCATCCGGCCGCCGACCACCGGATCGTGTATGACCACCGCCTGCTCGCGGACGTATTCGCCTCTGCGGGCTTTGAGGTGCGACTCCTCGAATATTGCGACGATGCGGGGCAGTTTCATGCCGGGGACTGGGACCTGGACAGCGGGCCGATCTACCGCTCGCTGCGCCTCGACCACCGCAACCGGGGCGGGCACCTGGGCTTCGTGTCGCTGATCGTGGACGCGAAGAAAGGCGGGGGCCGGGAGGGGGCTGGCCCGGAGAGGAAACGTTCGGAGAGGCAACCTCCCCAACTCAGGACAAATCTTCTCCGATCCGTGTGACCTCGTAGTGGACCTCGCGCCGCTTCAGGCTCACGGTGAAGCGGTCCCCCACCCGGCGGCCAGCCAGTCCGGAGCCGACCGGGCTGTCCGAACTGATCTGGACGACCGTCCCCAGAGGGCCCGACACCTCCGCCGGGCTCACGAGCTGGACCCGCTGCGTCTGGCCCGAGCCGAGGTCGGTCAGCACCACGACGTCGCCCAGACCCACGGTGGCGTGGGCTCCGGCGGGCGACTCGATGACCTGCGCCGCGTCGAGCAACTCCCGCAACTCCTCGACGCGTTCCTCGAGAGCTGCCAGCTGCTGCTGGGCTTCGGCGAGGTTGAGGCTCTCGGCTTCGTTGGACTCGAGCTGATCGCGCACGTAGTCGCGGGCTTCTTCGAGCCGGCGCTCTTCACGCCCGAGCGTCTGCTGGAGGCGCCTGAAGCCTTGGGCCGTCAGTTGGGGGGCAGAGGGCATGGGTGAAACGAAAGATAGCGGCCGGAGGGCTGGGGATGTGACCGGGTGAACACTGCCCTGGACAGCTGGGAGGTGGGTGTGCGCCGAACAAGGACAGACCCCACCGGGAAGGACGAGGAGGCCAGGCGAGGGGTAAAGCGGGCATTCTCCTGTCTCAGTCCAGGCGCCCCGACTGCCGGGCATAGTCGCGGCGGACCATTGCCGTGGCCCGCCGCAACCCGAAGCGCTCGTAGAACGGCACGAGGGCGTCGTCACAGGCGGTGTCCACCATATACAGACCGCCGAGCTGCTCCATCAGCAGGTCCATCAGGGCTGAGGCGATCCCCCGGCCCCGCCACTCGGCCCGCACCTCCAGCAGCGGAATGTAGGCGCACAGCACGCCGTCGCTGACCGCGTACACGAAGCCGATCACCTCGCCGTCCTCGACCGCCAGCGCGAGATATGGCGCCCCTGTCAGCAGGCGGTGCAGCGTCTGAGGCGTGGGCGGGTTCGGCCAGCCCTCAAAAAAACCGCCGAGTTGCGCGGGCGTGATTCCGTCGGAGGTCGTGCGGAGGTCCATGCCGCAGTCTGAAGGTCAAGGCCTGCCCAAGCACCGGCACATTGGCGAGCTTCAGCAGATTGACCTAGATTCGGCAGCATGACTGGCGAAGCTCCCCTGCTCTTCACTCCCCTCAAGATCGCTGGACTGACCCTGCCGAACCGGACGGTCGTCTCTCCCATGTGCATGTACTCGTCGCAGAACGGCATGCCCAACGAATTTCACCTGACCCACCTGGGCCAGTACGCCCTGGGCGGCGCGGGACTGATCCTGACCGAGGCGGCCGCCGTGGTTCCCGAGGGCCGTATCACCCCCGAGGATCTGGGCCTGTGGGACGACAAGCAGATGGTGCAGCTTGGGCACATCGTGGACTTCGTCCACCGCTACGGCGGGCACATCGGCGTGCAGCTCGCGCACGCGGGACGCAAGGCGAGTACCTACGGACCGGGGAACAGCAGCCGCGGCGCCGTGCCCGTCTCCGCAGGCGGGTGGCAGGTGCTGGGGCCGGACGCGAACGCCTACAGCGACACCTACCCGCAGCCCCAGGCCATGACGACCACCGACATCGCGCAGGTCGTGCAGGCCTTCGCCGACGCGGCCAAGCGCGCCCAGATGGCCGGCTGCGACGTGGTCGAGATCCACGCCGCACACGGCTACCTGCTGCACGAGTTCCTCTCGCCGCTCGCCAACGCCCGTAGCGACGAGTACGGCGGCAGCTTCGAGAACCGCGTGCGCCTGACCCTGGAGGTCGTGCGCGCGGTCCGTAAGGTCTGGCCGATGCACCTGCCGCTGTTCGTGCGCGTGAGCGCCACCGACTGGGCCGAGGGGGGCTGGGACCTGGAGCAGACGACGAACCTCGCCAAACTGCTGCGCTTCGAGGGCGTGGACGTACTGGACGTGAGCAGCGGCGGCCTGACGGCCCAGCAGCAGATCACGGCCGGGCCCGGCTACCAGACGCCCCTGGCCGCGCACATCCGCCGCGAGGTGCCCGACCTCCAGGTCATGACGGTGGGCCTGATCGACACGGCCCAGCAGGCCGAGGGCATCCTCCAGAACGGCGACGCCGACCTGATCGCGCTCGGACGCGCCTTCCTGCGTGATCCCCACTGGCCGCACCGCGCCGCGAGCGCCCTGGGGCTGGCCCCGGAACTGCCGCTGCCCTACGGACGCGCGGGCTGGTGAACTTGGCCGGCCGGAGGGGCTCTCGACGCGCACAGGGGCACCTCCAGCCGACGTAAGAAACAATCACGGCCGGGTCGGCGGGTCGCAGACGGCGTTCTGCCGACCTGTACCCCGCCGCCTCTACCCGCTCAGCACCGCTACCACCAGCGTCACCGCCAAGGCGGCCAGTCCCATGCCGATGCTGCTCGCCGCGCCTGCGTCTTCGCTTTCCTCGCGGGCACGGGCCGTGCCGATGCCGTGAGCCACGCTGCCCAGCGCCACGCCGCGCGCCAGCGGGTGACGCACCCCCAGCCGGTCGAGCACGGGGGGCAGAATCAGCGCGCCGACCAGCCCTGAGAGCACTGCCAGCGTAGCGGCCAGGGCGGGCGGCGCGTGCGTGAGGGCCGCGAGCTGCACCGCGACCGGGCTGGTGGCGGGCACGGTCACCAGGGCCGTCTGGGCCTCGGGCGACAGCCGCAGGAGTCGGGGCAGCAGCGCGTCGGCCGCCACAGCGGTCAGGGTGCCGGCCAAGCCGCCGAGCACGAGTGGGCGCCACTGCCGCGCGAGCAGGGCGCGCTGACGGTACAGCGGCACCGCCAATGCCACGACCGCCGGGGTCAGCAACGCCGAGAGGGGGCGGACCTCGCCGGCGTAGGTGGCGTACGGCGTGCGCGAGACCAGCAGCGCCGCGCCCACAGCCACCGTGGCGAGGAGGGTCGGGTTGGCGAGGACCGCGCCCGTGTGCCGCTGCACCGCCACCCCGGCCACAAAGGCCAGCAGCGTCAGCGCCAGCCAGGTCACGGCGCCCCGTCCTGGGAGGACGGCTCTGGGCGCACCAGTCGCGCGGCGACCAGCCCCGCCACGCCCGCGCCCAACAGCAGCCCCGAGGCCATCACCAGCAGCCACAGCCCCCACTGCGCGCCGGCCGAGAGGTAGTCCACCACCCCGGCGGTCGCGGGCACGAACAGCAGGCCCAGCACTCCCAGCAGGCCGTCGGCGGCGGGGGCGACCCAGTGCAGGCGCACGGCCCCGGCCCCCAGCGCTCCCCACAGCAGCGCCATGCCCAGCACCGACCCTGGCAGCGGCAGCCCCAGCCCGGTCGCCAGCGCCTGCCCGAGCGCGGCGAAGGCGAGTAGCAGACCCAGCCCCAGGACAAACCGCAGCGCCGGCGGCAGGGCCTGGGTGGACCAGGAACCGGTCATGGGCCGGGCGCCCCGGCCTAGGCCTGCGCGGCGAGGCGGGCGAGCATCCCACGCACGACCTGTTTGGCGTGGCGGGCCACGAGCGGCATGAAGGTGCGGTAGTCCACCTTGGCGTCGTGATCAGCGGTGTCGCTCACGCTACGGATGACCACGAAGGGCACCCCCGCCTTGGCGCACACCTGCGCGACCGCCGCGCCCTCCATCTCGGCGCAGGCGGCCCCGAACTCCTTCCACAGCCGTCCCACCTCGCCCACGGAGGCGATGAACTGGTCGCCGCTGGCGACGCGGCCCTCGGTGACGCGCACACCCTCCACCTCGGCGGCGGCGGCGCTCGCCAGGGCGCGCAGCCCTTGGTCGGCCACCCAGGCGGCCGGTTCGCCGGGCACGGTGCCCCGCTCGTAGCCCAGGGCCGTCACGTCCACGTCGTGCTGCACGAGGTCGGTGCTCACCACGATGTCCCCGACCCGCAGTTCCGGGTGCACGCCGCCCGCCACACCGGTAAAGATGACCCGGCTGGCCCCCTGCGAGAGCAGCCACGCGGTCGTCATGGCAGCGTTCACCTTGCCGATACCGCCGCGCGTGAGCAGGACCGGCACGCCGTCCAGCACGCCCCGGTGCAGCGTCGCGCCGGGAAAGGTCAGGTCCTCGCGGTCCCGCAGCTCTTCGAGCAACAACTCGATCTCTTCGTCCATCGCGCCGATAATCGCCAACATCTGCCCGGCAGCATACGCCGTGCGCGGGGGTATCCTGCCGGGCATGACGCCTCCCGACGCGGCCAGCCCCAAACCGGTCAACCCCGACGCGGTCAACTACGACGATCTCGACCCGGCGGCCCTGCGCCATCCCGACAGCCTGAAGTGGACCGCCTTCCCCGAAGGCACCCTGCCGATGTGGGTCGCCGACATGGACTATCCGGTCGCGCCGCCCATCCTACGCGCGCTGCACGAGCGGCTCCATGCGGGCCTGGGCTACCCGCAGCTCATGGGCGACACCCGGCTCGTCCGGGGGCTTCAGGAACGCCTCGCCGCGAACGGGCTGACGGACCTGCCCGCCGAGGGCTTCAAGTTCCTGCCGGGCGTGGTGCCGGGCCTGTACGCCGCCGTGAACGCCCTGAGCGCGCCGGGCGAGGCCGTCATCACCATGACGCCCGTCTACCATCCCTTTCACCTGGCGATCACGGACCTGGGGCGCGTGGTGGCCGCCGCGCCGCTTCAGGCGGGGACGGAGCGTGACGAGATCGACTGGAACGCGATGGAGCTGGCGGCCACCCAGGGCGCGCGGCTGATGATGCTGTGCCATCCCCACAACCCCAGCGGCCGGGTGTGGGACGCCGCGGAGCTGCGGCTGCTGCGCGAGTTCGCGCTGCGCCACGACCTGTTCGTGGTGTCCGACGAGCTGCACGCCGACCTGCGCTTCACGGACGCGCCCTTCGAATCCTTCGCGGCCGACCCGGCGGTCCGGGACCGCACGGTGACCGTCACCGGGCCGTGCAAGGCCTTCAACACGGCGGGTCTGGGCATCGGCGTGCTCGTGGGGCACTCGCCCGAGCTCGTGACGCGCGTCATGGCCCCCACGACGGGCCTGATGGGTCATCCCTCGGCCCTGAGCATCACCATGTGGCGCGCGGCGCTGGAGGAAGGCGGGCCCTGGCTCAGGGACACGGTCGCGTACCTGCGCGGCAACCGCGACTTCCTGGTGGAGTTCGTGCGTGAGCAGCTGCCCTGGGCGCATGTGTTCTCGCCCGAAGCGACCTACCTCGCCTGGATCGACCTGCGGGCGCATCCGCGCGCGGGCGAGATCCAGAAGGTCCTGCTGGAAGAGGCGGGGCTCGCCGTCCACAACGGCCCGGTCTTCGCGCCGGAGGCCCTCAAACCGCAGTATCAGGGGTTCGTGCGCGTGAACTTCGCCACCAGCCGCGCGCTGCTCGCAGGGGGACTGGAGCGCCTCGCCGCCGCGCTGGCCCCCAGGGCCGCTCCGGAAGAAGCGCCGGAATAGATCCGGCACGGCTGGGGAAGGCCCGACCTTCCCCGGCCTGTCTCAGCGCCGCGCCTGCACCGCCTTGACGAGCAGCGGCAGCACGCTCAGGACGAGCACGGCCGCCACGATCAGCAGGACGTAGTGGTCCAGGCCCGGAATGCGCTGACCGAAAAAGTACGCCAGGGCGGGCAGCCCCGCGCCCCACAGCACCGCGCCCAGCACGCTGTAGACCGCGTAGAGCCCGAACGGCATGTTGCTCACGCCCGCCACCGTGGGCACCACCGCGCGCACGAAGGGCATGAAGCGCGCCAGCATCACCGAGGCCGGCCCCTGTCGCGCAAAGAATTCTTCGGCGCGTTCCCGGTACTCGGGCTTGAAGAGACGCGAATTCTGCCGGCTGAAGATCGCGGGGCCGAACCGCCGCCCCAGCAGGTAGCCCACGAGGCTGCCCAGAATCGCCCCAGCAATGACCACGCCGATCACGCCCCCCAGGCTGAGTTGACCCGAGGCCGCCGCAATCCCCGCGAGGATGAGCAGGCTGTCACCGGGCAGGGCCGCGCCCAGCAACAACCCCGTCTCGGCGAAGACGACCAGAAAGATGCCCAGGTAGGAGGCGCTGAGAATGGCATGGGTGAACTGCTCCATAGGCGCCCAGCTTAACGGTCCGTGCCGGGAGCGGGCGTGCGCCGAAAGGTGGAGAGGTCGGCCAGCCGGACCCACCCACGGGGCTCAGCCTCCGGCAGCTTCGCCTGCGGGCACCTGAGCGGCCGAACGCTCCAGCCGCGCGATGGTTCGGGCCAGCCAGTCGCGGTCGGCCTGGGTGAGGACGCGGATGCGCTCCATCGCCAGCCCCACCCCTACCGTACAGGGCAGGTTGTAGGTGTCGTAGAGGCGCAGCCGGGCCTCGACTCCCTCCAGGCGGCGGCGCAGCGCCTCCAACGTCTCGCCGGGGGTCAGGTTCTCCGCGAACATGACCGGCACGTTTCCGGTCAGGATCAGGGCCTCTTCCCGCGCGAGCTGATCGCGCAGCATCTCCCCGAAACGCGCCCGTCCGGCGCCCGTGATCTGGTAGACCCGGCGGTTCGGGCGCTGGCCGTGCTGCTCGACGCGGCTTCCGATCAGGCCGTGACTCTCCAGCCGCTCCAGGAGCTGGTAGGCCGTCGCCTTCTTGAGCGAGATGACGTGGTGCAGCGTCCGCTCGATGAAGTCGTTGATCTCGTAGCCGTGGCGGTCCTGCGCGGTCAGCAGTCCCAGCAGCAGCAGGGTGCGCTCGTCGTCCGGGGGTGGGGAGGTCAAGGCTTCTGTGGGCATGCGCTCATTTTAGATTAGTCAGTATTGACTATACTGATGTCGAGCACGATTCCGGCTCCGACCCAGGAGGTCTTCCCATGCGAAATAAACGTCTGATCCTCGTCGCTGCCGTCCTTGCGGGCGCCCTGGCCCTGAGCGCCTGCGCCCCTGCCCAGATGGCGCGGCCGGACGGCGCCGTGACCCTTCGCCCCGCCCTGAGTGGTGAGCGGCGCACCCTGAACCTGCCGGGATTTGGGCCGGTGAACTACTACGCCGACCCGCGCGGCACCGGGCGCCCGCTGATCCTGACCCACTCGATCAATGCCGGGGGCAGCGCCTACGAGATGAAGCCCCTGTGGGACAGCTACGCGGGCACGCGCCCGGTCTACGCCCTGGAGTGGCCGGGGTTCGGCAGTTCCGCGCGCCCCGACGTGACCTATACGCCCGAACTGATGGCCTCGGCGCTGCGGGCCCTCGTGGACACCCTGGGCGGGGACGTGGACGTGGTGTCGCTCAGCCTGGGCAGCGAGTTCGTCGCACGCGCCGCGCTGCAGGACAGCCGGGTCCGGACCCTAGCGCTCCTGAGCCCCAGCGGATTCGGGCAGCCCCGGAACGGCACCCAGCGGGCCTCCGAGGACGACGGGGGCGTGAAGCTCTACAACCGCCTGAACAGCGTCGGAGACCTGCTGTACAGCACCCTGCGCACGCGGCCGAGCATCCAGTATTTCCTGAGCCGCAGCTTCCGGGGACCGGTGCCGCAGGACGTGATCGATTACGCCTACGACACCACCCGCCAGCCGGGGGCCAAGTACGCGCCCCTCTATTTCATCAGCGGGCGCCTGTTCGACGCCGACGCCTACGGCGCGTTCTACAGCAAGCTGAACATTCCCACCCTCGTGTTGTATGACCAGGACGGTTTCGTGTCCTTCGACCGCCTGCCGCTCTTCGCCCAGAAGGCGAACACGCGGGTCATCCGGATTCCGGGCACCGACGGCCTCCCGCAGTTCGAGAAGCTGCCCGAAGTTCGGGCCGCCCTGTACGCCTTCTGGGCCGAGTCGAACTGAGGAGGGTGTGGGAAGCGGGGAGTTCCCGACGCTTCCCACGCCGCTTGGCAGGCAGACTCTGGAGAGTCGACAACCTGCTGACCGACGAAAGTTGCCCCGCCTAGCGGGCGCGCAGCGTCGCCGTATTGCCGGCCGCGTCCCGCACGGTGATGTCGGCATAGACGCCGCTCGTCTGGCCGCTGAAGGCCACGCGTGAGCCCGGCTGGATGCTCAGCGCTTGGCCGTCCACACTGACGGCCGTGACGCCGCCCGCGTCGACAGCGACGCCGTTGACGCGGATCTGGCGGCCACTGCGCTCCAGCGACGTGACCTGAATCTGGGGTTTCTGAGCGTCCACGCGAACCGAGCCGCTCAACTCACCGACGTGGCCCGCCGCGTCGTAGGCGCGCACGGTGTACTGGCCCCGGTCGCCCTGGATGGCCGGCTGAAAACTGAACACGGCAATCTTGCGGCTGCCTGCCTGAAGGGGAATGGCCTTGCCGTCCACGGTGACGTGCGTGACCCCCACGTCGTCCAGGGCGTAGCCGCGCACAGTGGGCGTGCGGCTCTGACTGACCGCGCTGCCCCCGGGCCCGCCGATGACGATCCGCGGCGTGAAGGTGTCGGTCGGGCGCGCGCAGCCGCCCAGGCCCAGCGCGAGCAGAACAAGCAGAGGCGCCGCGCTGGGGCGGAAGACAGGGCGCGGGGAAAGGCGCATGGGCAGGAGTATACCGGGGGCGCGCCGCGTGGCCCGCAGGTTCGCCCCCACCTGCCGGACGCTGCTCCAGAGCGGTTCTCCGAATGGAGGCACCTGAGCAAGAGACTTCCGGTGGCTCCATTCTCCGTCCTGCGCGTCTAAATTGACTCGATCTCTGCGGGCCGTACCCGTCCCCTCGGCCATGCAGAGGCTCTCTCCAGGACCAATGCTCTAAGTTGGCCGGGCATGAACCGCACGGACCGCCTGCTGACCATCGTGCTGGAGCTTCAGGGCCGCGACCGGGTGCGCGCCGAGGACCTCGCCCGGCACCTGGGGGTCTCCAAACGCACCATCTACCGAGACGTTCTGGCCCTGAACGAGGCGGGGGTGCCCGTGGTCAGTGTGCCGGGCCAGGGCTATTCCCTGATGCCCGGCTATTTTCTGCCCCCCCTGCAGTTCAGCGCGGAGGAGGCGGTCATGCTGCTGCTGGGCAGCGACGTGACGGCGCAGCTGTTCGGGGGCGGCCCGGCCGAGGCGGCGCGGCAGGCCTCGCGCAAGATCGGGGCGGTGCTGGACCCGGCCATGCGCGACGAAGTCGCCTTTTTGCTGGACAACCTCCGTCTGGTGAGGCAGGGCGGCGGCGAGGAGGCGCAGGCGACCCGTGACAAGCTGCGGCAGCTGCGCGAGGCGGTCACGCGGCGGCGCGTCACGCGGTTCAGCTACCACAAGCCGGGAAGCGCCGCGCAGACGCGCCAGGCCGAGCCGCACGGCCTGTACCTGCTGGGCGACGTGTGGCTGATGGCGGCCTTCGACCAGGAGCGGCGGGCGCTCCGCAGCTTCCGGGTGGACCGCATGGAGGACCTGGAGCTGCTGGGAGACGTGTTCAGCCGCCAGCCCGGCTTCCGGCTGGCCCGCGAGGAGGCGCGCAGGGACCGGCCCCTGGCCGTGCGGGTACTGTTCGCCGCAGACCGGCGGCGCGAGGTGCGCGAACGACTGCCCTTCTACACCACCGGCACGCAGGAGACGCCGGAGGGCTTCGTCGTGACCCTGCGCGCCCGGACCGTGCAGGAGGTCCTGCCCTGGCTGCTGTCGTGGGGCGCGGACGCGCAGGTGCTCTCGCCCGCGCCGCTGCGGGAGCACCTGCGGGACGAGGGGCGGCGACTGGCGCAGCGCTATGCCTGAATCCCACAGACAGAACGCTGCTGACAGGACGTTGTCACAGCCCCCCGCGAGACTGCCCGAGGAGGAACTTCCTATGCAGACTCGGTTGGAATTCATGTCGGTGCAGGTTCGAAATCTGGACGTTTCGCGCGAGTTCTACACCCGCGCCCTGGGCTTCGAGCTGGTGGAGCACTCGCCGCCCGGCGCGGCCGTGTTCCGTGACACGCGCGGCGCGACCTTCGCCCTGCGCACCCTGCTGCCCCAGACGGACCCCGCGCAGGCCTTGGGGGTCGGGGTCAGCCTGTGGTTCGCCGTCGAGGACATCGGCGCTGCGCACACGCGGGTGCTGGCGGGAGGCGGCGAGGCCCTGACGCCGCCGCAGCCGGGACCCTTCGGGCAGATGTTCACGGTGCGGGACCCGGACGGCTACCACATCACGCTGTATCAGCCCTGAACCGCTGACCCTGAACCCCTCACGCCCGGTGTTCGTCAGGGTTTCCGGCCCACCCCTTACAATGCCCGGCGTGAGTTCGCCCGCCCCCGCTCCTTCCCCGCTTCCCGCCTCCGTCCCCGGCCGCTTCGCCCCGGTGCCCGAGGGCACGCGCGATGTGCTGCCGGCCGAGTGGGCCCGGCGCGAGCATCTGCGCGCGCAGCTCTCGGCCCTGCTGCTGGGCTGGGGCTACCAGGGCGTCGAACTGCCGGCGCTGGAATACGCCGCGCACGGGCACCCGCTGGGCGACCGGGCTTTCAAGCTCATCGACTCGGGCGGACAGGTACTGGCCCTGCGCAGCGAATTCACGACCGCGCTGGGTCGGCTGGCCCGCGCGCACTACCCGCAGGGGCCGTTTCCGCTGCGGCTGCAATATGGTGGGCGGCTGTGGCTGCGCGCCCAGACAAGCGAACTGGGCCGCCTGCGCGAGTTCACCCAGGTCGGCGCGGAGCTGATCGGCGTGGCGACCGCGCAGGCCGACGCCGAGCTTCTCGCACTGGCCCAGGCCGCGCTGGAGGCCGTGGGCGTGTCTGCCCTGCTGGAGGTCGGCTTTCCCGGCTTCGTGGACGCGGTTCTGGAGGACGCGGGGGTTCACGGCGAGGCGCGCGAGGCCCTGCACGGCGCCATCGACCGCAAGAGCGGCGCCGACCTGGACCTGCTGGCCCGGCAGCGCGGCCTGGGCAGCGACGTGACCCGCACGCTGCATGCCCTGACCGACCTGTACGGCGGCCCCGAGGTCCTGGAGACCGCCGCCGGCATGGCCCAGGGCACGCGGGCGCGCGCGGCGGTCGCGCACCTGCGCGAGGTCGCGGCGCATTTCGGCGGGCCGCTGCTCTACGACCTGGGGGTCAGCCGCCGCTACGACTACTACACCGGCCTGACCTTCCGGGCCTACGTGGACGGCATCAACCAGCCGCTGCTGGGCGGCGGGCGCTACGCGCTGGAGGGCGGACTGCCCGGCGCGGGCTTCGCAGTGGGCCTGGAGCGGCTGGTGCGCGCCCTGCCGCCGGGCGTGCCCCCCGAACCCGAGACGGTGCTGGCGCTGGACCTCGCGGCGGCGGGCGCGGCGCGGCGCGGTGGCCTGCGGGCCGAACTCGCCTGGACCGGCGACGAGGCCGAACTACGCGCCTACTGCGCGGCGCGCGGCATCCGGTGGGCGCTGCGCGGCGCGGAGATGGGCGTCGCCTGGGAGGTGACGGCGTGACTCCGGCTCCTGTGCGCGCCCCCGGCCACCTGACCCTCGCGCTGCCCAAGGGCCGCATCATGCAGGAGGCCACGGCGCTGCTGTCGCGCGCCGGGCTTCCCCTAAGCGTGCCGGAGGGCTCGCGCGCCCTGCGCCACGAGTTTCCCGGCGTGACCGTGCTGGAACTGCGCAACCAGGACGTGCCGGTGTATGTGGACCTCGGCGTGGCCGACGCGGGCATCGTGGGCAAGGACGTGCTGCTCGAATCGGGCCGGTCGGTATACGAACCCGTGGACCTGGGCTTTGCGGCGTGCCGGCTCTCGCTCATCCGGGAGGTGGGAGCCACCGGGCCGGTGCGGCGCGTGGGCACCAAATACCCACGGGTGGCCCGTGAGTACCTAGACGCGCGCGGCATTCCGGCCGAGACAGTCAAGCTCAGCGGCAACATCGAGCTCGCGGCCCTGACCGGACTGGCCGACGCCGTCGTGGACCTCGTGCAGACCGGCAGCACCCTGCGCGCCAACAACCTCGAGGAGGTGGACGTGCTGTTCCACTCCAGCGCCCGCTTCATCGTGAACCGGGCCGCCCTCAAGCTGCGCCGCGAACGCCTGCGGCCCCTGATCGAGCGCCTGCGTGAACTGGCCGAGCCCGGGAACATCTAACCCCTGAGCCACGCGGCCTGCAAAGAACATGCACGGTTACTAAATCCGGCGCCTCGACACTCCTGAGCAGGTCCCCACGCCACTTGCGCCGGGACTCTCAGGAGGAAACCACCGTATGACCGGTCGCCCCACTGTCCAGCCCCTTATCCCCTACCCCGCCGATGACCACGACCGCCAAGACGAGTTCAGCGACCTGGGCCTGAGCGCCACCCTGGAGATGCTGGGCCGGCCCAGCCTGGACCGCCGCTGCGTGCTGACGATAGGCCTGCTGCGCACCGGACTGCTCGTGGGCTGCGGCGTGGGGCGACCAAGGTGAGCAGCGACACGGGCCATGGGGCCGGCACGGGCACGGATACCGGGGGCTGCCCGGCCGCCGACCCGCAGGAGACGACCGGGCCCTACCCCGCCGACGGCTCGGTGGCCTCGGGGGCCAGTCGGTTAACGTGCTGACGCGCTCGGGCATCATGCGGCGCGACCTGCGCACCAGCCTGGGCACCGGTCATACGGCGACCGGCGTGCCGCTGACCCTGACGCTCAAGCTGGTGAACACCAACGCAGGTTGCGCGGCGCTCGCTGGTTACGCCGTGTACCTGTGGCACTGCACCGCCGACGGGAACTACTCGCTCTACAGCCCCAGCACAGTCACCTTCCAGAAGCTGCTCCGCGGGGCGGTGGCCGCACATCCACTTCGGAGCGTACCCGTCGCTGGCGGTCGCTACCTCGGCGAGCAGCAAGGTCCAGACCTCGCAGGTCGCCCCAGGCAGGGCGAGCTGCCGCGAGGCGTACGCGGACGCGGGCTACTCGGCCAGCGCGGGCAACCTGAACCGCACCTAGCTGGCGCGCGACCACGTGTTCAGCGACGGCGCGGGGACTCAGACGCCGGCCATCACCGGCAGCGCCTCGGCCAGGGACACGGCCCACCTGACAGTGGGGCTGGCGCGCTGAGGCAGATTCAGCCCGGCCCTTCCTCCAGCCGCAGCACGTCGCCGAAGGGAAAACCCTCGTCGTCCAGGCCGCCCGGCGGTACCACCCACAGCGTCGGCACGCGCGGGGCGTGCGCCGGAAAGTCGCCGTAGCCGTCGGTGAGATAGATCAACACGTCGGGCTCCTGGTCGTCCAGCAGCGCGAAGATGGGCCGGAAGTCGGTCCCGCCGCCCCCCTGCGGCGCGGGCACGTCATCACCGGGGCGCAGGTCGTAGGGACCGTAAGCCTCAGTGTCGGCGTAGTACAGCGTCGCGCGCACGTGCGGATACGCGCCCAGCACCCCCTGCACCTCACTCACCAGGGCGCGCACCGCCGCGTCGTCCACGCTGCCGGAGGTGTCGACGGCAATGAGCGCCCGCAGCGACTCGTCGTCGAGCGCTTCCAGGTACAGGCCCCGCCCGATGAAGCGCCGGTCGAAGCCCCCAAAATCCACCGGCGTGCGCGCCAGGAAGCGCCAGAGCTGCGCGCGCCAGTCCAGCCGGGCTGGGGCCAGCCGCGCGAGCTCACGGTGTGCGCCGAGCGGGTCGTGGCCGTGCTCGCCGCTTATGGCCTCGACGCTGCGGGCCTGGGCCAGTGCCTGCGCCCACTCGCGCGCCGCACTCCGGCCCGGTTGCCCCTCCTTGGGCGGCGCGTCGCCGGGGGGGCCGTCGAGCAGGTCGTCGCCCTCGCCGTCGTCCGGCTCGGCCTGGCCTTCAAGGGAGGTATAGACCTCCTCGGCGCTCAGGCGCTCCAGATGCTCGTCGCGGGTGAAGCCGGGCGGTGTGGGCAGCCCGGCCGCCGCCACCATGCCGTTCACGATGAGGTCGGCGGCGCGGTTCCAGCGTTTCTTCTCGCGCGGCCCGCGCCGGGGCACGTGCGAGAGCGCGGCGTGCAGCACCTCGTGCAGGAGCAAGCTGTCGAGCACGTCGGACGGCAAGCTGGCGGCCACTTCCGGGTTGACGTAGACCCGTTCGCCGTCGGTGCTGGCACTGGCGACCTCGCGCGACGGCACGAATTCGGCGTGCAGCAGCAGGGTGGCGAAGAAGGCCGAGCGCCCCCGCAGCCGCACGCGCGCCCCCGAGATGAGGCGCCCGAACTCGGGGGTGGTCACGCACGCCTCCGGTACGGGGCACAGGGGGTAGACCCGCGCCCGCCCGCCTGCCCCCTCATCCTTCCGCCAGCGCCAGGGTCTCCTGCACCAGGGCGCCCAGGCGCTCGTCGCGGCCCAGTAGCGCGGCGAGGTCCCCGAGCTGCCCGATGGCCTGGAACTTGCTGACGAGCGTGGCGACGTACAGCTGCAGCCACTCGGGCCCGGCGGCGTCGGCCAGCCAGGTGAAGGCGTGGTAGGCCCCCTCGGCGTTCTGGGCGCGGGCGGCGAGACCCACCACAGCCGCGTAGCGCACGCTCGGCTCGGCCGGCAGCTTCAGGCCCGTGCCGCCGCCGGTCAGGACCAGGCCCAGGTCGGGCAGCTGCTCGAAGAGCCGCACGAAGGCCGTGAACTCGGCCCCCGCCGCCTCCCCGATGGCGGGCGACACGTCCAGCCCGGCGCGGTGCAGCTGCGCGGCCATCTCCCAGGCGCGCGGACTGGGCCACGCGGGCTGCTGGGGGTCCAGGCGGTGCAGCAACTCAGGCCGGAAGGTCAGGAAGGCGATGACGTGCTCGTGCAGCCCCCGCCCCAGCGCGTACGAGCGCCATGAGTCGAAGTCGGGCCGCACCGTGAGGTGCAGGAAGCGGTTGGCGAGCGGCGCCGGCATGTCGAACACGCTGGCGCGGTCCTCCTTGCGGTTGCCGGCCGCCCAGACGAACCAGCCGTCCGGCAACTCGTAGCTGCCCACCTTGCGGTCGAGGATGAGCTGCTGGGCCATGCCCTGCATGGTGGGCGGGGCCATGTTCACCTCGTCCAGAAAGAGGATGCCCGAGCCGCCGCGCGGCAGGAACTCAGGCGGGTACCAGCGGCTCACGCCGCCGCCCTGGCCGTCGGCCTCGGGCACCGGCAGGCCGCGCAGGTCGGTGGGCGCGAGCTGCGAGAGCCGCACGTCCACGAAGTCGAGGCCCTGCGCGCGGGCGATCTGCGCGACCACGCTGCTCTTGCCCACGCCGGGCGGCCCCCAGATCATGGTGGCGATGTTCAGGTGTCCGCGCACGAGCGCCAACAGGTAGGTCTGCAGTTCTTGGGGGGTCAGGGTCATGCGTACTCCTTGGGGCTACAGGCTACACGGCGCGGCGCAGGGCAGGAAAAACCGCCCCCTCCGGTGGGAAGGGGCGGGCGCCATGAGCCGGACTCAGGTCAGAACTTGCGCTGCGCGTCGCGGGCCGCGTCCTTCGCGTCCTGCACGGCGTCCTTGGCGTCGTTCTTGGCATTGTTCGCCGCGTCCTTGGTCTGGTTCCTCAGGTCGTTGGCCGCGTTCTTGGCATCCTGGGCCGCGTCCTTCGCGCCTTCCTTCAGGTCGTTGGCCTTATCCTGGGCCGCAGTCTTGGCGTCCTGGGCGGCGTCCTGCACCTTGGGGGCCACGTCCTGCGCCTTGTCCTTGGCCTTGTCGGCCACGTCGCCGGCCGCGTCCTTAGCCTGGGCTGCCGCGCCGCTCACGGCGTCCTTCACGTCGGCCGCGACTTCCTTGACCTTGTCCACGCCTGCCTGCACTCCGCCGCCCGACACGGCGCCCTTGACGTCCTCGGCCTTGTCGGCGATGACGGCTCCGGCGTTCTGGGCGGCGTCCTTGGTCTTCTCCCAGCTCTTGGCGACGCTCTCGCCCACGTCGTGCGCGGCGTCCTTGAGACCCAGTTCGGAGAGCTTGGCATCGAGCGCCTTGCGGTTCTGCTCACGGCTGAAGTAGTACGCGGCGGCGCCGATCAGGGCACCCAGGACCAGCAGGCGCTTGACAGGAAAGTGGTTTTCTTCGCGTTCGAACATAAAATGGACTCTAGCCCCCAGTTCTCATGAGAGGATGAGGCGAGCTTATGCGGAGGTTTACGCCCCCCCGGTTTCGGTGGGCACGCCGACTGCCGGGCCGCCCACCCACACCGGCTCGCCCGCCTGCGAGAACTGCGCCGTGAGCAGGGCCGGCTGCCCCGGCCGCCGCTGCGCCCCGCGCACCACGCTCGCGCCCGGTGGCAGGCGCCCCCCCGCGCCCAGCACCGCCACCAGGCAGGCGAACATGTTGCTGCTCGCGGCGTCCTCGGCAAAGCCCCGCAGCGGCCCGAAGGCCCGGAAGCTCACGTCGGCGCGGCGCTGCGGACCCTCGGCAGGGGCCTCCAGGGCGTAGACGATCAGGCCAGTCGTACCGGTCGCGTGTCCCAGGGCCTCCACGGCCTCCGGCGCGGGCGCCCAGGCGTCCAGTTCGGCCAGCGAGGCGACCTCCACACACAGGTTCGGCCTCCCCGCCGAGGCCAGGTGCAGGGCGCCGGGGGCCGGCAGGCCCGAAGGGTTCCCGGCAGGCAGCGCGGCGGCCGTGACCTCGACCACCCCCTGCGAGAGCAGCCACTCGCCGCCGCACAGTTGCGCGGGCACCGGCTGCGGGCCGCCCAGCACGTCCAGAACATCGCTCAGCACGCCCTGGCCCTGGAGGTAGGTCAGGGCCGCCACGCTCGCCGAGTCGCTCTCGCCCTTTTCGCGCTCGGGGGTAAAGACGCGCAGGGCTGCGCCCTCCAGGCTGCAGTCTTCGACGAACACGCTCAGGGGGGCGCCGGCCGCCGCCGCGCGGCGCTGCAGGTCGCCGGCCGCGTCCCCGAACACCGCCACCCGCTTGCCCCCACCGGTCCCGCGCGGCGCGAACACGTCGTAGAGGGTGGGCTGGGCCGGGGCTGGGTCGTTCATGGCGCAAAGAGAGCACATCCGCCGCAGTGAGGACCGGATCGTGCCTGAACTGAATCGTTTCAGTTGAACCCAGTTTTCTGGTACGCTGGCAGCCATGACCCAGACCGGCCCGCTGAACGGTGAACTCAAGTGGTGGCAGAGCTCCGTCATCTACCAGATCTACCCGCGTTCCTTTCAGGACAGCGGTGAGGACGGCGTGGGCGACCTGCGCGGCGTCACGGCGCGGCTCCCCTACGTGGCGAGCCTGGGCGTGGGGGCAGTGTGGCTCTCGCCCATCTTCACCAGCCCCATGCGCGACTTCGGCTACGACGTGGCCGACTACTGCGGCATCGACCCGCTGTTCGGCACCCTGGAGGATTTTGACGCCCTGGTCGCCGAGGCGCACCGCCTGGGCCTGAAGGTGATGCTCGACTACGTGCCCAACCACACGAGTTCCGACCATGCGTGGTTTCAGGAGGCGCTGGCGGGCAGAGGTAGCGAGAAGCGCGACTGGTACGTCTGGCGCGATCCGGCGGCAGACGGCAGGGTGCCCAACAACTGGAAGTCCTTCTTCGGCGGCCCCGCGTGGACGCTGGACAAGGCGAGCGGGCAGTACTACCTGCACCAGTTTCTGCCCACCCAGCCAGACCTGAACTGGCGCAACCCGGCGGTGCGGGCGGCCATGTTCGACGTGCTGCGCTTCTGGATGCGCCGGGGCGTGGACGGCTTCCGGGTGGACGTGATCTGGCTGCTGGCCGAGGACGAGGCCATGCGCGACGAGCCGGCCAACCCCGACTGGAAGCCCGGCGATGTGGAACACGCCAGCCTCGACCATATCCACACCCAGGACCAGCCCGAGACGCACGAGTACATCCGCGAGATGCGCCGCGTGCTCGACGAGTTCGACGACCGCATGATGGTGGGCGAGATCTACCTGCCGGTCGCCAAGCTGCTGCCCTACGCCGGCACGCCCGAGGCACCGATGGTGCATCTGCCCTTCAACTTCCACCTGATCCTCCAGGGCTGGACGGCAGAACTCGTGCGGGGCTTTGCCGACAGCTACGACGCCGCGTGCCGCCTGGGTCGCAGCTGGCCCAACTGGGTGCTGGGCAACCACGACCAGCACCGTTTCAAGTCCCGTCTGGGCGCGGACCAGTACCGCGTGGCGCAGACGCTACTCCTGACGCTGCGCGGTACGCCGACCGTGTACTACGGCGACGAGATCGGCATGACCGACGTGGACGTGCCCGCCGACAGGGTTGTGGACCCGGCCGCCCTCCAACAGCCCGACAGCCCCGAGGCCGGCCGCGACCCCGAGCGCACGCCAATGCAGTGGGACGCCACCGCCAACGCGGGCTTCGCGCCCGGGGGAGCTACGCCCTGGCTGCCGCTGGCCGACGACTACGCCGCCGTGAACGTGGCCGCCCAGGACGGCGACCCGGCCAGCGACCTGAACTACTTCCGGGCCCTGACCCGGCTGCGCGCCGAGCATCCTGCCCTGGTGGGCGGCGCCTACCGCAGCTTGGAAACCCCCGTTGCCGACGTGTTCGCCTACGAGCGCACGCCCGAACACGGGGGCGGCGAGCGTTTGGTAGTCCTGCTGAACTTCGGCGGCGAGACGCAGGACGTGGCCGAAGTGGCCGGCGGCGATACCCTGCTGAGCAGCCTGGGCGACCGCCCGGAGCGCGGCGCGGCCCTGCGCCCCCACGAGGCGCGGATTCTGCGGGGTTGAGGCGCAGGCAGGGCATGTTCCTTGAAGGGCGGGGCCGAGAGGAAGAGTGCCGGCCCTGCCCTTCGGTGTTCCGTCCGGGCAGGGTCTCACGGCGCCCCGGCGACCGGAAAACATTCCCTGGCCGAATGCTCTAGCCTGCCCCCATGACCCCCTACGACCTGACCACCCGCGCCGCCCGCGCCGGCGAGGAGGCCCGCCCAGCCGGCAGCACCCCCCTGGTCGAGCCGATCTACCAGAGCACCGTCTACGCCTTCCCGGACCTGGAGACACTGGACCGCGCCATGAGCGGCGAGGAGCCCGCGAGCTTCTACTACCGCAACGGCACCCCCAACGCCGCGACGCTGGAGCGCGCATTGGCCGGGCTGGAGAGCACCGAGGCCGCGCTGGTGGCCGCAAGCGGCATGGCAGCCATCAGCGCGGCGCTGCTGGGCGTCCTGAAGACCGGCGACCATGTGGTGGCCGACGCCCGTGTGTACGGCGTGACCTACGCCCTGCTGGCCGAGGAGCTACCCCGCCTGGGCATTGAGGTGAGTTTCGTGGACGCCTGTGACCCGGCCGAAGTAGAGGCTGCGCTACGCGACAACACCCGTATCCTGCACGTCGAGAGCCTCACCAATCCGCTCATGACGGTGCCGGACGTGCCCGCCCTGGCGGAGCTCGCGCACGGGCGCGGCGCGCTCCTCAGCGTGGACAACACCTTCGCCAGCCCCGCCGTCTTCCGGCCAGCCGAGCACGGAGCCGACCTCGTAACCCATTCGGTGAGCAAGTACCTCAGCGGACACAGCGCGGCGCTGGGCGGCGTGGTCTGCGGGCGCGCGGACCTCATCGCTCTGGCGCGTACCCGACTCACGCGCCTGGGCGGCACCATCTCGGCCTTCGACGCGTGGATGACCCTTCAGGGTCTCAAGACCCTGGGCCTGAGGATGCGCGCCCACAGCGGCAACGCACAGGCGGTCGCCGACGTGCTCGTCAACCACCCGCGCGTCCGGGCCGTGTACCACCCCGGCCTGTCGGACCATCCGCAGTTCCACCGCGCGATGGACCTTTTTCCTGCGGGCTTTGGGGGAATGCTCGCCGCCGAGATTGAGGACGCGCCCGGCTTCGTACGCGCGCTGGCCGGCCGCATTCCGCTGGCACCCTCGCTGGCCGACGTGATGACCACACTGTCATGGCCCTGGGGCACCTCGCACCGTCCCCTGCCGGAAGGCGAACGCCGCCGCCTGGGCATCACGCCCGAACTGCTGCGGCTGTCGGTGGGAATCGAGGACATCGGCGACCTGCTGGGCGACCTCGAAGCGGCGCTGGACTAGGGCCGGGGCCGGCAGCCTGGGCGCCGGAACGGGTCTCCCTGGCTGCAACAAGGCGCGGGCAATCTCGCCCGCGCCTTCCACGACCGGGTTCAGCGCAGGGGTTGGCCGTTCTGGTCCACCACGTTGATCTGGCTGAACTTGCCGTTCACACGCACAAGCGTCCAGGGGCTGGTGATCGCCTGGGTGGTGAAAGTGCCCGCACCCGGTGCCTGCACGGCGACCGTGAGGGTCAGGACGCCGCTCTGGGCGTTGGCCGAGACCACGCGCACCCCGTACCCCCCGGTGGCCCGCTGGCCCAGGAATACGCCGACGAGGGTGTCGGTGCTGCTCAGGGCCGGAACGGTGGGCGTGCCGGTCTGGTTGCCGTAGGCGACGCTCAGCAGGGCCCGCGCGGCGGCGGCGGTGCTCGCGACCTGCACGCCAGCCTCGGCCATGTTGGCATTGCTGCCGCTGGCGACCTCGGTGAAATTCACGTTGCCTCCGGCCACCACGGGCGGCGTGGTGGTCTGTCCATTGCCTGGGAAGGGCACGCCGCCGTTGTTGCCCGCCGGAACGGTCGTCACGCCCGGCAGGACGTACAGGGCGGTGCGGCGCGTCTCGGTGGCGGCCGGCTCGATGCTCAGGGGGGACTGGGGATCGTTCAGGACGGCCACGGCCAGCCCACCCTGCGTGCGGCCGGCGGAGGCCAGAGCCCGCCCCAGCGCCGCACCTTCCTCGTCGGTCAGCTGACCCGCACCGCTCAGACCAGCGGAGGGTGCCGCGCTCACACGTCCCTGAACGCCGCTCAGGCGCACCCAGTTCGTGCCGTCGGTGTAGTAGACGGCCGCCAGCGAAGCGCCGTTCTGGGGAGCGACCGTGAACAGACCGGCTGTGTCTCGCGTCACCGAGACCTTCTGGGTGGTCGCGGCGAGGGGCTGGCGGTAGGTGGACTTGCCGTCCACGCTGAGGGTGCCGGGCAGCGAGAGGTCGTCCTGCACCTGGACGCGCAGGGTCACGGCCTGCCCGCCGATCTTCAGGCTGGCGCTCGACTGGCCCTGGCCCAGCGTGCCGTACACCCACGCGAGGCGCTCCTGCGCGCCGCCGGTCAGGCTGACCTCGTGGACCCGGAGATTGGTGGGGCCGGTCATGGAGCAACCGGCCAGCAGACCGGCGCCCAGCAGGAGCAGGGCAGGAAACGCCAAACGGGAAAAGGGCATACGCCAGCTTAGGGGCCAAATCTGACCAGCCCCTGAAGGTCATCTTGAGCAAGGGTTGTGGCCTGGGATTCCGGCAGCCCAACTCGGTGACTGTGGAGGACAGCCCATAAACCCGGAGCTCCGGACGATCGTCAGCGGTTCGGGGGCAGTCCGCCGAGCTCCTGCTCGACTCCGGCCAGGGTGCGGCCGTAGCCGGCCAGCTCGGCTGAGCCGACAAAACCCCGGCGCCGCGCGTCCTGCTGGACCCCCCGGCGCACGGTGTGCAGCGCGCTGCGCCAGCGGTTGGCCCGGGCCTGCGAGAGCCGGCGCTCGGCCACCGCCTGCTCCAGCCGCTCCAGGAGGCGGTCGGCGCGGGCCAGCACCGCCTCCTGGTCCCGGCGGTCCACCGTCAGGCCGCCCCGGCTCTCACGGCCCTCCAGCCCGGTGCCGCGCAGCAGTTCGGCCAGGGCGCCGGACGGCGTCAGGGTGCCCTGGGCCGGCGCCGCCAGCCGGCCGCTCAGCAGTTGTGGGGCCACCTCGACCGGGCAGCCGGTGCGGCGCGCGAGGGTCTGCAGGGCCTCGTCCAGCCGGCCCCCAGCCTGCGAGAACTCGGCCGCGCCCGGCTGGCACGCCGCCGAGGCGGTCGAGACACTCAGAGCAGCGAACGCGGCCAGGACCCAGGAGTTCATGAGATTCAGTCTGGGCTGGGCGCAGGCCGCCGTTCATCCGCCTTTGGGTGGAGGCGGAGGCAGGCCTTCTGGCGGATTCGTCCGGGACCAGAGTAGGGGCCAACCTGACCAGAGTCGTCGCCCACGGGGCTTTACCGGAATTTTCCGGACTGTGGCTCAGCCCTCGGCCGCGTAGGGAAACAGTAGGGTCGCCAGGATGACGGTCCCCAGGTCGAAGGCCGTCAGGAACCCGAGCCAGGTGGCGACCTCGGGCGACCAGCCCTCGGCGAGCAGCAGCGAGGTCGCCTTGACCGAAGCGATCACCACCGGCACGAGGATGGGAAAGGCCAGCGCGGGCAGCAGCGCCTCGCGCGCACGCAGATTCACGGTGATGCTGCCGTAGAAGGTCGTGCCCGCCGAGAGCCCCAGGATGCCCAGCACCGTGGTCAGGATCAGGGCCGCCCACGGCACCGCGTTGCCCGCCCCGGCCGCCCCGAACAGCACCAGCCCGGCAGGCACCGTGAAGGCCGCGACCAGGAGCAGTGGCCCCAGCACGCCCAGCAGCTTGCCCAGGTACAGCGCGCCGTGCGAGCCGGGGTACAGCAGGAGCTGTTCGAGCGCGCCCGCCTCCTGCTCCTGCGCGAAGGCCCGCTGCGCGCCCACCGCCGCCGCGAGGGCCAGGGCAGTCCAGACCGCGCCCGCCGCCGTCGCCGCCGCCTGCTCGGGGGGCAGCCCCACCTGCCCACCCAGCGCCAGACCGAGGACCAGCAGCACCAGCCCCGCAAAAAAGCCCGTCGCCAGCAGCGTGTCGCGGGTGCGCCCAGCCACCCGCAGGTCCTTGAGGGCCAGGGTCAGGGCCGTTCTCATGGCGACTCCGCGCGGTGGGATGAGATCCCGCGCCCCTCCTGCACGCCAACCTCTCCAAGCTGCCCGGCGGCCAGCCGCAGCGTGCGGGGGGCCACCTGCCGGGCGAGGTCGGGTTCGTGGGCGGCCACGATCAGGGTGACGCCACGCGCGCGCAACTCACCCAGCAGCTCGATGGTCAGGGCGCGGCCCGCGTCGTCGAGATTGGCGAAGGGTTCATCCACCAGGGTCAGGGGACGGGCGAGCAGGTGCGCGCGGGCCAGGGCCAGCCGCTTGCGCATCCCCGCCGACAGGAAACGCACGCGCCGCGCCGCTGCCGCCTCCAGATTCACGCGGCGCAGGGCCCCCGGCACGTCGCCCGCCACGCGGTGCATCTGGAGGGCGAAGTCGAGGTTCTCGGCGCAGCTCAGGTCGGGGTACAGGCCCGCGTCTACCGGCATGAGGTGCACCTGATCGCGCACCGCCCGCGAGTCGCGCAGGTCGAAGTCCATGACCCGGCCCTCTCCGCGCGTGGGCCGCAGCGCCGAGGCCAGCAGCCGCAGCAGCGTGGTCTTGCCCGCGCCGTTTTCGCCCAGCAGCGTGACCCCCTCGCCGCGCGCCACGTCGAGATCCACACCGCGCAGGATGACCTCGCGGCCCAGGCGCAGCCACACGCCGCGCAGTTGCAGGGCGTGCGGGGCGGGGGCCGGGTGGACGGGCGCGCTCAGGAGATCAGCCACGCCGGCATGACGCTGTAGAAAAAGGACGCCAGGCGCGTGAACTGCCCCGTGAGCATGAGCACCCCGACCGCGACCAGCAGCGCGCCGCCGACCTTCTCGAACACGCCCGCGTAGCGGTTCAGACGGCGCAGTTTCAGGCGGTCCCACAGCAGCGCGGCGAGCAGAAAGGGCACGGCCAGTCCCGCCGTGTAGGCCGCGAGCAGTCCCACCCCGGTCTGCAGACTGGCGGTGCTCGCCGCCAGTCCCAGGATGCTGCCCAGCGCCGGCCCCAGGCAGGGGCTCCACCCGAAGGCGAAGGCCGCGCCCAGCGCCACCGGCCCGTAACCCCCGGCGTCGGCAAGCTGACGGGTATCGCGCATGAGGAAGGGCAGCCGCAGCGCCCCCAGCATCACCAGACCAAAAAACAGGATCAGCACGCCGGCCAGTTGCGCCAGCAGCGCCTTGTGCGGCGCGAGGGCCGCGCCCAGCGTGCTGGCGGTCGCCCCCAGCGCCATGAACACCAGCCCGAAGCCCAGGATGAACCCGAGCGCGCGCAGCAGTGGCGCCCGCGCCCCGCCGATCACCCCCAGGTAGCTGGGCACCAGCGGCAGCACGCAGGGACTGAGAAACGACACCAGCCCCGCCAGAAACGCCACGGTCAGCGTGGGGGCCGCCAAGGCCTGGGCCAGCACGGGCTGGGTCACGTCTAGACTCATCGCCAGGCAGGATAGCGGGCCGGAGAAGGCGGGCTGTCCCGGCGCCGGCCACCCCCTCCCCGGCCGAGGCTCAGCGTTCCCAGGGCCACGGGCCCGGCGCGGCGGCCACGCCCAGCGCGCGCGGTCCGGTGTGGATGTTGAGGACCGGGTTCACGCCCGCCTCGCCCGACCAGAGGATGGGATGGTGGGCCTGCAGGAGCTTCAGGGCGGCGGGGGCGTCGTCGTGGATATTGCCGTACAGCAGCCCGGCCCGCAGCGGCGTGCCCTCGCCGAATTTGCGGTCGATCTGCTTGACCAGCGCCTCAATACCGCCCGAATAGCTGCGTGCGCGGCCCACATTGGTATAGGTGCCCCCGTTCGCCTTGTCCACCGTGACCACCGGCTTGAGGTTCAGCAGCCCGCCCAGCGTCGCCGCGACCCGGCCGATGCGCCCGCCGCGGCGCAGGTATTCCAGCGTCTCGATGGTGAAGTACAGCTCGGTTTCGTCCGAGACGGCCTTCGTCCACGCCAGGGCGGTCGCCATGCTCTCGCCCGCCTCGGCCGCGGTCTGGGCGGCGTGCACCTGAAAGGCCTGCGCGGCGCTGAGGGTCAGCGAGTCGTGCAGGGTCACGCGCAGGTGCGGGGCCATCGCGGCGGCCTGTTCGGCGGCGTTGCGGCTGCCGCTCAGGCCCGAGCTGATGGTCACGGCCAGGATGTCCCGGCTGCCCGAGCGCTCGGCGGCTTCCCCGAACGCGGCGAGCCAGTCCTGCGGGCTCGGCTGGCTGGAGGTGGGGTGGACCGGGTTGGTTTCGAGCTCACGGAACAGGGCCTCGCGGCTCAGGTCGAAGGTGCGGTAGGACTTCGCGCCGAAGTTGACCGAAAAGGGCGCGATGGGCACGCCGTTCTTCAGGCCCGCGTAGGTGTCGATGCCGCCGTCCGTGGCCACGCCGAACTGGGGAACGCTCATTTGATCTCCACGCCGTTGAAGGCCTCAATGAGTTTCAGGGCGGCCGTGTGGTCCTGTTCAGGTCCGACCACCTGCGCCGCGGCGCGGGTCAGGCCCGCGACCTGCGCGAGCACCGGCGCGCTGCCCTTGCCGGTCTGAACGAGGTCCATCGCGATGCCGGCGTCCTTGGCGAGCAGGCCGAGCGCAAAGGTCGCGGGGAACTCGCGGGTCAAGACCCGTTGGGGAATGAGGTTCTGCGACACGTTGCTGCGCCCGCTGCTCGCGTTGATGACCTCCAGCGCCGCGCCCGCGTCCACCCCGGCGCGCACCAGGGTCGCCAGTCCCTCGCCGGCCACCCACAGGTTCGCCGCCAGCAGGGCGTTGTTCACGGCCTTGACCGCGAAGCCCGCGCCCGTGTCCCCCACCCGCACGACCAGCCCCGCGAAGGCGAGGTGCGGCCGGGCCGCCTCGACCTCGGCCTCGGGGCCGCCGACCATCACGGTCAGGGCGCCCGCCTCGGCGCCGCCCGTGCCGCCGCTGACCGGCGCGTCGAGAAAGCCCACGCCGCGGGCCGCGAGCCGCGCACGCTGGCGGGGCGCCGCCTCCGGGTGCCCGCTCGTGCAGTCCACCCACAGCGTGCCGGGGCGCAGGTGCGCCTCCAGCGCCGCGATCAGGTCGTCCACCTCCGCGCTCGTGGGCAGGCAGGTGAAGATCAGGTCGGCGCCGGCCACCTCGTCCAATGTGGCGGCATGGCTGCCGTGCGCGGCGGCGTGGGCCTCGGCGCGGCCCGGCGTCCGGTTCCAGACGAGGGCGCGCCCGCCCGTGTCTTGCGCGCGCCGGGCGAGGTGGGCGGCCATCGGCGCGCCCATCGCGCCCAGCCCCAGAAAAGCAGTCGTGGTCATCGTGCGCCCAGGCTAGAGCGCCTGTCCCTGCGGGGGGCAGTGGTGTGGACCGGGTTCAATATTCGCGCGGCCGGCCCGCTCAGTACGCCCGGCCCTCCTCCACCCGGCCCTCCGGCTCGCGGCCCTGGGTGAGATCGAGCAGAAAATCACGGGTCAGGGCGGCGCCGCGCACCACGAGGTCGGTGGTCGTGCTGGCGATGTGCGGCGTGATGAGCACGTTGGGCGCCTCCCACAGCGGATGCCCGGCGGGCAGCGGCTCGGGGTCGGTCACGTCGAGGACCGCGCCGCCGAGGTGCCCGCTCCGCAGCGCCGCCAGAAGGTCGTCCGTCACCACGAGGTTGCCCCGGCCCTGGTTCGACAGCCAGGCGCCGTGCTTGAGACCAGAGAGCACCTCCGCGTTCACGAGGCCGCGGGTCTGCGGCGTGCTGGGCAGCAGCAGCACCACCCAGTCGGCCTCCGCGAGCAGGCGGTCGCGCTCGGCGTCGGGAGTGCCCGAACGTATACCCTCCACGTGCGCGCCGAAGGGCGAGAGCAGGTCGCGCACGAGGCGCCCGATGCCCCCGAAGCCCCACACCACGACGTTCAGTCCGTCCAGGGTCCGCAGCCCGGAGGCGGCAGGTGTGACCGGCGAGGCCCAGTCGCCCCGGCGCTGCGCGTCCCGGAACCCGGGCAGGCCCCGCTCGGCCGCGAGCATCCCGGCGACCACGTGTACTGCCACCGCGCGGTCGTGCAGTCGGCTGGCGTTGTACAGGGCCACACCCGCGGGCAGGGCGGCGCGCACGTGGTCGATCCCGGCGGTCAGCGTCAGCGCCCACTCCAGGCCCGGCGTTTTCAGGAGGCGGCCGCGGGTCTCGGCGTCCACCATCCACAGCACGGCGCCCTGCGCGTCCCCGGCCGGCACCTCGCCGGAGCTGTAGAAGGCCAGTTCGGCGCCGAGCACCCCGCCGGACTCGTTCAGGGCGCGGAATTCGGGCAGGTCGGGCAGCAGCACTCGCATGGGTCTACTGTGCGGCGCGCCGGGCCGGGCCGGGCTTCACCGGTTCTGAAGGCTTTCCCAAGCCGCGCGCGTCAGTTCCATATGCACCTCGGTACGCTCGGCGCGCTCCGTGCGGCCGGTCTCGGTGAACCCCACGGCCGCGAAGGCCCGCTGCGCGCGGCGGTTGTGCCCGAAGGTGGTCAGGCGCACGCGCGCCAGCGGCGGCTGGAAGGACGTGAAGGCCCAGGCCAGCAGCGCCCGCACCGCCTCGCGGCCGTAGCCCTGGCCCCACAGCGCCGGCAGCCCGATCATGACGCCCAGGGTGGCGGTCGTAGGCCGCAGCGGCGGCGAGGGCCGGAAATCGTAGAGCTCGGCGCTGCCGATCAATCGCCCCACCTCGTCCAGCACGCCGAAGCCCGCGCGTTCGCCGGTCTGCTCCTCCTCGGTCATGATCTTGCGGAACAGCCACTCGGGCAGCCGGATGGGCTTGGCCGCGTTCCAGTCGGCCAGCTCGCGGCTGCGGAAAAAGGAGTGCAGCGTGCGCCACTCGCCCGGCGAGAGGTCCACGACCCGTTTCAGGGTCACGCGGCCCGACTGCGGCGCCGCGCCGCCCTCTCCCCCGCCCGGCCGCTCGGCCATCACGGCTGTGCGGCGGGAGCGAGCGGCCCCAGGGCGCGCGTCACGTCGCGGGTCAGGCGTTCGAGGTGAAAGGGGTCGCCCGAGGCCCGCCGGACCTCCCGGGTCGCCGGGTCCACGACGAGCAGCGCGAGTGCCCGGCCCCCCGCGTGCCGCACCGAGACGCCGCTCTGGCCGGTCAGCGCCGCCTGATCGGCGGGGGTGAGCACGGCCCAGGCAGGGTCGGCCGGGGTCAGGCCCAGGTGCGCGGTGGGCAGGCCGCGCGCCGCGAGTTCGCCCTCCAGCCACGCGACCGCCTCCGGGCGACCCCCGACGATGCCCTGTTCCAGGCTGGGGTGGGGGCTGTTGTACCGGATGGGGCGGCCGTCACGCCGCCGCAGCAGCCCGCCCGAGGCGCGCACCAGGGCGTCTCCGGCGCAGATGTCCCACTCGCTGCGCGGGCTCATGGTGAAGGTCACGTCGGCCTCGCCCGCCGCGATGCGCGCGAGCTTCAGGGCGATGCTGCCGCTGGGGGCCAGACCGGGGAGGTCGTGCAGGTGCAGTTCGCGGCGGTACTCGGTGTCGGAAACGCTCACGACGTACTCCGGCCGCGTGCTGAAGCCGGCGGGCTCGCCGTTCCGGGTCACGCCCGCGCCCACGGCCCCGGCGAAGAGTTCGTCCGTCGCGGGCGCGTACACCACGCCCAGCACCGCCTCGCCGCCGATCGCCAGGCCGATGCTCACGGCGAAGTCGGGGCTGGCGGTCGTGAATTCCTTCGTGCCGTCAATGGGGTCCACGATCCAGACCCGCCGGTGCTCCAGGCGCCGGGCGTCGTCGGTCTCCTCCTCACTGAGCAGGGCGTCCTCCGGAAAGGCGGCGTGCAGCCCCGCCATGATGAGGGCGGAGGCCTCGCGGTCGGCGGCAGTCACGGGGTCGTCGGCGGAGGTCTTGTGCTCGACGCTGAGCCCCCGGCGCAGGTGGTCGAGCAGCAACTGGCCCGCCTCCAGCGCCAGCCGCGTCGCGGCCTGCAGTTCGGGAGCGAGAAGAGAAGAAGGAGACATGGCCCGAGCATAGAGGAGGTCGGCGGTTCCGGCAGGCCGGAACGGGTGGGGCAGGCCGGAAGGTGGGCGGCGCCGGGCGGGGAGCGGCGCAGGAGCCGGGCGACCTTCCTGCCTAGTTTCCGGCATTGACCCCGTGAGTGTGCCGGGACTACACTCCGGCCTATGCCTGCGGCCCTGAACAACGTGAATGACGATCCCCGCTAGGGGACGCTCTTCCGTGCGCCGCGCCCCCGACCCCTACACGGAGTCGGGGGTTTTTGCTCGCCCCACCCCCAAGGAGACACCCATGACCCCCGCAACGCCCCCCCTGCCCCGTACCCTGACCCGCGACCTGCCCCGACACGACGGCCAGACCGTCCGGCTCCAGGGCTTCATCCACGCCCGCCGCGACCTGGGGGGCGTGCAGTTTCTGGTGCTACGCGACGTATCGGGCATCACGCAGTGCGTCGGCTCGGGCCTGAGCCTGCCCCTGCCCGAGAGCAGCGTGGAGGTCGTGGGCCGGGTCAAGGCCCACCCCAAGGCGCCGGGCGGCTACGAGGTCGGCGTCGAGAGCTTCCGGGTGATCTCGGCGGCGGTCGAGGCCGCCCCGGTCGAGATTCCCAAGATGGAATGGAACGTGAACCCCGAGACCATGCTGGACTACCGCGTGGTGACGGTGCGTGGCCTGCGCGAGCGCGCGGCGCTCAAGGTCCAGGCTGAACTCGTCTCGGCCTTCCGCGACCACCTGGGCACCGAGGGCTTCACCGAGATCAGCACGCCCAAGATCGTCTCGGCCGGGGCCGAGGGCGGCGCCAACCTCTTTCCCATCGACTACTTCGGGCAGGCGGCGTACCTCGCGCAGAGCCCGCAGCTCTACAAGCAGATCATGGTGGGCGTCTTCGAGCGCGTCTTCGAGGTGGCCCCGGTGTACCGCGCCGAGGAGCACGCCACGAGCCGCCACCTCAACGAGTACCTCTCCCTAGACGTGGAGATGGGCTTCATCGAGGACGAGGAAGACGTGATGGCGCTCGAAAACCGCCTGCTCGCGGCCATCATGGAGCGGCTGCGGGAGCGCGCGGCGGCCGAGTTCGCGCTGCTGGGGGCGACCATTCCCGAGGTGCCCGCGCACATCCCGCGCATTCCACTCCTCGACGCCCGCAAGCTCGTGACCGAGAAATACGGCCACGCGGTCGGCGGCAAGGACCTGGACCCCGAGGCCGAGCGGCTGCTCTCGGGGCACTACGCCGAAACCGAGGGCAGCGACTTCGTGTTCGTGACGAAGTACCCCCGCGCGGCGCGGCCCTTCTATGCCCACCCCGAGATCAACGCCGACGGCAGCCTCAGCGGCGAGATCACGCGCGGCTTCGACCTGCTGTTCCGGGGCATCGAGATCACCTCGGGCGGGCAGCGCATCCACGACCACGCCATGCTCATGGAGTCCATCGCCGCGTACAAACTCAGTCCCGAGTCGCTCGCTGGCTACACCGAGGTCTTCAAGTACGGCATGCCCCCGCACGGCGGCTTCGCCATCGGGGCCGAGCGCCTCACCGCCCGCCTGCTGGGCATCGCCAACGTGCGCTACGCCCGCGCCTTCCCGCGGGACCGTCACCGCCTGACCCCCTGAGCGCAGGCCGCCGCCGCCGGTCCCGAACAGCGCCCACGGGGCGGCCTACACTACGGGCATGAACGCCCCGATGGAGCGCCGCCGGGCCCTTTCCGCGCCGCCCCCGCCCCCCGCCGACCCCATCCGGATCATGGAGGGGCTGCGGCGGCGGGTGTATGTCCTCAGCATGGGGCTGGGCCTGCTGGTCCTCCTGATTCTCGGCGGCCTGACCCTCGCGCAGCCGCGGCCCGACATGACCACGCTGGGCGTCTACGGCGGGCTGGGCGTCATGGCGGTGTGGGGGCTGGTGTGGCTGCTGCGCGGCGGAGCGCTGCCGTGGGCCGAACGAGTCGTGATCGTGTGCAACGCGGCCGTGATCCTGACGCAGTTCGTGCTGGGCGCCGAGGAGTCGGGACCGGCGCAACTGCTGCTGACCGCGAGCAACTGGGGGTTTTTGCTGGCCGTCTCCATGCTGGCCTACCTCGCCCTGCCCCTGAGGGCGGCGGCCCTGAGCTTCGGCACCTACGCCCTGGGCACAGCCCTGACCCTGGGCCTGGGCGGACTGGCGCGCGGCGGGCTGGACCTGCTGCGCGTCCACCTGTCGGCGCTGCCCCTCTTGCTGCTGCTCTACGCCCTGGCGTGGTACCGGGAGCGCTTCACGCAGGAGTACACCCGGCGTCTGCTCCTCGAAACCCAGGCGCACACCGACCCCCTGACCGGCCTGCCCAACCGCCGCGCGCTGTACGGCCACATCGAGACGGCGCTGGCCGCAGCAGGCCCGTGCAGCGTGGTCCTGCTGGACATCGACCATTTCAAGCGGGTCAACGACCGCTACGGGCACCCCACCGGCGATGCCGTGCTCATCTGGGCCGCGCGGCACCTGAGTACGGGATTGCGCGCGGGCGACGTGCTGGGGCGCTGGGGCGGCGAGGAATTCCTGCTGGTGCTGCCCGGCACGTCGCCCGTAGACGCCTGGACAGTGGCCGAGCGCCTGCGCGCCGGGCTGCACGCCACGCCCCACCCGGAGGTCGGAGAGGTGACGGTCAGCCTGGGAGTGGCGGGAGCGCAGCCCGGCGACGACCTGGGTCGCCTCACGGTGCGTGCCGACACGGCGCTGTACGCCGCCAAGAATCAGGGCCGCAACCGCGCGGTTCTGAGCACTCTGGGCCGCCCGGAGGAGGACGGTGCCCCGGCGCCGGGTTAACGTGGCGCGGGCGCCTCGGAAACGGTCACGTACACCCGCCCCCGCCCGCCTGGCGCGGTACATCCGCTCTGAAGGTCCGGCGAGGCGCCGCGCCCGGTCTGCCACAATCCGGGTCATGGAAAGTTTTGCCCAGTTCAGCGTGGACGGCCAGCGGCTCTACGGGATGCTGCATACCCCGGACGGCCAGGCCCCGGCGGCGGGCTGGCCCAGCGTAGTCATGCTGCACGGCTTCACTGGCAACCGGTTCGAGAGCCACCGGAGTTTCGTGCTGCTCGCGCGCCACCTCGCCGGGCGCGGCGTCGCGGCGCTGCGTTTCGACTTCCGGGGCAGCGGCGAGTCGCAGGGAGACTTCGCTGAGATGACCGTCTCACGCGAGGTCGAGGACGCGGCAGCGGCGGCGGCGTACCTGCGCCACCAGCCGGGTCTCGATCCCGAACGGGTCATGCTGCTGGGCTTCAGCATGGGCGGCATGGTGGGGGCGCTCGCGGCCGCCACGGTGCGGCCCCACCGTCTCGCGCTGTGGGCGCCCGCCCTGCCCGAGCTGTGGCTGCCGATGCTCCGCGGGGGCTTTTTGCCGCCGGTCGTCAGCGATTACGGCGGCTGGCCCCTGGGCCGGGCCTTTTTGCAGGAGGTCGTGCGCCTGCGCCCGCTGGAGGCGGCGGCGGCCTGGGGCGGCGAAGCGAGAGTCTTTCACGGGGACGCCGACCAGACCTGTCCGCCCGAGTGGGGCGTGCGCTACGCGGCGGCGCTGCGCTGCGAGGCCGTGGGCATTCCAGGCGCGGGGCACACCTTCGACTCGCTCAAGTCGGCCGAGCTGCTGCACCGCGAGACGGCCCGCTTTCTCGGGGGCGACTGAGGCCCACCGCCCCATCTGTTCAGGCCTGAACACAACTGCGCCATATCCGGCGGCCCTGTGGGTCGGCATCGCCGGACACCCGGGGTGATGTCTCCAGAGCGGTAACACCCAAAAGGTTGTCTTGGAACCGGTTCCCCAAGCAACATTTCAGAGACAGCACATACACAAATTCATTCGAGATTCAAGCGAAGTCCAGACCGGAGGAACCCTCATGACCACCGCCTCGCTGATTGCCGCTCCCGCCGCCCTGGCCGACCTGGGCCTGGGCCATGCCCGCGTTCATCTCAACCCCAGCGTGCCCGAGCTGTACGCCCATGCCCTGCGCCTGGGCGAGGGGGAGATCGCCGCCGGGGGGCCGCTGGCCGTCCGGACGGACAAGACCGGGCGCAGCCCCAAGGACCGCTTCATCGTCGAGGACGACCTGACGCGCGGCGCGGTGTGGTGGGGCGGCTTCAACACGCCCACCACGCCGGCCGTGTTCGACGGCCTGCTCGGCAAAATGCTGGAGCACGCGGAGGGCCGCGAGCTGTTCGTGCAGGAGCTGTTCGCGGGCGCCGACCCCGAACACCGTCTGGGCGTGCGGTTCGTGCAGGAGATGGCCTACCACTCGCTGTTCGTGCACAACATGTTCGTGCGCCCGACCCCCGAGGAGCGCCAGCACTTCCGCGCCGACTGGACGGTCCTGAACATTCCGAGTTTCAAGGCCGACCCGGAGACGGACGGGGTGCGCAGCGACACCTTCATCGTGGTGAACTTCACCCGCAGGATGATCCTGGTGGGCGGTACGCAGTACGCGGGCGAGAACAAGAAGGGCATCTTCGGCGTGCTCAACTTCCTGCTGCCCGAGTCGGGCGTCATGCCCATGCACTGCTCGGCCAACGTGGGTGAGGGCGGCGACGTGGCGCTGTTCTTCGGACTGTCGGGCACCGGCAAGACCACCCTGTCGGCCGACCCGGCCAGGAAACTCATCGGGGACGACGAGCACGGCTGGACCGACCACGGCATCTTCAACTTCGAGGGCGGCTGCTACGCCAAGGTCATCGGCCTGAACCCCGAGGCCGAGCCGGCCATCTTCCGCACGACCCACACCTTCGGGACCGTGCTGGAAAACGTGGTACTGGGCGAGGACAACGTGCCGGACCTGAGCGACGGCAGCCTCACCGAGAACACCCGCAGCGCCTACCCCATCGAGCAGATTCCGAACATCCAGCCGGGCGGTATGGCCGGGCACCCCAGCAACGTGGTGTTCCTGACCGCCGACGCCTTCGGGGTGCTGCCGCCCATCTCGCGCCTGACCCCCGAACAGGCCATGTACTTTTTCCTCAGCGGTTTCACGGCCAAGATTCCCGGCACCGAGCAGGGCGTCACCGAGCCCCAGCCGACCTTCTCGACCTGCTTCGGCGCGCCGTTCATGCCCCGGCACCCCGGCGAATACGCCCGGCTGCTGGCGAGCAAGGTGCAGGAGAGCGGCGCGAAGGTGTGGCTGGTCAACACCGGCTGGACCGGCGGCATGTACGGCGAGGGCACGCGCATGAGTATCCGGCACACGCGCGCCCTGTTGAACGCGGCACTCAACGGCGAACTGGACGGCGTGGCCTCCGAGAAGGAACCCTTTTTCGACCTGGAGATTCCGGCCGAGGTGCCGGGCGTGCCCACCGAGGTCCTGAACCCGCGCCGGGCCTGGGCCGACCAGAACGCCTACGACGAGACCGCCCGCAAGCTGGCGCGGATGTTCCGAGAGAACTTCGTGCGCTTCGAGGGTGGAGTGGACGCGGCGGTGACGGCAGCGATGCCGGACCCGGACGCGAAGGCCTGAGCTTCTGATCCTGCTTGGGTGGTAGGGCTTCTGGTTCTACTTGCCCTCCCCCCCAGCCCCCCTCCCGATGGGAGGGGGTTTTTTGCTGCGCTCGGCAAGAGTCATCCCGGGCGTTGGCGGGCTCGCACGGCTCTGCGGTGTGACGGCTCCGTTCGGGGCCAGTCCCATGGCGTCGGAATAGCCCGCACGCTTCGCGCAGGACGGCCTTCGTGGGGACTTGGGCGGCGAAGGAACTGGGGCAAAGATGGGAAGGCGGGAATGGTGGCGAGGCGTGGCCTTCACCCCCTCTACAGGCCACACGCCACGGGCCGCGCACCTGTCTTTCCCACCCCCCTCTGCTACCCTGCTCCCCGATGAAGAAGTCCCTGTCGGTCACCCTCAATCCGGGCGCGGTGCGGCGCATTGCCGGGCGCTACCCTTTCGGCCATACGGGCGACGTCGCCTCGGCCGACGCGGGCATCGCCCCGGGCGAGGTCGTGGACGTGCGCGATCCCGGCGGCCCCCTGGTGGGGCGTGGGTACTTCAACCCCGAGGGCGCCACGCCGCTGCGGATGCTGACCTGGGACAAGCGTGACATTGACCTCGCCTTCTACCGCGAGCGGGTACGCGCGGCCCTGAAACGCCGGGAGGGCCGCATTACCGGCACCGACGCCGTGCGGGCCGTGTACGCCGAGGCCGACGGCCTGCCGGGTGTGGTGGCAGACCAGTTTGCCGGCGTCCTGGGTGTGCAGTTCCGCAACGCGGGCGCCGAGCGGCACCGCGACCTGATCGTGCGGGCGCTGCGCGAGGAGACGGGAGCGACCAGCGCCTACGAGCGCAGCGACACGGGCGAACGCCGTCGCGAAGGCCTGGACCTGCGCTCGGGCCCGCTGTGGGGAGACGTGCCCGAGCGGGTCGAGTTCCACGAGGACGATCTCGCCCTGCACTTTTCGCCGATGGACGCGCAGAAGACCGGCTTTTTCCTCGACCAGCGCGACAACCGCCGCCTGATGCGCTCGCTCGTGCAGCCCGGCGAGGGCTTTCTGGACGTGTACAGCTACACCGGGGGCTTTTCGCTGCATGCGGCGCGCGCCGGAGCGAAGAGCACCGCCATCGACAAGGACCAGATCGCCCTGGGGGTGCTGGAGCGCGAGGCGCGGCAAAACGGCGTGTCGGTGGGCCTGCGCTGGGGAGACGCGCTGGAACAGCTCGCCCGGCTGGAAACCGAGAAGAAGACCTTCGGGGCCATCGTCCTCGACCCGCCCACCCTCGCCAAGCGCAAGGACGACGTGCCGCGTGCCAAGCGGATCTTCACCGAGGGGGCCGAGCGCGCCCTGCGGATGCTGACGCCGGGCGGCCACCTCCTGATCAGCACCTGCGCGCACTACATCCGGGTGGACGACCTTCTCGACGCCGCGCGCGTGGCGGCAGGCGCTGCCGAGACCGGGGCCGAGGTGGTCGCCGTGACCTACCAGCCCGCCGACCACCCCCACCTCCTGAGCGTTCCCGAGAGTCTGTACCTCAAGAGCATCCTGCTGCGCAAGGAGTAACCGGTTGGCAGGGTCCGGTCGGAAAGCCCCGGACCCTGCCAACCGGACGAGATCCCATGAATCATCCCCTATCCCGCCGCCCGGCAAAGGTGCAGAACACCGGACGGGTCATGGGGCAACACCCTTGAGCGGCCTGGACAGCCCTTCAGAGACCCAGGCGGTAGGCGGCGTCCCGAGCGGCGTTTTCGCCCCACAACGTCCCGGCCACCGCCAGCGCAGCCTGCAGCGCCCCCACCCCTCCCGGCGCGGAGGTCAGCGGACCGCTGCGCCGCACCTCGCCGGGGTGCAGCGAGGCCGGTTCGTGGGCCCACAGGGTGTCTTCCAGCTCGGGGGGGCCGCCGACCTCGCGCCCGCGCAGCAGCCCGCCCTCGCCGGCCAGCAGCAGCCCGCTGCCACTCGCGCCCGTGGGCAGCGCCGCGTGCGAAGACAGGAAGGCGCGCAGCAGCGGGTCGCGCGCCGCCCTGGCCGCGCCGGGACCACCGGGCAGCAGCAGCGCACAGACCTCAGGCAGGGCGGCATACAGCACCTGCGGCGTCATGACCAGCCCTCCCGCTGTGACGATGCTGGCGCGCGAGCGGTTCACCGTACGGGTCACGCCCTCACCGCCGCACAGCCGGCAGACCGTGACCATCGCGCCGAGCTCGAGCTCGCTAATACCGGCGTAGATCGCCACGGCCACCACGGGCCCCTCAGCGGGCAGGCCGGCAGAGTCGGGCACGGGCGCCTCGGCCGTGCCCATCACTCGCGGGCCAGGGGGCGCAGGCGGTAGGCAAGCCGGGTCAGGGGCGGCCCGACCTCGCCGTCGCGGATCAGCGCGTCGGCCGCCTCGACACTCAGGCGCTCCATCTTGAGCAGGTAGGCATGGAGCGTACCGGGCCGGTCGAACCGCCGCGGATGTGGGTCGTCTCCGATCAGGAGGTCGAGCCAGGCGATCATAGGTCGCGCAGATCCTCCCAGAGCTGCCAGCCCACGCCCTCGGGGGTGCTTTCCAGCAGCGGCCCGAGCGACTGACTGGCGCTCTCGGCGTCGCTGTGCAGGTCATCGTTGCTGGGGCGCTCGTCGTACACGCGCAGCACCGTGAATTGGTAGAAGGTCTGCCCCGCCGTCGGCTCGCCGTTCTCGAAAAAGGCGAAGGGCGGCGTGACCTGATCCCACAGCACGTGGGCTTCCTCCGTCTCGGAGATGCTGGGAACGTGCGCGAGGTCGAGGTCACGCGGCAGATAGTGCTCCAGATCGACGTCGGCGCCCGAGGGATGCCAGACGTATCCCTGGAGCAGCCGGATGGCAGACCTTCCTCCGGCCTGCGGTTCAGTGGGACTCACGCCGCTCATCTTAACGGCAAGGGCCCAGACCACAGCTCCGCCTCAAGTCCCGGTCAAGGTGGCTGCCGGTCAGCAGGGGGTGTCCCCGGCGTCCTGGGCCGCGCCGGCGGCGAGAACCGGTTCCCGGCGACCTTCGAGGACCGTCAGGACGTCGCCGGGCCGCAGGGGCCAGGGCGCGGCCGGCACCACCGTCTGTGCCCGGCCCCCCCGTTCCAGCGCCGCGCCGACCTCGCGCCACACGGCCTCCCGGAACGGGGCGAGCTCGGGGGGCCTCAGCTCGGCGCGCAGCCAGTCGAGGGCCAGTGTTACCTCGGAGGAGGCCGGGGGGGCGGCGTCCGGGCCAGCAGTGTCCGGAGCCCCGACCAGGGCGCAGGCTTCCAGGGTCAGAAGCTGGGCGTACAGGCCAGGGTCGGCGTGGGCCGTCGGCCGGTCACCCAGGTCCGTCCCCACCCGGCGCAGCAGGGCATGGGCACGGTTCACGTCGGCCAGCACTGCTCCTGACCGCCCGGCCCGCAGCGAGGCTTCGGCGCGGGCGGCGTGGGCCTGCGCCCCGGCGTAGGGGTGATCGGTCATCGCCAGGGCGCGGTCCGCGTGTCCCAGGGCCGCCTCCGGGTCCGGCTCGGCCAGGGCCAGCGCGAGGTGCAGGTCGAAGGTCAGGACCTGTTCGCGGTCGCCCGCGCCGCCGGTCTCCCGCAGCAGCCCGCCGAGGAGCGTGCGGGCGTGCGCGAGGTCGGGGTGATCGCGCCCCGCACCCAGCAGTGGGTGCTGATAGCGCCGACCCAGGCCACGGGTCAGGTAGGCCAGCGCAGCGCGGTAGACCGTCCGGCGTACTCGGTAGGCGGCCTCCGCGCGGCGCGCCCCGGAGGCGCCGAGCAGGTCCAGCGCCCCGGCCACCTGGGCCAGCGCGTCGCCGTGCCGGTTCAGGGCCAGCAGCACCGGCACCCCCTCCGAGAGCAGCCTGGCACGCACCACCCCGTCGGCGCCCCCTGATCCAGGCGACCCCGGCGGCGCGGCAGGGACTAGCGCCAGGGCGCGCTCCAGCAGGCGCATGGCCCCGGCCGGCTGACCCAGGCGGCGCAGGGCCGTCGCGGCGCGTGCGAGGCTGCGGGCCTGTTCCTCAGGGGGCGCGCCGGCCTGCTCCAGACGCCCGGCCACCTCCAGCAGCAGGGCGCGGGCCGCCGCCGGCTGACCCAGGCGCAGTCTCAGGTCGCCCTCCTGGTAGCGCGCGCGGGCCGAGAGCAGGGGGCTGTGGTCGGGCACGGCGCGCAGATCGGCCAGGGCCTCGGCCCAGCGCCCGGCGTCCTTGGCGATCAGCCCGCGCCACAGCAGCGCCCGCGCGCCCGACCGGGCGGTACGCGGATCGTGGACGGCGCAGGTCGCCGCCGCAAGGTCGCCGCGCCAGCGGGCCAGCGCGCCCTGCACAAGCAATGCGTCGGCCTGCGCCGAGAGCGTCCAGAGATCGGCCGGAGCCTGCGCCGAGAGGGCCAACCGCACCTCCGGCCCGGCGAGCTGCGCGGCGGCCGTTTCGGGATCGCCGGCGTCCAGACGGCTCTCGGCCAGTTTCACCCGCGCCCAGGCCCGCACGCCCTCCTCCCCAGAGGCAAGCAGCAGAAACAGCGCGTCCCGCGCCTGCGGGTGGCCGTACTCGCCGCGCCCGGCGTAGTGCGACACCACCAACCGCGCCAGCGCCTCGCGCCCGTGCGGGGGCGAGCCCGCCCGCACCACCGGCCACCAGGGCGGCAGGAACTGGGCGTCGTCGGGGGTCCCCAGCAGCCAGGCCCGCAGCCCGGCCCAGTCCCCCCCAGCCACCAGCGCGCCGACGCGGTAGGCTCCCGGCACCTCTGGCGCTGAACCCGCCAACCGCAGGCGAGCCGTCTCCAAAGCCGCCGGAGCAAGCCGGGGCTGCAGCGCCCGCAGGGAGGACGCGGCCTGCCATTCACCGGGGCGGCCGGGAACGGGCCGCGCGTGGGCCCGGGCGTGCAGCGGCAACTGGGCGAGCGCCCCGCCCAGAGCCGCGTCTAGGGCCGCCCCGGGATGAGGACGGCCGCCGACCTGATCCGGCCACGCCGCGTCCAGGGCGGCGAAGGCAGCCGCCAGCCGGCACACGTCCGGGTCGGCGAGACCCGCCGCGCCCGCTGGCTCCGGCCCGGTTTCGCCTTCCGGTCCACGGGCCGCCTCTGCGCCGGCGAGCAGGGTCAGGCGGTCGAGGTTGCGGCCCGTCTCGCGAGCCAGGGCGCCGGCCGCCGTGCGGGGCAGGCCCAGTTTTTCCATCAGGTAGGCCTGGGCCTCGGCCTGGGTGGGGGGCCGCAGTTCGGTCACGGGGGCCAAGTCAGGGGGCCAGCCGCGGGCGTCTTCCAGGGCCAGCAGCACAGCCACGCCGGGAGGCGCGGCCAGCAGTAGCGCCGCGGCCCAGGCCCCCGGCGTTACCACCTCGCCGCCGGGACCGCGTGGGGGGTCGCCGGCAAAACGCAGTTCACCGGCCAGGCGTACCAGCCACGCGCCGCGCGCCGGGGCCACGGCCAGCAGGGCGGCGCGCTGGCGCTCGGCCAGGGCTGCGAAGGAGCGGCCGGCGACCGGCGCCAGCGCCAACACGTCGCCGACCTCGCCACTCAGGCCCAGGCGCGTGACCAGCACACCGCTCTGCTCCAGCGCGCGGCTGAGGTGGTCGAGCAGGACCGTCTTGCCCGCCCCGGCCCGCCCGGCGACCACCATACGCGGCGCGCGGCCAGCTCGCAGGGCGGCCAGAAACCCCTTGTAGACCCGTTTCTTGGCCCGGCCCAGCAGTTCAAGTTCGTCGGGCAGAGGGGCGGCCACCCCCGGCACGTCCAGGTCCAGGGTCAGCCCCGCTCCGGCGGCCAGCTCGCGCAGGATATCGGCCAGATGCGCCTTGTCGGCTGGGCGACCAGTGTCGCGGTACACGATGTTACGCAGCGCCGCCGGGTTGCCGCCGCGCCGCCCGAGTTCAGCTTCCAGCCAGCGCAGGCTGCCGGGCTGCGGGCCCGCGCCGCACCCCGGGCCCGGGGGCCGTGCGGCGCGCACCTGCTCCAGGGCGGCCTTCCAGTTTACCGGCATGATCTGGGGGTCAGCCTAGCATTTGGCGCGCCACTTGAACCGGGTGCAGAACAATGCGGCAATCCGCCACCTGACGGACGCGTCAGGCAGAGCGGGGGCAGATGTGTATACTCGGTCCAGCTTTTCAATCCGACCCCCGGCGACGCCCGTCGCCCCCCCCGCAAAGGAGCGTTCATGCGCCGTACCCTGATGCTGTCCCTCGTCCTGACGTCCGCCGCCCTGACCCCCGCCCTCGCCCAGGGCGCCGCCTCCCAGCAGACCGCCCAGGCGCTCTACAACCAGGGCAACTGGCAGGAGGCCGCCGCCGCCGCCGCCGCGCTGAACACCAGCGCCGGATTTGCGCTCGCCGCCGAGGCCACCACGGCCGGCGCGGGCCTCTCGCCCGACGCCCAGAAAAAGGCGCTGTTCCAGAAGGCGCAGAGCTACGCCGACCAGGCCGTGCGCCTCGACCCGCAGAACGCCGAGGCCTACTTCGAGAAGGCCCGCGCGCAGGGCCGCCTCGCGCAGTTCTCGGGCGTGTTCGAGAGCCTCTCGCTCGCCAAGGAAGTCAAGAAGAACCTCGATCAGGCGATCAAGCTGCGGCCCAATCTGGCGGGCGCCTACGTGGCGCTGGGCCTGTGGAACGCCACGCTCGACAGCGGCGGTCTTAAGGGCGCCATCGCCGCGCAGCAGACCGGCGCGCGCAAGGCCAACGTCGCGCCCTACTTCGAGCGGGCTGTGGCCCTGGAACCGGCGGTCGTCACGCACCGCCTCGAGTACGCCAACGCCCTGACCCTGACAGGCAACAAGGCCGGAGCCGCCGCACAGCTTCAGAAGGCCGTGACCCTGAGCCCCACGAACTTCTGGGAGCAGCGCGACCTGGCCGCCGCCCAGGCCATGCTGGCAAAACTGAAGTAAGGCCGCCGCCCGTCCCGTCCCCTCCCCCCGTGGGTGGGGACGTTTTCAGTCCTGTCCAGGGCCGAACAGCAGCAGCGCGCCGGGACACACCCGGGCACGGACCTCGGTGGCCCGGCCCGCCGCGTCGCCGTCGAGGTGCAGAGGTGTGGGGCGGTCCCAGCGCACCGTGACCTCCTGACCGGCGCTGTAAAAGACGCCCGGCTGCCCCAGGTGGGTGCCGCGCAGCACATGCCCCATGAGCCGCAGCACGCCGCCCCGGCCCAGCGCGCCGCCGACCACCGCGTCGAGGCGACCGTCTCCCGCGTCCGAGCGGGGGCTGATGAGAAAGCCGCCGCCGTAGCGCGTGCCGTTCATGACCGCCACGAGGCAGCTCGGCCCGCCGTACAACACTTGGCCGTCTACCGTGACCTCGGCGCGGCCCAGACGCAGGCGGCCCAGGGTGCCCAGGGCTCCCCACAGGTAGCGCCCGAAGCCGGGCAGGCGGGGCGGAGCCCGCAGCGCCGCCTCATTGACCTGCGCGTCGAACCCCAGGCCCAGGCCGTTGAGCAGGAACCGGCGCTCGCCGGCCCAGTCCCCCGCGACGATCTCGCCTTCCAGGACGTCGACCGGGCGGGGGCGGCCCGCGAGCCGGTCCAGCGCCGCCGCGAAGTCGCCGGCCTTCAGGCCCGTCATGCCGGCGTAGTCGTTGCCGCTGCCCAGAGGCACCACGCCCAGAGGCCGCCAGGTGCCCACGAGTGCGGGCAGGAGCGCCCCCACCGTGCCGTCGCCGCCGACCGCCAGCACGGCGACCCCGGGCGGCAGCGCCCGCACACGCGCCAGGGCCTCGGGGCCACTGGCCGCCTCGATCAGCGAGTAGGAAAAGCCGCGCGCACGGAGCAGCGCCTCCAGTTCGGGCCAGCGCCGCCGCGCCAGTCCCCGTCCGGCCTGGGAATTGAGAACGACCGCGAAGGCGCGGCCGGCAGAAGAAGAAGCAGTCACGGTGCGCTCAGCATACGGGCCGGAGGGCACCGGGCGGCGGTCAGCTCCAGTCGTCGGGGCGGCCGGCGAGCCCGAAGTGCCAGGCGATGGCCTGCGCAACCCGGCCCGAGGCCAGGCCGTCGCCGTAGGGGTTGCGCGCCGCCCGCATCCCGGCCAGCTGCGTTTCGTCGCCCAGCAGTTCGGTCAGCACCGCCTCCAGCGCGGCCGGATCGTTCCCGGCGAGCCTCAGCACCCCCGCCTCCACGCCCTCGGGCCGCTCGGTCACGTTGCGCAGCACCGCCACCGGCACGCCCAGCGCCGCGCCTTCCTCCTGAAGTCCCCCCGAGTCGGTCGCCATCAGGGCCGAAGCCGCCATCAGCGGCGCCATGTCGCTGTAGTCCAGCGGCGCGGTCAGCTCGAAGTTGGGCACGGCCTCCAGAACCGGGCGCACCGCCTCCTGCACGGCGGGCGACAGGTGTACCGGGTAGATGAAGTGGGTGCCGGGGAACCGGGCCGCCACCCGGCCGAGCGCCTGAGCCATCTCGCGCATCATCGGCTGATTTTCGCGGCGGTGCATGGTCACGGTCACGAGGCGTTGCCCGGCCTCTACACGCGCGCGCCACTCGGGACGCAGCGGCACCCGGCCAGCGACCTCGCGCACGGCGTCCACGGCGGTCTGGCCGGTGACGACCACGCCGCCCGGCGCCTTACCCTCGCGCAGCAGGTTGGCCTTGCTGCCGGTAGTGGGCGCGAAATCCAGCGTGGAGAGCACGCCGGTCAGGCGGCGGTTGGCCTCCTCGGGAAAGGGTTCGCTGAGGGACCCCGAGCGCAGCCCAGCCTCGACGTGGCCGACCGGAATGCCCTCGTAAAAGGCCGAGAGGGCGACGCAGAAGGACGTGGCGGTGTCGCCGTGGACGAGAACCATGTCGGCGCCCATCTCGCGCAGGGTGCGCCCAGCCTGGGGCACGATGCGGGCGGTGAGGTCGGCCAACGTCTGGCGGTCGGTCATGACGTTGAGGTCACGGTCGGGCGTGAGGCCGAAGACGGCGAGGGCGCCGTCGAGCATCTGGCGCTGCTGGCCGGTCGAGAGGATGTGGGGGCTCAGGCCGGGCGTGCGCGCCAGGGCGGCGTACACCGGGGCCATCTTGGTCGCTTCCGGGCGGGTTCCGAACGCCAGCACGATCTTCTTCTCGCTCATGGTCAGCCCTCCCGGACTTCGGTGGTCACGGCGCCGGCTTCCAGGCCGTGCGCGCGCATACGGCGGTAGGCCACGAACCACAGGCACAGCCCCACGAAGACGGCCGTGCCCGCGATGGCGGCGGGCCGCACGCCCTGGAGACTCATGCCGACCACTCCGCAGGCCAGGGCCACGGTCCACAGGATCACGGCCGTGCGCCGCGCCGAGGCGGTGCGCGCCAGCACGCGGTGATGGATGTGGGTCTTGTCGGGGTGCCCCAGCGGGTTGCGGATGCCGCGCGCCAGCCGCCCGATCACGACCTGGGTGGTGTCGAGCACCGGCAGCGCCAGCACGATCAGGGGCACGATCAAGCTGGCCCCAGCGCTGAACTTCAGCGTGCCCAGCAGGCTCACGGCCGCGAGCGTGAAGCCGAAGAGGTAGGCGCCTGCGTCCCCCATGATGATGCGGCTGGGGTTGAAGTTGTAGCGCAGGTAGCCCAGCGCCGCACCCCCCAGCCCCGCAAGCAGCACGACGGCCGCCGCGCGGTCGGGAAACTGGGCTGCCGTGGCGAGCAGTACCATGCTGACCACGAAGCCCACGCCGCCCACCACGCCGTCCACCCCGTCCATCAGGTTCACGGCGTTCGTCAGGCCCACGATCCATAGGACGGTCAGCGCGGCGCTCAGCGGCTCGCTGACGCCGTGGGGCAGCACCGGCAGAAAGGGAATGGCGTTGAAGTCGATCTTCAGGCCGTTGACGATGAGCAGGGCCGACACGAGCACCTGCACGAGCAGGCGCGACAGGGGCGAGAGGCCGAACTGGTCGTCAATGAAACCCGTCATGACCATGATGGCCGCGCCCAGCAGGATGGCGAGCACCTGGATATTGACGAGTTCGACCGCGATAGGCCGCAGCGCCCAGGCCACCACGATGCTCACGACGAAGCCCGCGAAGATCGCCAGCCCGCCCGCGTTGGGCAGCGGCTCCTTGTTCAGCCGCCGCGCATTGGGCTGGTCGGCCCAGCCCGCCTGCACCGCGAAGGCCCGCAGGCGCGGGATGAACAGCCAAGTGAAGACCAGGGCCACCACGAACGTGACCAGGACGCTGAGAAATCCCGCGCCCAGGGGGTCGGAGATGCCGAGTTGTGCCGCGAAGGCCCGCAAAGAGTCCATAACCTTGTGGGATTCTAAAGGCTCTGGGGCGTTCCGGGCCTCCGCCCAAAGTCGCAGACTGCTGGGGGTTACTTCGTGCCGTAGATGCGGTCGCCCGCGTCGCCCAGCCCCGGCACGATGTAGCCGTGGTCGTTCAGGCGCGGGTCCACGGCGGCCGTCACGATGTCCACGTCGGGGTGATCCCGCTCGATGAGGGCGATGCCCTCGGGCGCCGAGAGGATGGTCATGAGCTTGATGGACTGTGCGCCCGCTTCCTTGAGCCGCGAGATGGCCGCGCTGGCGCTGCCGCCCGTCGCCAGCATGGGATCGGTGAGAAACACGCGGCGCTCGGCGATGTCGGTGGGCAGCTTGTTGTAGTAGGCCACCGGCAGCAGGCTCTCGGGATCGCGGTACAGACCGATATGCCCCACCTTGGCGGCCGGCACCAGCGACACGATGGCGTCGGTCATGACCAGCCCTGCGCGCAGGATGGCGACCAGCGCCAGTTTCTTGCCGCTCAGCATCGGGAAGTCGCCCTCCTCGATGGGCGTGCTGAGGCGCTCGGGGGTCAGTTCGAGGTCGCGCATCGCCTCGTAGGCGAGCAGGAGGCTGACCTCGCCGGCGAGTTCACGGAATTCCTTGACACCGGTTCTCACGTCGCGCATGAGGGACAGCTTGTGTTGGACCAGGGGGTGGCTGACAGTCGTGACCATGCGTCCTACGATAGTGGGTCGGGGGAAATCGAGAAAGGTGGGCGCGGGGCGGGGGCGTGCGCCTGCCTCTCAACCCTACTCGGGCAACCTTGCCAGCGCGTGCCGCGTGCGCCCGAGCTTCAGGACGCTCTGTTCCTCGAACTCGTAGGGCTCGTTCATCAGGAACCAGTACAGGTCATGCAGCGTGGTCAGCGCAAGATAGGCGCGGTAGCGGCGCAACGCGGCGTGATCACGTTCCGGCAGGAAGCTCAGGGCCGCCTCCAGGCTCTCGGCCGGGGGCAACAGGTCCAGGGTGCCGGTCTTGAGCAGGGCGAGATCCCGCAGGGGGTCGTCCCAGGCGGCCTTGGTCCAGTCGATGATCAGGACTTCGGCGGCGCCTTGGTCGGAGCCGCGCCGGTCGCCCATCAGGATGTTGTCGTGCCACAGGTCAAGGTGGCAGAACGCCGCTGGCTGCTCTAGCAGCCCCGACCCCAGGGGCACCTCGACGGCGTCGAAGAGGTCTTCGAGCGGATAGGCCGCCAGCGCCGACCGGAAACGCAGCAGCCGGACCCGCACCTTGTCGAGGTTGACCTCCCCCCGGCGCTCCTGGTGCAGCGCCGCGAGCGAGGTGCGCAGCCGGGGCAGGGCGCGCGGCACATCGGCGGGCGTCAGCGGATGCCCCCGGAAGCGGCGCATGATGAGGGCCTCGATCCCGTCGGCCTCCACGGCATCGAGCGCCCACTCGCCCATGTCGGCGCGGCGCATGTTCTCGGCTTCCAGGCGGTGCTCGCCGCGCTGCGTGCGGTACACCTTGACCACCGTCTCGCCGTCGGCCGTGACATACACGCGGCTCTGCATACCCTGATCCATCGGGGTCAGGGGACCGTAGCGGCGTTCCAGTTCCGGAAAGCGGTGGGCCGGAGACTCGCCCTGCGCGGCGGGGGGCCGCAGACTCATCGGAGACGCGGCGAGGAGCGCAGGACCGGAAAGAGCAGGATCACCGCGCGCGCTTCTCCACTTTTTCCAGGGCAGTCACGAGGCGCGCGTCCAGGCCCTTGCCCGCCTGGGCACGCACCCGCTCGAGGTCGCCGGTCCGTACATAGGCGTTGGCGACCGCCAGGATGCGAGCGTACAGAGGAATGTCCTCGCCGGCGAGCTTGTCGGGTTCTCCCTGACCGTCCCAGCGCTCGTGGTGGTGGCGGATGGCCTTCTGGGCCTCGGCTAGGTGCGGCACGCCGTGCAGGAAGTTCGCGCCCACCAGGGCGTGCCCTTCCTCGCCGTGCAGCTTGCCCAGGTCGTGCAGGGTGGCGGCGAACCACAGTTCCTCGAGTTCGCGTTCGGTCAGGCCCAGACCCCGCCCGAGCTCCTGGCTGATCTCAGCGACCGCGCGGGCGTGGCCCAGCGACTCGAACTCCTGGCTCTCGACCGCCTCGACCACCGACGAGGCGAGCTGCCGGGCGGTGCGCTGCCACTCCTCACGCGATTCGAGCAGACCCAGCAGCGGCGTGACGGCCTGCGCCCAGCGCGCGACCGCCTCCTGCTGCTGCGGGGTCACGGTGCCCCCGCTGCCCGGCGCGCGGTCCAGGACGAGCGCACCCAGCTGCCGCCCGCGCTCGCTCAGGGGCACGACCAGAGACACCGGCACCTCGCGCATCCCGGCGTTGTCGAGCACGGTACGAATCTCCTCGCTGTTGGCCGCGTACAGTTCGCTGCTGCCCCCCGAGAGGATGCGCGGGCGCATGGCCGACCACGGCCCGCCCAGCGTTTGGCCGACCAGCGTGCGCGGGTAGCCCAGCACCCCCACGACCTGATCCTGACCCCGGCGGATGACCGCGAAACCGCGCACCTCGCCGCCCAGCAGCGCGGCCGCCTGCGCGAGCGACTGTTCCAGCACCGCCGTCAGGTTGGGCCGCGCCAGCAGTTCGCCCAGCACGCGGGCGGGATCGGCCTCCGGCGCCGCGGCGGGGGCAGCGGTCGTCTGAACCTCGGGCGGGGTATTGGGGGCAGCGGGGCGTGGGCGTCGGAACACGGTGAACGCAGTATAGCCGCGTTACTCTGCCTCCCTATGCCTACCCCTCCCCCATCCGCCCCCGGCGCTCCCGACCAGCCGTCCCGACCGGCCGCCTACGCGGCGGTGACGGGCCCGGTCACGCGCGGCTACGAGCGATACGCCGCCCAGGCCGCCCAGTGGACCCGCGGTTACGAGTCGCGCGGCGGCCACGTCTACTGCGGCGCGGGCTGCTTCGCGTGCTGCGACATGCCCATCCGGGTCAGTCTGGCCGAGGCGATCATTACCGCGCAGGCCATCACCCCCGAGCAGGCCCGCCGCGTTGAGGACCATGCCCGCGCCGTGCAGGCCAATGCTCGCACGGCCCCCGACGAGGACGCCTACGTGGCCCGCCACCGTGAGGCCGTGAGCTTCTGCCCGCTGCTCGACCGCGCGACGGGAAGCTGCTCTCAGTACGCCGCGCGGCCCACGCGCTGCCGCGACACCTTCAGCGCCTTTTCGGCGCACTACTGCGCCGTGGGCACCTGGGAGGGCATGGGCCGGCGCGAGCGCGCCGAGTACCGCCGCAAGGTTGCCCGCACGCCCGGCACCGACGGCGAAGTGCATTTCATCGCGCCGCTCGAGCACCTCAGCGAGCCGATCTGGACGGCGGCCAGCCGCGCCATGCGCGCGCAGTGGGGCCTGGAGGTCTGGGGCGACTTCTGGACCCTGACCACGCTGGCCGCCGACCCCGCCTTCATGACGCGTGTCGCGGCAGGCGACCGCCGGGGCGCGGCGGGGCGGGCACGGCAGCTCGGGCTGGGGCACCCCATCACGCTGGAAATGGAGTAAGCCACCCGAACCGCGGGGAACCGCTGCTCTACTTCCCGCTGCCCAGTTCCCGCCGCACTCGCGCCGCCACCTCGGCCACGATCTCGGCCGACGGGCACGCCACGTCGTAGGTCCAGGCCTGCTCGTCGGGGGTGGGCGGCTCCAGCGCGCCGAGCTGCGAATCGAGGAGCGCCGCCGGCATGAAGTGGCCGCTGCGCCCCCTCATACGCGCGGCGAGCAGCTCGCGGCTGCCCTCCAGGTCGAGGAACTGTACGCGGCCCCCGGCGCCGCGCAGCAGGTCGCGGTAGCTGCGCTTCAGGGCCGAGCAGGTGACGACCGTGCTCTCGCCGCGCGTGCCCTGTTCGGCCATCCAGTCGCGCAGGGCACGCAACCAGGGCCAGCGGTCCTCGTCGGTCAGGGGGATACCCGCCGTCATCTTCACGATGTTGGCGGGCGGGTGAAAGTCGTCGGCCTCCGCGAAGGTCAGGTCCAGCTCGGCGGCCAGGGCGCGGGCGACCGTGGTCTTGCCCGAGCCGGACACGCCCATCACGACGAGGTGCAGGGGGGGAAGGGCCGGGGGCGCCGTCATGGCGCGCAGCATAGCGGCCTTCTCCCCTGCGCGGGCCTTCCCCGCCGAACCTAGACCTCTTCTCTCGCCTCCGGGGCGGCCTGAGCCTGCCGCGCCGTGAGCAGCCCCAGCACCTCGCGCGCCGAGTGCAGGATGGGCGTGCCGGGGCCGAAGATGCCGGCCACCCCGGCCGCGCGCAGCGGCGCGTAGTCCTGCTGCGGAATGACGCCCCCCGCGATGACCAGGATGTCGCCCGCGCCCTGTTCGCGCAGCGCCGCCACGAGTTGCGGAATCAAGGTCTTGTGCCCGGCGGCCTGGCTGCTCACGCCGACCACGTGCACGTCATTCTCGACCGCCTGCCGCGCGGCCTCGGCAGGGGTCTGGAACAGCGGCCCCAGGTCCACGTCGAAGCCCAGGTCCGCGAACCCCGTGGCGATCACCTTCGCACCCCGGTCGTGCCCGTCCTGGCCCATCTTGACCACCAGGATGCGCGGCCGGCGGCCCTCGGCCTCGGCGAAGGCAGTGATATCGGCCTGAAGCGCCGCGAAACCCTCGTCGCCCGCGTAGCCCTGGGCATACACGCCGCTCACGGTCTGGACCTCGGCACGGTGGCGGCCCCACACACCCTCCAGCACCACGCTCAGCTCGCCCACGGTCGCGCGGGCACGCATGGCCTCGACACTTAGGGCGAGCAGGTTGCCCTCACCGCTGCGGGCGCACTCGGCCAGGGCCTCCAGGGTGCGGGTCACGGCGCCGAGGTCGCGTGTGGCCTTGACCTCGTCCAGCCTCCGGAGCTGCGAGTCGCGCACGGCGGCGTTGTCGATGTCGAGGATGTCCACGGCGGTCGCCTCGGCGGGCCGGTACTTGTTTACGCCGACGATCACGTCCTCGCCCCGGTCAATGCGGGCCTGCTTTCGGGCCGCCGACTCCTCAATACGCAGCTTAGGCACGCCCGACTCGACGGCCTTCGTCATGCCGCCCAGGCCCTCGACCTCCGCGATCAGTTTTCTGGCCTCGGCAGCGAGGTCGTGGGTCAGGCGCTCCATCATGAAGCTGCCGCCCCAGGGGTCGATGACCTGTGGAATGCCCGTCTCCTCCTGCAACACGAGCTGGGTGTTGCGCGCGATGCGGGCCGAGAACTCGGTGGGCAGGTTGGTCGCTTCGTCGAAGGCGTTGGTGTGCAGGCTCTGCGTGCCGCCGAACACGGCCGCCATCGCCTCGACAGTCGTGCGGACTACGTTGTTGTAGGGGTCCTGCTCGGTCAGCGACCACCCCGAGGTCTGGCAGTGGGTGCGCAGGGCACTGCTCATAGGGTTTTTGGGCGAGAACTGCGCCATCAGTTCGGCCCACAGCAGCCGGGCGGCGCGCAGCTTGGCGACTTCCGTGTAGAAGTTCATGCCGATGGCGAAAAAGAAGCTCAGGCGGGGCGCGAAGGCGTCCACGTCCAGGCCCTTGCGCAGCGCGGCCCGCACATATTCCAGCCCGTCGGCCAGCGTGTAGGCGAGTTCTAGGGCGGCGTTGGCCCCCGCTTCCTGCAGGTGGTAGCCCGAGATGGAGACGGAATTGAAGCGCGGCATATAGGCCGAGGTGTACTCGATGATGTCCGCGATGATCCGCATGGACGGTTCGGGCGGATAGATATAGGTGTTGCGCACCATGAACTCTTTGAGGATGTCGTTCTGGATGGTGCCCGAGAGCTGCTCCAGGGCCGCGCCCTGTTCCTCACCCGCCACGATGAAGCCCGCCAGGATGGGCAGCACGGCGCCGTTCATGGTCATGCTCACCGACATCTCGGACAGGGGAATGCCGTCGAAGAGGATCTTCATGTCCTCGACCGAGTCGATGGCGACTCCGGCCTTGCCCACGTCCCCCTCGACGCGCGGGTGGTCGGAGTCGTAGCCCCGGTGCGTGGCGAGGTCGAATGCCACCGACAGGCCCTTTTGCCCGGCGGCGAGGTTGCGGCGGTAGAAGGCGTTGCTCGCCTCGGCGGTCGAGAAGCCCGCGTACTGCCGCACCGTCCAGGGCCGCGCCGCGTACATGGTGGCGCGCGGGCCGCGCGTGTAGGGCGGCAGCCCCGGCAGGGTGTCGGTGTCTAGGCCCTCGGTGTCGGCGCGGGTATAGAGAGGGCGCAGGGTCAGGCCCTCGGGCGTCACGCGGTTCAGCGTATCCGGCTCGGCCCCCTTCAGGTCCTTGCGGGCCAGCGCCTTCCAGGCGTTCAGGTCGCTCATGGTGTGGTGTGCCTCCGTGTGGCCCAACTATGCCACGGCCGGGGCTAACGGGCGTTAGGGATGGCGAAAAGGCGTGTAGCCCGTGGCCTGTGGAGATCGGAAGGTGAGCCAGATCCGGCACATCCCCGCCGCGCCGCCGCCCGAGTCCCCCCGAAGGCCGTCGTGCGCGCAGCGCGCGGGCCCTTCCAACATCCTGTGTCCTACCCCTAAGCTGTCACGCCGTCAAACAGAGCCGCCCCACCGACGCCTGGAATGACTCTGGCCGAGCGCAACTCCTCACTCCCCGCCCCTGGCAGGGAAACCGCAACTCACCCCTCGTCCAGATCAATCAACGCAATCCCGATCTCCGGCCGGAACGTACGCCGCAACGTCGCCGGGTCCTCGACCAGCGTCACCTCGAGCGTGGGCTGCACGTACCCGCGCATGAGGTGCCCCCCCAGCGCCGTGCCGTCCCGCTTCCCCACGACGATGTGCGGGTGGACCTGCACCGAGCCGTCCTCTTTGCGCGACACGTTGCCGATCAGGCTCAGGACCTCGACCTGCTCCGTGACCTCGATGGACTCGTACTCCCTGCGCTCCAGGTCGAAAAAGCCGAACCTGACGCTGCTCAGGGCGCCGATGGCCGTAAACGACCCGGCACTCACGTTCTGCCCGGTGGCGAACGCCTCCAGCCCGGCCAGCACCTCGTCGCCAGGGTCGAACACCAGCACGAAGGTGCGCTCGCCGCCCGGGGCCGTCTGGATCAGCTTGGACTTCATAGCCGCACGCTACCCGGCGGCCAGCCCCGCCGGACACGGCCGGCCTTTAGGCGACACTGAGTCCCCAGGACCGACTTCGCTCAGCCTTGGGGCGTCTCTCATATTGTGAGGCGACCCTGAGCCGCCACCCACGCTGGACCGTTCAATGTCAAGCCGGATGACCCACCAGACCCTTGCCGCCGCTGCCCTGACCGTTCTGGGCGTCAGTCTCGCCTCCTGTGCCCCCGCCATGACGGCCATGAGCCCGCTGGTCCCCAACGCCGGACTGAACCCGGCCCAGCGCCTGAGCGTGGCGCAACCTAGCCCCATGAGCGCCGCCGGCACGCTGACCCTGACCAGCCCCAGCTTCGTGAACGGCGGGACGTACCCGGCCGCGCAGGTCGCCGACGGCTTCGGCTGCACCGGCCCCAACATCTCGCCCGCCCTGAACTGGAGCGGCGTACCGGCCGGCACCCAGAGCCTCGTGCTGACCAAGTACGACCCCGACGCTCCGACCGGCAGCGGCTTCTGGCACTGGTCGGTGTTCAACATCCCCGCGGCCGCCACCGGTCTGGCGCAGGGCGCGGGCAACCCCGGCGGCACGCTACCGGCCGGCGCCTCGCAGCTCAACAACGAGGGCGGCCAGCCGGGCTTTGTCGGGGCCTGCCCGCCGGTCGGGGACGCGCCGCACCGCTACGTCTACACGCTGTACGCCCTGAGCAGTGCCCTGGATCTGCCCACGACCGTGACCCCCGCCATCCTGGGGTTCAACCTGAACGGCAAGGTCATCGCCAAGACCAGCCTGACCGCCACCTACGGGCGCTGAGGCCCCGGACATGCTCCCCCGCCGCATGGGCGGGGGTTTCTCATGAGGGCAGGCGGGGACGGGTAGAATGCCGGGGTGATCCCCAAAACCCCGCTGCCCAGCGAACCCCACACCGGTCCTCAGCGCGCCGTGAAACTCGCGCCCAGCCTGCTCGCGTGCGACTTCACGCGTCTGGGCGAGGAGCTCCGGACCATCGAAGAGGCCGACTGGGCGCACGTGGACGTGATGGACGGCCAGTTCGTGCCCAACATCAGCTTCGGACTGCCTATTCTCGCGGCGGCGCGGCGGGCGAGCGGACTGTACATGGACGTTCACCTCATGATCGAGTCGCCCGAGCGTTACCTGCGCGACTTCGCCGAGGCGGGCGCCGACGGCCTGACCGTGCATGTCGAATCCACGCGGCACATCCACCGCGCCGTGCAGATGATCCATGAACTGGGCAAGCACGCGGGCGTGACCCTGAACCCCGGCACGCCGCTGGAAGCCGTGCGGCCCGTGCTGGGCGACGTGGACACCGTCCTCGTCATGAGCGTGAACCCCGGATTCGGCGGCCAGAAGTTCCTGTCCGGAAGCCTGGAGCGGGTGCGGACCCTGCGGCGCTGGCTGGACGAGTTGGGCAGCGAAGCCGTCCTGCAGGTGGACGGCGGCGTGTCGGCCGCCAACGCGCATGCCCTGGCGGAGGCCGGGGCGACCTGCCTGGTCGCGGGCAGCGCCGTGTTCAGAGCGGACGGCGGCGCGGCGGGTCTGGAACGCCTGCGGACCAGTCTGACTGGGGTACCGCAGACATGAGGCTGCGGACCGACCTGCTGCCGCACGGCGGCTACCCGGACGTGGTGCTGGTCATCGACGTGTTGCGCGCGACCACGACCGCCGTCACCTATCTGGAACACGGAGCCGAGGCCCTGTGGCTCACCGCCTCGCCGGACGTGGCGCTGGGCCTGCGCACCGAGGGCCGGGTGCTGGCGGGCGAGCGCGGCGGCCTGCCCATTCCGGGCTTCGACCTCGGCAACAGCCCCGTGCAGTCGGGCCAGAACTTCACCGGACGGGTGGTCGTCATGAACACCAGCAACGGTACCGGAGCCGCGCACGTGGCGGCCCAGACCGGCAAGCACGTCTTTCTGGCCGCGCTGACGAATGCCCACGCCGCCGCCCGCCGCGCCCGCGCTCTGGCGACTGAGGAGATCGCCGTGGTGTGCGCGGGCACCGACGGCCACGTGGGCCTGGAGGACGTGTACGCCGCCGGGGTTATCTCCGAGTACCTGCTGGCGATGGGCGAGTTCACGCTCGACGACGGCGCCCGCCTGGCACTGACCCTGCGGCGTAGCCAGGCCAACCCGCTCGACGCCCTGCGCGGCAGTGGACACGGCCAGTACCTCGAACGCCTGGGCCTGGAGGCCGACGTGCAGTACGCCGCCGGCCTGAGCACGAGCACGGTGGTACCGGTCCTCACGCCGGGGCTAGAGACGCCAGAGGGCGCGCTGCGTTTCGTGGCCGGGTAGGGCGGGCGAACAGAGGCAGACCGGACAGGGCTTTCCCCGTCCGGTCTGCCTCTGTATTGAGGGCTCCAGGCCTACAGCACCTCGAACAGCCCGGCCGCCCCCATGCCGCCGCCCACGCACATGGTCACGACGACGTGCTTGGCGCCCCGGCGCTTGCCTTCCAGCAGGGCGTGGCCGGTCAGGCGCGCGCCGCTCATGCCGTAGGGGTGCCCCACGCTGATGCTACCGCCGTTCACGTTGTACTTCTCGGGGTCAATGCCCAGCGTGTCGCGGCAGTAGAGCGCCTGCACGGCGAAGGCCTCGTTCAGCTCCCACAGGTCGATATCGTCTACGGTCAGGCCGTGGCGCTTCAGGAGCTTGGGCACGGCGAAGATGGGGCCGATGCCCATCTCGTCGGGTTCACAGCCGGCGATGGCAAAGCCCTTGAAGAGGCCCAGCGGCGCCAGTCCACGCTCGCGCGCCGTGTCGGCGTTCATGACGACCACTGCCGCCGCACCGTCGCTGAGCTGCGAGGCGTTGCCGGCTGTGATGACCCCGCCCTCGATGACGGGCTTGAGCTTCTGCAACCCTTCCAGGGTGGTCTCGGGACGGTTGCCCTCGTCGAGCTTCAGGGTCACCTCCTTGTCCGAGATCTCGCCGGTCGCCTTGTCCTGCACCTTCATGGTGGCCGTCATGGGCACGATCTCATGGTCGAATTTGCCGGCCTGCTGCGCCGCCGCCGTGCGCTGCTGGCTCTGGAGGGCGTACTCATCCTGAGCCTCGCGGCCGATGCCGTAGCGCGCCGCCACGATCTCGGCGGTCTGGAGCATGGGCATGTAGATGTCGGGCTTGTGCTCCAGCAGCCACTCGCCGCGTAGGCGGTACTTGTTGGCGTGCTCGTTCTGGGTCAGGCTGATGCTTTCCAGGCCGCCCGCCACGTAGATGCCACCCTGCCCCGCCATGACGTGGTTGGCCGCCAGCGCGATGGCGTTCAGGCCGCTGGAACAGAAGCGGTTGACGGTCACGCCGCTGACGCTTACCGGAAATCCGGCGCGCAGGGCGATCTGGCGGGCGATGTTGCTGCCCGTGGCGCCCTCGGGGTTGCCGGCCCCCATGATCACGTCCTCGATCTCGGTGGGGTCCAGGCCGGCGCGTTCGGCGGCGTGACGGGCGGCGTGCGCGCCCAGGTCCGAGCCGTGGGTGTCGTTGAGGTAACCCCGGTAGGCCTTGCCGATGGGGGTGCGGGCGGTCGAGACGATGACGGCTTCGGGCATGAGAGACCTCCGTTGGTCGGTACAGCGGGTTTGGGTTGGACCGAGTATAGAGATTTGGCCGCCCTGGGCAAGCGGGGCCGCCCGGCCCGGTGGCCCGGAGACCCGCCGGGAGCTCAGGCGCCCGCCGGGGCCAGGGCCTCGGCCCGCACCTCTCCCCCGCCTGCCCCGAGCCACGCGCGCAGTTCGGCGAGGCCGTCGTCGCTGAGTTCTCCTTGCAGGGCGCCACCGGACTGCGCGGTCCAGCCGCGTTTGTTGGCCTCGACAGGCAGGCCGCGCAGCGCGTAGCGGCCCGGCGCGGGCGCCGGAGAGACCAACACGGTCACGATGTGCGGGTAGTACTCCAGATCGAAGCGCTTCTGGACGCGGGCGTCTTTGCCCCGGTCCACGCCGGAAATTCCGAAGAACAGAAAGAACGGTCCGAGGTCCACGTACGGCCTCAGGCGTCTACGCCGGACCGACAGGAGCTGAAGGTTGGAAGAGGCCATGCCTCCCAGTGTGCACCCCTGGCATGGGCCGACTGCCCCGGCGCACAGGGGATATAGTGCCTCTCCGAGAGAAGGCGGCCCCGCCCACGCGGCGATCCGGCCCCCTCCACCCCAGGAGAATCTGCTTGAACACCCTGCTGAGCGTGATCGACGTGGCCGGCCTCGTGCTGTTCGTGCTGTACATCGTGCAGCAGATCGTGAGTGCCCTGATGCCCCGGCCACGGCCCACCCTCGCCGGTCCCGAATCGGGAATCGGCATCACTTTCCTCATTCCGGCCCTGAACGAACAGGACGTGCTCGCCGACACGCTGGAAAACCTGCGTGCCGTGGTCCCGGACGCCCGCGTGGTGGTCATCGACGACGCGAGCGACGACGCCACCCCGCAGATCGTGGCGGCGCACGCGCGGCGAGACTCCGGCGTGCTGCACCTGCGCCGCGAGTTTCCCGAGGCCCGCCAGAACAAGGGCAAGGCCATGAACTGGGCGGTGGCCCGGCTACTCAAGCTGGAGCCCTGGGCCTCAGCCGACCTCACGCGTGAGGTGTTCGTGGTCATGGACGCCGACGGCCGGGTGGGCGAGGACTTCGCGCCGCAGGTCCGCGGAGCCTTCCTGAACCCGGACGTGATGGCCGCGCAGGGCTGGATGCGCTTCCGGCACACCGGCATTCCGCGTGGGCGGGGCGGCGTGCTGGCGCATATGCTGCTGTTCCAGCAGGATCTGGAGACCTTCATCACCGGGCACATCCAGCGGGCGCGGGCCTGGGGCGGCGCCGCCTCGCTGACCGGTAACGGCCAATGTATGCGCATCAGTTACCTCGACTCGCAACTGCGCGCGGGCACGCCGCCCTGGCCCGATGTCCTGCTCGAAGATTTCGCCAGCGCCGTGCAGATCCGTCTCGCGGACCCGCGCTACCGCATCGCGCTGCTCACCGCGCAGGTGGGGCAGCAGGGGCTGCTCGACCTGCCGTCGCTCATCAAACAGCGGTCGCGCTGGACCCAGGGCGCCATGCAGTGCCTGCCCTATCTGCGTGGGCTGTGGACCCACCCGATGCACCCGGTGGTGCGGCTGGACTTCAGCTACTTCGTGCTGGCGCCGTGGCTCAACCTCATCCTGATCCTGAGCATTGTCAGCCAGCCGCTGCGCCGCATCTTCGGATGGCAGGGGCTGGCGCTGCCAGGCTGGGTGGGCCTGCTGCTCACCGTGCTGCCGCTCGCCATGCAGCTCAACTGGGCGCTGCGCTACCGCCTCGACCGCCGCCTGGGCTGGTGGAGCGTGCCCTACACCCTCGCCAGCCTGCCGGCCTACAGCGCCGCGCTGCTCGCCAGCCTGCCGCGCGCGTACCGCAACTTCTTCACCGGCCAGAACACCTGGTACAAGAGCGAGCGCCACGCCGAGAGCCCGGCCGCCGCGCCGGATGTGCACGAAGGCGAGGCGGCCGAGACGCCCGGCAAACTCAGCCGTCGGCCCTGACGCCGCTCGGGTAGGGGTACGGGCGTGAAAAAAGTCCTGCTGGGGGAGGCAGGACTGGAGGACGGGACAGGCTCAGCTGAAGTCGATCATAGGCAGCATCTTCTTGACGTTGTTCGCCCCGATCCCCTTCACTTTCTTGACGAGCTCGGCGCTGTTCCTGAAGGGGCGGGCCTTGATGATCTCGGCGGCGAGCTTGGTGTTCACGCCCGGAATGGTGGTCAGTTCGGCGGCGGCCGCCGTGTTGATACGGACTTTACGCATGGCGGGCATGGCACCGGGCTTGGCCGTTGCGGGCATGGGCATGGTGGCCGCCGGTTTGGCGGTCACGGCGAAGGCACTCACGGGCAGCAACAGGCTCAGGGCAAGGGCAGACAGCAGGGACTTGGTCATGGGAAACCTCCGAGGTCAAGGCTAGGCAGGAGGACTCAGGGTCAGATGAAATGAGCGCAGGCCAAAACTCTGTCTAGGACGGCATTTTTGGCAGTAGGGTACGACCCAGACCGGGAGAGAGTCCGAGCCGCGCCCTACTGCCGCTCAGGTGCCGGGCTGCGCCTCCGGGCGGGGGGCAACAGGGACCACGTTGGCGGTGCGCTCCAGCTTGCCCCAGCCCCGGCGCTGGCCCTGGAGTGCCCCGATCACCGCGCGGATAGCCACGTAGGACATGAGCTGGCGGTAGATCAGGCGCTGGGGCAGCAGGAGCGGCAGCAGCCGCCAGTCCTCGCCGGGTTCGAGGGCGAAGGCGACGGCCGCCGCCAGAAAGTCCACCACGATGAACAGCAGCGTAAACAGCAGCACCGGCCCCGCCGGAGTGAAGCCGCCGTCCGGGTGGTAGTGCCACTGGAGCAGCGCCCAGGCCAGCGAGGTCACGAAGGTGAGGTCGAGCACCGCCCCCAGCAGCGGCGAGAGCACCTGGAACAGCAGCACGTTGGGCAGCGTGAACAGGCCCAGACCGCGCGCCGAACTGCGCAGGGCGCCGCGCTGCTTCCAGGTGGCCTGGAGGGTGCCGAACATCCAGCGGTCGCGCTGCTTCAGGAAGGCGCGCACGGTTTCGGGAGCCTCGGTGCGGGCAACCGCACCGAGTTCGTAGGTCACGCGGTGCCCAGCCCGCAGGGCGCGCATGGTGAGGTCGGCGTCCTCGGCCAGCGTGTCGTGCGTGAAGCCGCCCAGTGAGAGCAGCGCCGTGCGCCGCCACGCCCCGATGGCCCCCGGCACTACGCTGATGGCGTTGAGCTGACTCATGGCCCGGCGCTCCAGGTTCTGGGCGGTGATGTACTCCAGCGCCTGCCAGCGCGTGAGCAGGTTCACGCGGTTGCCCACCTTAGCGTTGCCGGCGACGGCCGCCACGCGCGGGTCGAGGAAGTGCCGCGCCAGCCGCCGCGCCGCTTCCGGGTTGATGTGCGTATCGGCGTCGAGCACGACTACGACCTCGCTGTCCACCCGGTGCAGGGCGTGGTTCAGGGCGCCCGACTTGCCGCTGTTGGCGACGCGCTCGACCGTCAGTCGGGGGTGGTCCGGGTACAGGGTGCGCACGACCCCGGCGGTGTCGTCGGACGAGCCGTCGTCCACGACGTACACCCGCAGGTCCGGGAGGTCCGAGGCGAGCAGCGAGGCGACCGCGCCCCCGATGACCCGCGCCTCGTTGTAGGCAGGCACGATGACGGTGACGCTGGGCAGGACCTGTTCCGGCGCCGTCTCGCCGGGAGCGCGGCGGGTGCGGGCCTCGCGCAGCGCCAGCACGGTGATGAGCAGCAGCCGCGCCACGCTGAGGGTCACGCCGACCCTGAACAGCCAGCCCAGCGCTGTGCCGAAGACCCCCAGCGCCGTGAAGTCCACGCCCATGACCCGCGCCAGCCAGCGCTCGCCCGCCGACACCGGAGGGTTGGCCTGCGCGACCGGAATGCCCGCGAGCTGCGAGACGGTCGTGAAATGGTAGCCCTCGGCGCGCAGGCGCCCGATGATGGTCGGGAGGGCCGCCACGGTCTGCTCACGGTCGCCGCCCGCGTCATGCAGCAGCACGACCTGTCCGTCACCGTCACGCACCTGCGACAGCACGCCCTGAATGATGGCCGCCACGCCGGGGCGCTTCCAGTCGTTGGGGTCCACGCCCATGCCCGAGATGTAGTAGCCCTGCGCGCTGGCCCGCGCCACGATGCCCGCCTGGTCCGGGGTTTCGGGCTCCACGTCCTCGGCGAAGGGCGGGCGGAACAGCACGGTGCGCCGACCCGTCTCGCCTTCCAGCAGGCGCTGCGTGGCCCCGAGTTCCAGATCGAACTGCCGCGCCGAGACCAGCCCCAGGTCCGGGTGGGTGTAGGTGTGGCTGCCGATCTCGTCGCCCTCGGCCACCATGCGCCGCAGCAGGCCCGGATCGGCCTGACCGCGCAGGCCCACCACGAAGAAGGTCGCGGGCACGTGCTCGCGCTTCAGGATGTCGAGGATGCGCGGGGTGTACAGCGGATCGGGGCCGTCGTCGAAGGTCAGGGCCAGGGCCTTGTGGTCGCTTTCTCCCCAGCGCTCGATGGTATAGGGCGTGGCGAAGGTGGTGACGTGCTCGGCGCTCAGGAGGCCCGTGTGCGGATTGAGCGTGACCGTACGCTGACCGCTGCGGGGCTGGCCGCTGACGCGCAGCAGCTCGCCCTGGCCCCGGTAGTCGATGTCGTAGCCGGCCTGAAGCTGCGAGAGCGCCGTGACGGCCTCCTGGCCCGTGCGCCGCAGCGCGGGCCACACGCCTGGGTCTTCGCTGCCCAGGCGCCACAGGGCGACGTTGCGGATGCCCAGGGCGCGCACCGCCTGCGCCTGGTCGTAGAGGCTCAAGGCATCGAGATACCACACCGTGTGCGCTCGGCCGTCCTGGCTCCCATAGCGGAAGGTCGGGTTCAGGGTACGCGGGTCGAGTGCCGGGTGCGCCCCCGAGTCGCGGGCCAGCGACATCGCCTCCTGAAAGGTCAGTTCGGCCGCCTGCCCGCCCGGCGCCCAGTCGTAGCCGTAACTGCCCAGCGCGACCGTCAGGTGTGCGGCGGGCACGGCGCGCAGTTGCGTCGCCACGCTGCGCGACAGCCAGCCCTGCGCGGCGATGGCGCCGGGGGCCGAGGTCTCCTCGTGCTCGTCGTAGGCCATCAGGACCAGGCTGTCGGCCAGGCGGCCCAGGTCGGCGTACCGGAAGGCCGGATCGTCCAGCGGCGCGTCGAGGGTCAGTTTCTTGTGGGCCGCGTGCAGGCCACTCGCCAGCTCACCGATGAAAGTGACATAGGCCGCCTCCGAGGCGTCGGGGACATTCTCGAAATCCACGTTCAGGCCGGCGAAGTTGTTCTCCGCGACGCCGGCGAGCAGCCCGCGCACGAGCCTGGCCCGCTGCGCCGGGTCGCCCACCACCGCGCCCAGACGGTCCGAGGCCCAGGTCTGCGTCTGGGAGTCGTAGTTGTTGACCAGCGGCATGACCGGCAGCGCGGGCCGCTGCGCCGTGACATAGGCGCGCATGGCCGCGTTCTTGCCGGGCGACTCGGCCAACAGCGCACCGCCCGTACCCAGGTGCCACCACTCGGGCACCAGCACGTCCAGCGTGCCCAGGTTGCGCTTCAGCGACGACAGGCTGTTGTCGTCCCAGGCGACGAAAAAGCCGGTGACGTTCAGAGGGGCAGCCCACGTGGAGGCGTCCCCGGCCACGCGGGCGTAGCCCTCTTCCGGCCCGCCCGTATCTCGGCCGGGGTGCTGCACGACCCCGGTCAGGGCCCGCAGCCCCGGCGCGCCGCCTTGCAGGGGCAGAGCGGGCAGGGCGGCGGGGTGCCACAGCGCGGTCAGCAGGGCGGCCCCGGCCAGGAGCGCCCCGGCCCCCAGCACGGCCGCCAGCCCGTTGAGATTTCGCCGTCGCCGGCCGGCCGGATCGTAGAAGACGGGCACCGAGGGGGGAAGTTCGGACATGAACTCACGCTAAAGAGCACGATTAAGGACTGCCAGGAATGCCGCCTACCCCAGCGATACGACCGAACGTTCGGCAAGAATGGGCGGCTCAGGCCGGGAGCGGGCCGGGTGCTGCCACCGCCGTCTCTGAAAGACGACGGCCCCCTAGGCGAACGGTTCGCCGATCTCAGGCGGGCAGCACGACCTCGGCGCGGGCCCCCCCGCCCCCGGCAGCCGAGAGCAGCAGGGTTCCACCGTGCGCCTCGACGACCTCGCGCACGACCGCCAGCCCCAGCCCGAAGCCCTCGACGTCGGCCTGGCCCCGCACGAACGCCTCGGTAAGGGTGCCGGGCGGAAAGCCGGGGCCGGTGTCCTCGACGACCAGGCGGCCCGCGCCGCCGCGCAGGGGCGTGACCTGCACCTGCACGCGCCCGCCGGCCGGCGTGAACTTGATGGCGTTGCCGATCAGGTTTTCCAGCACGCTGCCCAGCAGGGCACTGTCGCCGCGCAGGGGGGTGGGCTGGCCGTCGAGCCACAGGTCGGTGTCCCGGCGCGACGCCAGCGGTTGCAGCAGGTCCACCGCCTCGCCCGCAAGGTCGAGCAGGTCCACCTGCGGCCAGGCCCCGGCGCCGGGCACACCGGGCAGGCGCTGGGCACGGGTCAGGGTCATGAGGTTGCCGGTGAGCTGGCGCAGGCGCGCGGCTGTGCGCTCGGTCCGACGCAGCGCCGCGCGCAGTTCCTCCGGCGGGCGCTCGCGGGCCAGGGTGTATTGCAGGTCGGCCAGCAGCGCCGTGACCGGCGTGCGCAGTTCGTGCGAGGCGCTCGCTAGGAAGAGCGTCTCGCGCTCGCGCTCGGCCCGCAGCGCTCCCAGGCTGGTGTCCAGGGCGCGGGCCAGGGCGCCCACCTCGCCGCGTTCGGAGACGGCCGGCACCGGCTCGGGTGTATCGAGGTGCCCGACGCGGCTCACCAGCGCCTCCAGGGGCCGCAGCGCCCGGCGCACCTCGCGCGCCACGAGCGCTCCGGCCAGCAGGCTCAGCAGCAGCAGGGTCAGCGCGGCCACCAGGGCGTAGCGGCGCAGCAACCCGCGCAGGGGTGTGAGGCTACGCCCCACCTGCACCGTCACCTCACCGACGCGGCGCGAGGCAGTGAGGTAACCCGCGACCTCACCAGTGCGCCGGAGTTCCTGATCGGTCAGAAAGGCCGGGTCAAGCACGTCCGGCCCCAGCGCGCCGCCGCTCCAGCGCAGGGCCGCGCCCTGGTAGACCCGCGCGACGGCCGTGACCCCCTCCGTCTCCAGCAGTTCGGTCGCGCCCTCGGGCGGGCCGGGAGACTGGCGCGCGACGGTCAACAGGGCGTCGGCCTGCGCGCTGACCTGCCGGGTGATGGCGGCGAGTTCCACGCGCCACAGCACCGCGCCGGCCACCCCGGCGAAGGCCAGCATGGTCAGCAGCAGCACGCTGAAGGTGAGCAGCGTCAGGCGGGTCCGTAGCGTCAAGAACGCTGCACCCGCTTCAGTCGCCTTCGGGAAAGCTGTAGCCCACGCCACGCAGGGTCCGCACCACGTCGTCCCCGAGTTTGCGCCGCAGGTTACGGACATAGGTATCCACGACGTTCGACTCGGCGTCGAAGCGGCCATCCCACACGCGGTCGATGAGTTCCTCACGGGTGTAGACCCGGCCCGGATGCGAGGCCAGCACCTCGAGCAGCGAGAACTCCTTGGCGGTCAGGGCCACGCGCTCGCCCGCCTTGTAGACGGCGCGGGCGGTCCAGTCGAGGCGCAGGTCGTGCCAGTGGCGCTCGACCTGCACCTCCGCGCGGCTGCGGCGCACGAGGGCGCGCAGCCGCGCTTGCACCTCGCCGAGGTGAAACGGCTTGACGAGGTAGTCGTCCCCACCCGCGTCGAGCCCGGCGATGCGGTCCTCGACGGCGTCGCGGGCGGTGAGGTACAGCACCGGCGCCCCCACGCCGCGCCCACGCAGGTCCCGCACAAGGTCAAATCCCGCCTGCGGTCCCTCGGGCAGCCCCACGTCCACCATCAGGGCGTCGAAGGGAAAGTCGGAGGCGAGGTCACGGGCCTCGGCGGCGGTGGCGGCCTCGTCCACGGCGTAGCCGGCCTCACGGAGACTGGCGACCAGCGGGCGGCGGATGGCCGCTTCATCCTCCACGACAAGAAAACGCATAGGCGCAGCTTAACGGCCCCGCATCAGGAGAAGATGGAAGGCCGGGGCAGGCGGCGTTACAGACCCGGAATAGGGGCGGTCACGTCGCGGATGGGCTGCCCCGCCGCTGCCGAGGCCGACCCAATGGAAGTGGTGGCGCTGTCGAGGCTCTGAAGGTCGGCGGCGTTCAGCTGCCCGCTCTTGAGGCTGGCGCCCACGCGGCCCATCGAATCCTTGAGATTCACGAGCTGCGCGTCGAGCTTCTGGAGCAGGGGGTCGTGGCTGCCGTGCGCGACCTTCTGGGCCACATTGACCTCGTGCGCGGCGAACAGCAGGGCCAGCCCGCCCTTGACGAGCCGCCCGGTCCGTCCTGCACTGCCCGAGGCGAACTGGCCGCTCTGGTAGGGCGAGAGCACCCAGTGGTGAAAGGCGTAGTAGGCCACGCCCAGGTGCGCCGCGAAGCGCGTCTTGTCGAGCAGCGCGTGCGAGGTACTCAGCGGCCCAGCCACGAGACCGAGCGTGACGAGAACGAGGGCCGGGCGGGCGAAACGGCGCGCAGGGGTCATGGCGCAAGGGTGCGCTGGGCAGCTCAGGCGGACATGAAAGCCGGGCGGGGGCCGACAACGCCCCCACCCGGCCCTCTTCCCTGCCCGGGCTTCAGCCTCTGGCGGTTTCGCGGTCGTAATCGGCGAAGGTCTTGCCCTCGTTGGCCAGGCGCCGGAGCAGCGGCGCGGGCGTCTGGCCGTACTTCTCCAGATCGGCGGCGACGTTGCCCAGGCCCTGCTCGCTGGCGTAGCCCATCGGCCCGCCCTGGTAGCCGGGGAACCCATAGCCGTACAGGTAGATCACGTCGATATCGCCCGCACGCTGCGCGATGCCCTCTTCCAGAATCTGCGCGCCCTCGTTCACCAGCGAGTAGGCCAGGCGCTTGGTGATCTCGTCCTGCCCGATCTCGCGCGGGGTGAGGCCCTTCTCAGTGCGGTAATCGGCGATGAGCTGGCCCATCTCGGCGTTCGGGCGGGCCTTGCGGTCGTCGCCGTAGTCGTAGATGCCCCCGCCGGTCTTCTGGCCCTTGCGGCCCGTCTCGACGATGCGGTCGAGCCAGCCGTCGGGCTTGGGCTGTCCGCGCTCCTTCGCCTGGTGCTGGCGGATGGCGTGGCCGATATCCAGGCCGGCCATATCACTCATCTCGAACGGCCCCATCGGCAGGCCGAGGGCGTGCATGGCGGCGTCCACAGCCTGCGGGTCGGCGCCCTCCTCGACGAGCTTGCGGGCCTCGTCGCCGTAGCGGTGCACCATGCGGTTGCCGACGAAGCCGTCACACACGCCGACCACCACGCCCACCTTGCCGATCTTGCGCGCGACCGCGAGGCTGGTCGCCAGCACCGTGTCGCTCGTCTTGTCGGCGCGCACGATCTCCAGCAGCTTCATCACGTTGGCGGGGCTAAAGAAGTGCAGGCCGATGACCTGCTCGGGGCGCGAGGTCACGGCCGCGATCTCGTCGACGTTCAGGGTCGAGGTGTTGCTCGCCAGGATCGCGCCGGGCTTGGCGATGGTGTCCAGGCGCGTGAAGATGTCCTTTTTGACATCCATGTTCTCGAAGACGGCCTCGATGATGAGGTCGGCGTCCGCGAGCGCACCCATATCGAGCGCGGGAGTCAGCAGCCCCATGCGCTTTTCGACATCCTCAGTGGTCAGGCGGCCTTTTTTGGCACTGTTCTCGTAGTTGCGCCGGATGGTTGCCAGCCCGCGGTCAAGCGCCTCCTGGGCCGTTTCCACGATGGTCACGGGCAACCCGACATTCAGGAAGTTCATGGCGATGCCGCCGCCCATCGTGCCCGCGCCGATGATCCCCACGCGGCGCACGTCCCCGACCGGCGTGTCCTTGCCCAGGCCACGTACCTTGCCCGCCTCGCGCTCGGCGAAAAAGACGTGACGCAGGGCGCGCGACTGCGGGCTGTCCTTGGCCTGCATGAACAGCCGCGCCTCGGCGTCCCAGCCTTCGGCGAAGGGCTTGGTGGCCGCCATCTCGGCGAGGTCCACGATCAGGCCGGGCGAGAACTGGCCCTTATGGGTCTTGCCCAGGCCCGCGCGGGCCGCCGCGAACAGCTCGGGCGAGGCGCCCTCTACCCCGCGCTCGCTGATGCGGGGCAGGGGACGCGCGTCGGCGTGGGCACGGGCGAACTCGACGGCCGCCGCGCGCAGGTCGCCGCCCACCAGTTCGTCCACCAGACCGAGGTCGCGGGCCTCGGTCGCCTTGACCGGGCTCCCCGAGAGCATCATCTCCAGGGCCTTCTGCGCGCCGACCACGCGGGGCAGGCGCTGCGTCCCGCCCGCGCCGGGCAGCACCCCCAGCTTGACCTCCGGCAGGCCCAGACGGGCGTCGGCGGTCGCCACGCGGTAGGTGCAGGCCAGGGCCACCTCCAGGCCGCCGCCCAGCGCCGTGCCGTGGATGGCCGCGACCGTGGGCTTGGAAAAGGCGTCCAGCCGCGTGATGAAGCCGCGCAGGTCGGGCGCCTGCTCGCGCGGCAGGTCGAAGGTCTTGATGTCGGCCCCGGCGATGAAGGTGCGCCCCCCACCGATGATGACCACTGCGCGCACACCCGCGTCGGTCTCGGCGGCGTCCAGGCCCGCGTGCAGGCCTTCGGGCACGCCCGGCGAAAAGGCGTTCACGGGGGGATTGTTGATGGTCAGGACCAGAATGTCGCCCTCGCGGGCCTGTTCGACGATGCTCACAGCTGTGCCTCCTTGGCGGTGGTGCTCGGGGAATTGTTGATGCGCGCATGGTTCCACGCGCGGGCGGCCCCGGTCAAATCCGCTGACGTTCAGAGTGTCCGTTGACGTTCACTTCCGGGGAGCGCAGGCGTATGCTGCGGGTCATGAGCGACACGATGAGAGCGATGGTGGTCGAGCGACTGGGCCCTCCCGACGTGATGGAACTGCGCGAGGTGCCGCGCCCCGAACCCGGCCCCGGCGAGGTCCGGCTGAAGGTCGAGGCGGTCGGCATCAACTTCGCCGACGTGCTGGCGGTCGCGGGCGAGTACCTCACGCGCACCCGCGTACCCTACACGCCGGGCATGGAATTTGCCGGCGTGGTGGACGCTGTGGGCGAGGGCGTGCAGGGCGTGGAGGTCGGCACGCGCGTCGCCAGCCTGGGCGGACGCGGCGGCCTGGCCGAGTACGCCCTCTCGCCCGCCGCCGCCCTCATCCCGGTGCCGCAGGGCCTGTCGGGCGCGCAGGCGGCGGCCTTTCCGGTGTCGTACTTCACGGCCTACCACGGCCTCAAGACCCTCGGGCGCGGCGAGGCCGGCGAGTGGGTGCTGGTGCAGGCGGCCGCCGGCGCACTGGGCACCGCGAGCATCCAGCTCGCCAAGGCGATGGGGATGCACGTCGTGGCGATGGCCTCGACCGAAGAGAAACTCCAGATCGCCCGCGACCTCGGCGCCGACGTGACCCTGCTTCAGGACGATCCCGACCGCGTGAAGAAGGTCCGTGAGGCTGCCGGCGGCAAGGGCGTGCCCCTGATCCTGGAAGTCGTGGGTGGTGCGCGCTTTCAGGAGAGCCTGGAGATGGCGGCCAACCTCGGGCGCATCATCGTGATCGGCAACGCCAGCCGCGAGCCGGCGAACCTGCGCCCGGTCGAACTGATGAAGCGCAACGTCACGGTCACGGGCCTGTGGCTCAGCAGCCTGATGCCCGACGCTGACCTGACCCGCGAGGCCGCGCAGGCGCTGACGCCGCTGGTCGCCAGTGGGCAGGTCACGCCACAGGTCGGGCCCACCTATGGGCTGGCCGAGAGTGCGCGGGCGTTTCAGGACATCCTCGACCGCAAGACGACGGGCAAGGTGATTATCGAGCCGGGGCGGTAAGGAGCTGACCTCCGAGTTGGAAGGTCAGCCCCTTCGGTTTCCCTCCCCCCAGCCCCCCGCCCGGTGGGAGGGAGGATCTTTTTTGCTGCGCTCGGCAACAGCCGTTCCGAAGAGTGGCGGGGTTGCTCTGCCCTGCGGCGTGACGGCTAAGGCCTGGGCCAGCCTCAGCCCACCTGGAATGGCCAGTGCGCTTTGCGCACGACGGCCTTCGGGGGCATCGGGCAGTGGCGTCTTGAGCTCCATCACTGCACGTAGAAACTCAGACCTTTACCACTCTTTACAACCCACTCCCCACTTCCATTTCACATGCCAAACAGCCGGATCAGGGGCCGCCACCACGGAATCGCCGCCAGGACGGTCAGCATGGCCAGACCCGACCACAGCGCGGCGGCGCGGAAACGGGCCGGGTCGGTAGCGGCGCGGCGGCTCTGGATGCTGGCGAGGGTAGCGAAAACGGCGGCCAGTACACCCAGACCCAGGTGTTCCCACTGGAAACTGGGCCGCGGAGCCCCGGCGAAGACGGGCGCGCCCTGCATGCCCAGAAAAGCGTACAGCAGCAGCCCCAGCACGACCTGAAGGTGCAGCGTGCCCATGAAGGCCGCGACCGGGCGCCGATCGTCCTGGGTCCAGGGGCGCGCGCCACCCAGGCCGGGCAGTGTCCGCGCCAGGGCCCAGATGCCGGTCAGCAGCACCAGCCAGCGGTTGAGGTTGTGCAGGGTCAGCAGGACGACATACAGGGTAGCCACGACCTCAGCCTACCATGCCGCCTGACCGACCGTTAGGTCAGGTCACAACACGTCGTCGGCGCTGCCGCGTTTGCGCAAGTTGTTCTGGGTCTTGCGCCAGCGCATCGCCTTGATGATGGCCGGGGCAGCCGGGTTGAGGGTCAGGTCGTAGGCCGGGTACCACACGCGCTGCTCGCTGAACTTGAGCTTCATCTTGAACACGCCGTAACTGTGCTTGCTCTCGTCCAGGACGCGCGGAATGCCCCAGAAATCGAACAGCTCGTAGCCACGCCGTTTGGCGTCGAGCATCGCGTTCCAGTAGAAGGCATCCGGGGCCTTGCTGTCCTTGAGGGGCTGGCCGTCGTCACCCACGCGGTCGTCGCGCACGCTGCCGCCGAAGAGGTAGTAGGTTCCTTTGCCCATCGTGACGAAAAAGCCGCCCGCCAGAGCCTTACCCCGGTAGCGCGACAGCACGATGTACGCCTCGCCGCCGTGGGCGTTGCCCTCGCGCAGCATGGTCTCGTAGTAGGCGCGCGGAAAGGCCCCGAGTTTGGCACGCTCGTTGGTCGCCGTGAAGATCTCCCAGAAGGCGTCGAAATCGTCGTCCCGGCCCGCCACCACACCCAGTTTCTCGGCCGCGCGCACGTTGCGCCGCGCCATGCTGCTCAGGCCCGCGAGCAGCTCGGCTTCGGTCGGGCGCAGGTCAGCGATGATGGTGTGTTCGGGCTGCTCGGTGTCGGCGCGCGTGAACGGCCCCAGCGCGGGGGGCACGTGCGCCTCCGAGTCGCCGTCGCCCGCGAGGTACGGATACGGCGGCTCGATCTTCAGCAGGGCGTCGGTGGGCCGCGCCACCTTCCGGACCGCTCCCGCGAGGTCGGGCAGCAGGTCGAGCGACTCGAGTGCCGGGCCACGCGGGGCGTACAGCGTCGAGAAGCCGGGCACGAGGCGCTTGCGGATGAGTTGCAGCGCGCCCACCGTCCGGCCATCTCCCTTGATGAGGTACCGCGCGGGCGTCTGGCCCAGCACCCGCCTCGCCTCGCCGTAGCCCCAGCCCTGAAGGGCACTCGTGATGGGCAGGTGGCTCACAGCGTCGTCGTACACGCGGGGGTCGGTCGTTTCCTCAAGGGTCAGGCGCACGCGGCGGATTCTAGAGCATTTGTCACAAAGCGGCCGGGACGAGGCGGTGTATTTGGGCGGTCAGGACGTGGAACGTGTAGGCCGGAAGGCTATTGCCCCGGTGCGGCGACCCGCAGCCTAGCCCCGGTCTCCCTGTCCCTGAACGTGCGCTCTGCTCCGCAGGCGGGCGGTGGACCGCGCGCTCATGCACAGAGCGCTACAGTGGGCAGCAGCATGAACAGACTTGCCTTGACCCTCACGCTGCTGCTCGGCGGCGCGGCCCTCGCCCAGACCGCACCGGCCACGCCGACGACCCCGGCCGCGCCGGCCCAGACCGCGCCCGCACAGCCTGCACCAGCGGCTACCCCCGCAGCTTCCCAGGACCCGGCGGCGGTCGTGGCGCGCATCGGCGGCGAGACGGTCACGCTGGCCGAGTTCGACCGCGACTTCCGGCAGGCGGTCGCGCGGGTGGTCAATGGTCAGGGCGCGCCGTTCGAGGAATCGCTGCTCGAAGAATTCGCCCCGGCGCGCGCCGACTACCTCAAGCAGTACGTGCGCGAGCGCGCGACCTATCAGCTGGCCCGCGTCGCCAACAAGCCCGACGCGGCCGCCCTCGACGCGCAGGTCGCGGAGGCCCGCGCCGGGTTCCCCACCGACGAGGCCTTCGCCGAGGCGCTGGGCCAGCGCGGCTACGCGAACGTCGCCGACTTCCGCGCGGCGCTCGAGCGCCAGACGGTAGTGCGCGCCTATCTCGACACCCTCCAGAAGCGTTTTACCTTCGGTGACAGCGTGGTAGGCGGCTTCTACAACCTCAACCGGGCGTCTTTCAACCGCCCCGGCGAGGCCTGTGTCAAGCACATCCTCGTGCCGACCAAGGCCGAGGCCGACGCGGTGACGGCCCAGCTCGCGGCGGGCGGCGACTTCGCCAAGATCGCCCAGGAAAAGAGCCAGGACCCCGGCAGCGCGGCGCAGGGCGGCGACCTGGGCTGCATCAACTCGGGCGACACCGTGGCAGCCTTCGACCAGGCAAGCTTCAATGGCCCGCTCAACGTTCCCCAGACCGTCCAGACCGAGTTCGGCTGGCACGTCCTGATCGTGACCAAGCGCACCCAGGCCGGCACCCTGCCGCTGGCCGAGGCCGCGCCCCTGATCCGTCAGCAGCTCGCGGGCGACGCGGCGCAGAAGTACCTCGACGCGCAGCTCACCCGCCTCGCCCCCCAGAGCTTTCCCGAGCTGGTGACGGTCGCGGCCCCGGCCGCGGCGCCTGCCCCGGCTCCCACGACCGCGCCCTCGCAGCCCTGAGCTCCCAAAGCGGAAAGCGGGTGCGCAGGTGGCCCCGCTTTCCGCTTTGCACCACCTGCGCCCGGTTCCCTGAATCCGGCCCTACTTCCTGCCCAACTCGAAGGCCGCCGCATCCCGCCCCGGCAGGCTGAGGTGCAGGAACCCGCCGCTGACGCTCAGGCCCGCGTTCTGACTGGTAAACAGACTGCGGGTCAGGGCCTGCGTGGCTGCACCGAGCCCCAGCGCCGCGAGCGGCACGGAAAAGGTACGTCGCTCGCGGCCGTTGTGCCAGGCGGCCAGCACCGTCTGGTCGCCCTGCTGGCGGGTGAAGAGCAACAGGTCGTCCTGTAAGCCGGCGGGTACGTTCAGCAGCCGCTGCTCGCCCCGGCTCAGGGCCGCGCTCGCCTTACGGGCGGCGACGGCGCCCTGCACGGCGGCGAAGGTCTGCGCCTCGGCGGGCGTCCACTGGCCCTCGAAACGCATGTCGCGGCGGTTATCGGGGTCAGGGCCGCCGCGCTGGGCGATCTCGGTACCCTGCCACAGCACTGGTACGCCGCGCAGGGTCATCAGGGCGCGCAGGCCATAGCGGGTGCGGGTCTGCCCCTCGTCCTCGAACAGCGTGCCGTTGGCAAAGCGGGGCACGTCGTGGTTGTCGAGAAACAGCGCGACCTCGCCGGGGCGCGGCAACTCGCCCTGACGCGCGAGGACGTTCGCCACGCCGCTCAGGCTCTGGCCGCCCATCACGCTCTGGCGCAGGGCTGCCTGCAGGCTGAACAGAAAGAGGCTGTCGAACCCAGCCTTCTGCCAGTCGGCCACCGTGCCGGTGTCGGCGTCGTACCACTCCCCCAGCGTCCAGGTGCCGGCGGCGCGGTCACGGGCCAGCAGCTCCTTCAGGAACGGCCCCTCAACGTGCTTGATGGCGTCGTAGCGGAAGGCCGATACGCCCTGGGCACGCCAGAAGTCGGCGTTGCCCAGCAGCAGGTCCCGCACCGCCGGCACACTCTGGCGCAGGTCAGGCAGGCCGGCGAGCGAGCAGTCCACGTCCTTGTTCCGCGAAGCGCCGCACTGCGCCGGACCGTTGAACCAGCCAGGATGCTCCGTCACCGCCGGGGCCATGTACCCGTAATGGTTGATGACCTGATCGAGCACGACTGGCAGCCCCGCCGCCCTGGCCCCCGCCATCAGGGCGCCGAAGGTCGCCAGCGTCCCGAAATGCGGGTCCACTTTACGGAAGTCGGCCGGCCAGTACCCGTGATAGGGCGAGGTGTCGGAGAAGTTGCCCGGCTGCTGGCGGTACACCGGCGTGAGCCACAGCGCCGTCGCGCCGAGCTTCTGAATGTACGGGAGTTTTTGCGTCAGGCCCGCGAGGTCGCCGCCGTGCCACGCGCGCGGGTCGGCGCGGTCCACGCCCGCGTTGTTCGCCGGGTCACCGTCAAAGAAACGGTCGGGCATGACCTGATAGACGATCTGGCCCTCGAAACTGGGCTGGCCCGGCACGCCGGCCGGAGCACTCTGGGCCGACGCCGCCCCCACCAACAGAGCAGACAGGAGAAAGGGTCGCATCCGGCCCATGCTACGGCCCCGAGCAGGCTAGGCCACCCAACCCGGTGATCTGGACCCGCCGTGTCAGTAAGCCCCTGTTCGGCAGGGAGGCGGGCCACGATGCGGCTCACATAACCTGAAGACCGCCGAAACTCCGCCGGCCATCTCCGGCTCAGGCCCCTACGCCCTCGCCCTCCTGGCGGATGCTCAGGACGCGGCTGGCTCCGGTCTGGTCGGTGGTCACGCCCCAGAGCGCCTGAGCGACCTCCATGGTCGCCTTCTGGTGCGTGACGATGATGAACTGGGTGCCGCGTGCGGCGAAGCGTTCCAGGAAGGCCGTGAAGCGGCGGATGTTGGCCTCGTCAAGCGGGGCGTCCACCTCGTCGAGCACCGCCAGCGGCAGCCCGCCCATGCCCTCCTCGCCCCCGGCGTGGTTCAGCGCGAACAGAAAGCCCAGCCCTGCCATCGTGCGCTCGCCCGTGCTGAGCAAGGTCATGGAGCGGGTACGTTTGCCGCGGGGCTGCACGGCGAGGCGCAGGCCCGTGAGGCGGCCGTGTTCGCCCGTCTCGGCCTCCAGCTCGCCCACCCCGCCCAGCAGCTCGGCGCTGTACTCGCGGAAGGCCTCGTTCACGCGCCCGAAGGCGAGTCGGGTCGCAGTTCCCTCGGCGTCCTCCAACGCGGAAAGGTGCCCGCGCAGCTCGCCCGCCGCGTCCTCGGCGTCGGCCAGTTCGGCGCGGCTGGTCTCCAGTTCGGCGCGCTCGGCGGCATGGTCGGCTTCGGCGCGGGCGTTGACCGGCCCCAGGGTCTCGAGTGCGGCGCGGGCGCGGGCCAGCTCGGCCGACCACTCGCGGGGGGTGCCGGGGGGCAGGCAACCGTCGGGCACCTGTTCCAGCGTGCCCTCGCGCCGGGCGATAAGCAGCCGCAGCTCGTCCAGGCGGGCGCGCACGCGGTTCTGCTCGCCGATGAGGTTGCTGTAGGCCAGCGCGGCGGCCTCGCGGGCGGCCTCGGCACGGGGGAACTCGCCCTCGTCGAGGCTGCCCAGCGCGGCCTCACGGCGGGCGACCTCGGCGGCAGCGGCTTCCAGGTGCGCCTGCTGGGTCGCGGCGGCCTGCGCGCCCGCGGCCAGGCGCCCGCGCAGCGCGTCGGCCCGGACCCCGGCCGCGTGGTAGGCGGTCCAGGCGGCCGCCAGCTCACGCGCCAGCCCCCAGGCCTCGGCGGCGTCCCGCTCGGCGGCGCGGGCGGCTTCGGCCCCCTGGCGGGCGGCGAGCAGGTCGCTCTCGAGGGTGGTGAGGTCCGGCGCCGCGTGCACCGGCTCCGGCGTGGGCGCGGCCTCGGCCAGCCGGGTCTGGAGACTGCTGCGGTTCGTCTCCAGACTGCGGAGTTGCGCGCCCAGTTCGGTCACGCGGCGCTCGGCGTCCAGCTCGCGGCGCAGGGCGTCGTCGAGCGCGGTTCTGAGCGCCGCAGGATCGGAGGCGCCGGCGGCTCCCCGCGCGCGCGCCAGCTCGGCCTCCAGGCGGGCCTGAAGGGCGGCGGCCTCTCCCAGCTCGGCGTCGAGCTCCTGAAACCGCCGCTGGTCGGCCAGGACCGCGCCGCCGCTGTCGCGCAGCCGGCCACCCGTGATCGCGCCGCCCGGCTCGACGAGTTCGCCGTCCAGCGTGACCAGGCGGGGCCGGCTGACATGCGCGCGCGCGAGGCGATTGGCGGCCCGCAGGTCGCGCACGAGCAGCGTATCGGCCAGGATGGCCTCGCCCACCAGGGTGGGATCGGTGGGACACAGGTCGGCGAGATTGCCCACCACGCCGTCCTCACGCAGCAGCGCCGCGTCACGCCGGGGGCGGGGGCGCAGCAGGTCCAGTGGCAGGAAGGTCGCCCGGCCGCCCACCCGACGGAGTTCCTCGATGATCTCACGGGCGTCGTCGCCGCGCGCCACCACGACCTGCTCCAGACGCCGGCCCAGCGCCGCGCCCACCGCTGTCTCGTACTCGGCGGGCACGCTCAGCAGATCGGCCACTGAGCCGACGATTCCGGGATGCTCCAGGCGCAGGGCGTTGCGGGCGCCCTCGCCGTAGCGAGCGTAGCTGTTCAATGCGCTTTCCAGGCGCTCGCGTTCACGCCGCAGCGGAGCGAGACTGGCCGACACCCGGGTCAGCTCGCCGGCAAGGTGGCGCTCGTGGGCCTGTACGGCGGCGCGCGTATCGGCCTGGGCCGTGAAGGCGCCCTCGGCCTCCTGCCGGGCCTGCGCGGCGGCCTCCAGTTCGGCGCGGGCCGGCAGCAGGGCCGCCCGCGCGGTGTCCAGATTGCCCTCGGCGCGCTCCAGCTCGGCCCTCAGAGTGTCCAGGCTCGCGGAGCGGCGTGTGACGGCCTCGGCGATCCGGGCCGCCTCCTGCCGCGCGCGGCTCAGCGCGGCGTCGAGCCGGCGCGCCGTGGCCTCGGCGGCTTCAGCCCCACTGCGGACCTGCGCCGCCTCTGCGGCCAGGGCCACGAGGTCTGGAGCGGGCGCCACCGGCGGCGTATCCGGCAGTGACGCGAGTTCGGCGCTCAGCGCGGCGGCCTCGGCGGCGAAGTGCTCCCGGTAGCGCGCCGCCTGGGCATGGGCCTCCCGCGCGGCGCGCAGGGTATCCAGTGCCCCAGCGTGGGCCTCCTGGCGAGCGCGGGCAGCCTGGGCGGCCTCGCGGGAGGCCTCCACGCGGGCAGCCCCCTCCCCCACGGCAAGCGCCAGCTCGGCGCTGCGTGCCGCCGCGGCGCGGGCCTCGCGGGCGGCCGTGTCCAGCTCCCGGCGCAGCGCAGCCTGGCGCTCGCGGCGCAGGGCGTCGTCCAGGGTCAGGACCCGGGCACTCAGGTCGCGGTGCTGCCGGGCCTGCGCGGCGGCCTGGGCCAGCCGGGCCACGCCGGACTCACGCTCGTTCAGCAGCAGGCGCAGGCGCTTGAGGTGACTGTCGGCCTCCAGCAGCCGCGCGGCGGCCTCCTGACGGGCGCTGACCGCCCGCGACAGCCCGGCCGCCTCCTGCAGGTAACCCAGCAGGGTACGGCCCTCGGCCTGCACCACGCCGCTCACCTCGCCCTGCCCGATGACGGCCAGCCCACCCGGTCCCAGGCCAGTACCGCGCAGCGCCGCCTGCACGTCGCGCGCGCGTACCGGGCGTCCCGCGAGGTCCTGCTCGCCTGTGCCGTCGCGGTAGACGCGGCGGGTGAGGTTCAGGCGGCCCTGCGCGGTCGAGAGTTCCAGCGAGACCTCGGCCAGCCCCAGCGGCGCCTTGCCCCCGCTGCCGTGAAAGATGAGCTCGGTCCCGCGCCCGGCGCGCAGTTCACGGGCCCGCGCGCCGTGGGTGGCCCAGCGGATCGCCTCGACGACGTTGCTCTTGCCGCTGCCGTTGGGACCGATGACGGCGCATACTCCGCTCGAAAATTCGAGGCGGGTGCGCTCGGCGAAGGATTTGAACCCCTGAAGGGTGATGGTCTGGATCACGCGCGTGTGCCCGGCCTTACCGGTCGGTGCAGTCCTGGCGGGTATACGGCTCGCGCAGGTCCATGCGGCCCAGGGTATCGGTCATCTGCCCCCCCACGAGGAAGGTCACGTCCTGCCCACGCTTGTCGAGCAGCGTCCGGGTCAGGGTACACAGGAGCATCCGCTCGCCGCTGGCCCCGTAGTTCAGGCCCGTGTACGCCTGCGGGAAGTCCACGTAGTAGTGGGTCCCGCGCAGGTAGACGCGCGGAGCGGCGGTGCCCTGCGGCACGGCGCGCAGCAGTCCTGTCCCGCTGCCGGCCGGCCCCTGCGCCCAGGCGTTCGCGGCAGCCTGGGCCAGCGCAGTGGGGTTTTCCTCGGTGACCTGCACGGTACGCTGCACGGCCCGCAGGTTCTGGACCTGGGTGTCGGGGTAGTACACCGTGACCTTGACCGCCCGGCGCTCGGACAGTTCCAGCTTGGGGGGTGTGGGCAGGGCGGGGGGACGCTGCACGACCTCGTAGGCGTAGGCCGACACGAGCAGCAGGGCCAGCGTGACCACGTTGAACAGCGACAGGAACCGGCGCAGCGGAATCACGGCGTGCTCCCGTTGCTGCCCTGCGCGACCTGCGAGGCGTTATTGGCCCGGGCGGTGAGGTAGGTCGCCACGCTGCGCGCCACCGCCACCGAGAAGGCCTGAAGCCGGGCGTCGGTGCCCAGGTTGGTGCGGTCCTGCGCGTTGCCGGTCCAGCCCAGTTCCATGAGCAGGGCGGCCTGGGCCGTCTCGCCCAGCGTCAGCACCCGGCTGATGCTCCCTTGCTTGGCAGTCACGCCGCCGCCGCGCAGCTCGCCGCGCAGCAGTTCACTCAGGCGCCGCGTGCCGCCGCCGTCCCCCACCGCGAGGCTGCCGTAGGGCGCGGTCGAGGCGCCGCGCAGGGCATTGACGTACTGCGAAGGACTCTCGCCGCTCTGCTCGTACACCGTGACGCCGCCGCGCGGGCTGCCGGGAAAGCGCCCTAGGTCGAGCGCCAGGTACACGTCGCTCTGGCGGGCGAGCGCGAGCTTGTCGTTCTGCCCCAGCGCCGAGGTCTGCTCGCGCGTCAGACGCACCTGCCAACCCGCCTGCGTGAGCAGTTCGGCCGCGCGCCGGGCCACCTCCAGCGTCACGTCGCGGCCCAGGCCCTGCACCCGCGCGGGGTCCAGCACGATCAGGGGCCGCCCGATGCGCTGCGTGAGGGCAGGTACGGTCACGGGAATGCCGGGGCCGACGTCAACGACGAGCCGCGCGCCGCCCGCCCGCACCACCGGGTACACCCGGTAGCCGCTGCTCTGCGGCAGGGGGAAGGTCACGACGAGGTTCTGGCCCGACTGCGTCACCTGCGCCGAGGGCAGGAAGGCCCCGCGCGTGGTGTAGCGCCGCGTATCGCCCTTCAGGCCGCTCAGGGTGATGCGGACCTCGGTGCCGCGCAGCTCGTCGCTGACCTCCACGTCGCGGCTCAGGTCCAGCACCAGGCGGTCGCTGCTGCGGCCCGCACGGCTGCTCACGCCCTGGAGGGTCGGCGCGGCCACCGTGAACTGCCCCGGCGCGTAGGTCGCGCCCAGACCGCGCGCCAGCGTGTCGAGCGGCAGGTACAGATTGCCGTTGACCAGGGTGGCCGAGCGGGCCTTGACGCGCTCAGCGTCGAGCTGCACGGTATTGAAGTCGGTCACGGCGCGCGCCTGGTCCTCGTCGATAGGCAGCAGCAGCACGTGCCCCAGCCCCTCGACTCTCACCAGACCGCCGTCGCGCACCACGCTCAGCAGCCCCGAGAGGGTGGTCTGGCTGGCGTACTCGGCGCCGTAGAGGTTGATGCTCTGCACGTCGCGCCCGGCCAGATTCAGGCGGCTGAAGGCGAGCTGCGCGCCGGCCAGCCCCGCGCCGATGAGCGCCGCTGAGAGCAGCAGCAACCGGGGCCAGCGCGCCCCCATTCCCAGGCGCCTCACAGGTCGCGCAGCTCCCGGCGCACGGTCTTCTCGGCCTCGGCGCGGCGCTTGTCGTGCAGCTTCTTGCCGCGCGCCAGGGCGAGTTCCACCTTGAAATACCGGCCCTTCTGGTACAGGCGGGTGGGCACTAGGGTCAGGCCCTTTTGCTCCAGGCCCCGGCGCAGCTTGGCAATCTCTTCGCTGTGCAGCAGCAGGCGGCGGGTACGTCTGGGGGTGTGGTTGTTGTAGCTGGCTTCCGTGTATTCGGGGATGTAGAGCCCTTCGAGGTCCACGTTGCCGTTCGTCAGGCGCGCGAAGGCGTCCCGGAAGTCCACGCCGCCGGCGCGTATGCTCTTGACCTCGCTTCCGGTCAGACTGATTCCCGCCTCGTAGCGCTCCAACAGTTCGTACTCGTAATGCGCGCGGCGGTTGGTGTACACGCCCCATATTCTAGCAGGGCGATCCTGAGAGCCGCAGCAGTCCGGTCAACGCAGGCGCCCCCGGCGACAGGGGCCGGGGGCGCGCACGACGTGGGAAAATCAGTTCTTGGGCTTCTTATCCGGGCGCGCGGGGCGTACCTCGACGCGGCTGGGCAACGTGCGCGCGGGCATGTTCAGCAGGTCCACCGTGAGCTGCGCGAGGTCCTCGGGCTGGATCTTCCAGGCGTCGGCGTCCGAGGGCTGATGGCCGCCGAACTCGGTCGCCACACTGCCAGGCATGATCTGCGTCACCTTGATGTCGTGCTGGCGCAGGTCGAGGTTCATGACTTCCGACAGGCCGTTGAGACCGAACTTGCTCGCGTTGTACCCGCCGCCGCCGGGCATGGCGTTGCGCCCCGCAAGGCTGCTGAGGGTAAAGATGTATCCGCCCCCCTGCTTGAGGGCCGGAATCGCCGCCTTGACGGTATAGAACGCCCCGCTGAGGTTGGTGTCGATCATGGCCTGCCAGTCCTCGATACTCAGGTCCTCGACGTTGCCGAACACACCCACACCCGCGTTTACGAACAGCACGTCGAGGCCGCCGAAGGTCTCCACATGGGCGTCCACGGCGCTCTGCACGGCGGCCGGGTCACGCACGTCGCACACCACACCGCGCGCGCCGCTGCCGACTTCCCGGGCGGCCGCCTCCACCTCGTCCTGCTTGCGGCTGGTCAGGGTCACGCCGTAGCCTTGAGCGGCGAGCGCCTGCGCCACGGCGAGGCCGATGCCCTTGCTGGCACCCGTCACGAACGCACTTTTCTTCTGATCGGTCATGCGGCCACGCTAACACGGCCCCCGCGCGGGGCAGGGGCCGTCTCAAGAGGACTTAAACGCGCTTTTAGGGCAGGCGCTGAGCAATGCGGTCGTAGGCGTAGTTGGCCGCCTGCGCGCCCTGCTGCCACAGCGTGAGCAGCCCGAAGCTCTCGTTGAGCGATACCGTGTTGCCGTCGGCCAGTTGCAGGTCCATCCGGGCGCTGAGCTTGGCCCAGGGCACGAGCGCACTGGGAGTCACGAGCACGGGAGACACCTTCACGGCGCCGGGCGTGGCGGGATCGGTCACGAACTTCGCGCTGGGGTAGTGACGCGAGATCGCTCCGGCCGAGTCGGTACGCATGGCCTTCAGGATTCCCGCCTGCTGCTCGGCGTTCAGGAGACCGGGGTTGCCCTCCAGACGCGGGTCGAGAATCACGTACGTCGCGCCGGCCAGAGCGGCGTTCGTCCAGCCGGCGGGCAGGGCCGGAGCCTGCGCAGCGGCGAGGACCGGCAGGGCGGCGGCGGTGAGGGCCAGGGCAGACACTTGGAAACGGTTCATGCCACGTAGTGCACCACACCCTTCCTGATGCGCCGTGAGGAGAGCTTGAGCCGCGTCATGTTCGTCACATTTGAGGGCCAGGAACGGGACGAGCCGGGGCTCAGTCCTCTATCCGGCCCAGGTAGGCGTGGGTGCGGTACACCAGCGGCGCCTCTCCCCCCTCCGGGTCCCCGAAGGCCCGGTCCAACGCCGCCGCCATGTCCGGGTAGACCGGGTCGCCCGGCGAGGGCAGGTAGCTGACGCTGCCGGCCAGGGCCCGCAGGCGCTCACGGGTAAAGGGCACGGCGTGGTCGAAGAGGCGTTTCTCGAACCCGCCCGGCAGCAGCCCCGGCAACTCGGCCTCGGGCACGCGGGTCGCCAGTACCGGCACGTCCGCTTCGGTAAACTGCGCCACGACCTCGCCGTAGGCCCGGTTCAGGGGCGCGTCCACGCCGCGCCAGTCGTTCCAGACGAGCAGCACGCGTCCGCCAGGGCGCAGGACCCGCCGCAGCTCGCGTAGGGTCGGCTCCGGAGCGAACCAGTGGGCCGCCTGCGCCGCCGTGATCAGGTCCAGCGAGGCGTCCGGCAGCCCGGTGGCCTCGGAGGTCCCGGCGTGCACCCGCACCGTCCCCGAGGCCACCTGCGCCGCGAGGGCCGCTTCCAGCTCGGCGCGCATTTCGGGGTTGGGCTCCACAGCGTCCACCTGCGCCGCCCCCGCCGAGAGCAGCAGGCGCGTGAACAGCCCCGTCCCCGCGCCGAGATCGGCCACATTGCCACGCAGTAGGCCCTCGGCCGTCAGCCACTCGCCCAGCGCCGCCGGGTAGGGCGGGCGCGCTGCCGCATACACCGCCGCGCGGCCCAGAAAGCGGTCGGGGTTGGTGCTCACCGGGCCTTCTCGGTGGGCACTGGAGCGGGGACGGACGCGGCCATTGGAGTCACACGGCGCTGGGGGCCGGGGCCCCGGCCCGCCGGTCGCCAGGCGCTCGACAGAAAGAAGGCCACGCCGCCCAGGACCCCGGCCACGGCCAGGAACCACAGCAGCCGCAGCATCACGCCCGCCGTCCCGGCGATGAAGGCCCCCAGGCCGGCGAGCAGCTGCCCCAGCAGCCACAGGGCGCCCAACGCCGTGACGGCCAGCAGCGCCACGCCGAGCAGGAAAAACACCACGCGGGTCATGCGGCGCAGGATACGGCAAAACGGGGCGGGCGGCGCCCCCGTTACCGGGAAACGCCGCCCACCCTCAGAGCGCGGGGCTCAGGCCTGGGGCATCGCCTTCATGTTCTCGATGATCTTGTCGGCAAACTCGCTCGTCTTGACCTCGTGCGCGCCTTCCATGCTGCGGGCGAAGTCATAGGTCACGAACTTCTGCCCGATAGTCTGGTCCAGACCCTTGAGGATCAGGTCGGCCGCTTCGGACCAGCCCATGTGGCGCAGCATCATTTCGCCCGACAGGATGACCGAGCTGGGGTTGATGACGTTCTTGTCGGCGTACTTGGGCGCGGTGCCGTGGGTCGCTTCGAAGATGGCGTGGCCGGTCACGTAGTTGATGTTGGCGCCAGGAGCGATGCCGATGCCGCCGACCTGCGCGGCGAGGGCGTCGGAGACGTAGTCGCCGTTGAGGTTCAGCGTGGCGATCACGTCGTACTCGGAGGGACGCAGGAGAATCTGCTGGAGGAAGGCGTCGGCGATCACGTCCTTGATCACGATGCCGCCGGGCAGCTTGAGCCAGGGACCGCCGTCGAGTTCCACACCGCCGAATTCACGCTTGGCGAGCTCATAGCCCCAGTCACGGAAGCCGCCCTCGGTGAACTTCATGATATTGCCCTTGTGCACCAGCGTCACGCTCTTGCGGCCGTTGTCGATGGCGTACTGGATGGCGGCGCGCACGAGGCGCTCGGTGCCTTCCTTCGAGACCGGCTTGACGCCCAGGCTGCTGCTGTCGGGGAAGCGGATCTGCGTGACGCCCATCTCGTTGATGAGGAAGTCGCGCAGCTTGTTGGCCTCGGGAGTGCCGGCCTTGTACTCGATCCCCGCGTAGATGTCTTCCGTGTTCTCGCGGAAGATGACCATATCCACGAGCTCGGGCTGCTTGAGGGGGCTGGGCACGCCCGCGAAGTACTGCACGGGGCGCAGGCAGGCGTACAGGTCGAGAAGCTGGCGCAGCGCCACGTTGATGGAGCGGATGCCGCCGCCGACCGGCGTGGTCAGGGGACCTTTGATGCCGATGAGGTACTCGTCGAAGGCCTTGACGGTCTCGTCGGGCAGCCACTCGTTCTCGCCGTAGACCTCGGTGCTCTTTTCGCCCGCGTAGACTTCGAGCCACTCGATCTTGCGCTTGCCGCCGTAGGCCGCTTCGACCGCTGCGTCCAGGACGCGCACGCTGGCCTTCCAGATGTCGCGTCCGGTGCCGTCACCCTCGACGAAGGGGATGATGGGCTGATCGGGCACCTGAAGCTGATCGCCCTGCATGGTGATCTTCTCGCCCTGTGCGGGCACCTTGATGTGGCTGGTCATATCGGGGAACACTCTACCCCCGTCAGGCGAAAAAAGGCCAGCCGATATCTGACAGGCCGTCCTCCTCTCCCTAGTATGGGACCCCCTTTACGCTCGCCGGAAGCGCAACCCCAAGGAGGCTCCGGTTCGTCCGGGCGCCAGAGCCGAGGCGTGCTACACGGGGCCAGGCAACGGTCTAAGCGCCCTCAGACTGGGGGCGGCTCCAACTGACTCCCCCACTTTTTAAAGGCGGTCCTGGGCTTCGTTTCATCTGTACGGCAGGTCAGCGGGGAATGCTGAGGGCACCCAAACCGGGAATCCAACCTCAGGAGGTAAATCACTGTGAGTGACGACAAGAACACACTGCAGAACCTGGCCGACGCGGCCAAGGCCAAGATCAACGAGGGCGCCGACCGCCTCCGGGCCGCCGGGCACGACGTGGCCTCGAAAGTGGGCGACGACCACGTGGACAACGCGGCCGACAAGCTCAAGGCCACTGAGGACCGTGCCAAGGCCGAGTTGCACAACCGCGAAGCCCACGCCGAGTACAACGAAGGCAAGCGCGAAGCCAAGGACGGCGACGGTCACTAAGGGTCCTGCATAACCCCCTCCGAAAACGCCCCGGCGTCCTGAAGTGGATGCCGGGGCGTTTTGTCATTCTGCTGAACAAAAGAGTGGGAGAAGGGCTTTAGTCGCCCCTCCCCCACCCTCCAGATGCAGCCGATTAGAGAATATCGTCGCGGATGCAGGCCTTGAAGTGGTTCGGGCTGATCTCGCGCAGTTCCGGCACGATGTTGGCGCAGTCGGCGATGGCGTAACGGCAGCGGGTCCGGAACACGCACCCCGACGGCGGGTTGATCGGGCTGGGAATGTCGCCCTCGAGAATGATGCGCTGGCGCTTGACTGTGGGATCGGGCACCGGAGCAGCCGAGAGCAGGGCCTCGGTATAGGGGTGCTTGGGATTGCGGTTGAGCTGGTGGCTGGGCGCAATCTCCATGATGCGGCCGAGGTACATCACGATCATGCGGTCACAGATGTATTCAACGACGTGCAGGTCGTGCGCGATAAACAGCACAGTCAGGCCCAGCTCTTCCTGGAGGTCCTGAATGAGGTTCACGACCTGCGCCTGGATGGACACGTCGAGCGCCGAGACCGGCTCGTCGGCCACGATGAAGCTGGGGTCCACCGCCAGGGCGCGCGCGATCCCGATGCGCTGCCGCTGCCCGCCCGAGAACTCGTGCGGGTAGCGGCCCATGTGCTCGGGGCGCAGACCCACGCGCTGGAGCAGTTCGGCGATGCGGTCCACACGCCCCTTGCCGGGGTGCAGGTTATGGATCTGCATGGCCTCACCGATGATGTCCGAGACCGTCATGCGCGGGTTGAGCGACGCGAAGGGGTCCTGGAAGATGATCTGCATCTCCCGGCGGTAATCGCGCATCTGGCTCTTGCTCAGCTTGGTGATGTCGGTGCCGTTGAAGATCACCTGGCCGCCCGTCGGCTCGATCAGGCGCAGGATGGCGCGCCCGGCGGTCGTCTTGCCCGACCCCGACTCGCCGACCAAGCCGACGACCTCACCGCGCTTGACGCTGAAGGTGATGTCGTTGACGGCCTTGACGTTGCCCACCACGCGCGACATGAGCCCGCCCCGGATGGGAAAGAACTTTTCCAGGTTCTGCACGTCGAGCAGCGTCTGTCCGGAGGCGGCGATGTCGCTGCGGTTGCGCGGCTGCGTGTTCTGGGTGGTCGTGGCGGTCATGCGGACACCTCCTGCTGTACGGTTTCAAACTCGCGCCAGCGGATGCAGCGGGCCGTATGTCCGCCTCCCGTATCTTCCAGGGGCGGCACAGCCTGACTGCACTCGGGAACGGCGAACTTACAGCGCGGCTCGAAGGAACAGCCGGGCGGCAGGTTGAGCGGGTTGGGGACGTTGCCGGGAATGGCTTCCAGGCGCTTTTTGGGCTGGCCGGCCACGTACTCGTGCTCGCCGCCGGGACGCGGGATGCTGTTGAGCAGGCCCATGGTATAGGGGTGACGCGGGGCCTTGAAGATCTCGACCACGTCGCCTTCCTCGACCACGCGGCCGCCGTACATCACGACGACGCGGTCGGCCATCTCGGCCACCACACCCAGGTTGTGCGTGATGAACAGGATACTCATGCCGATATCGGTCTGAAGCTTGCGCATGAGGTCCAGAATCTGCGCCTGAATGGTCACGTCAAGTGCGGTGGTCGGCTCGTCGGCGATGAGCAGGGCCGGGTTGCACGACAGGGCCATGGCGATCATCACGCGCTGACGCATCCCGCCCGAGAGCTGGTGGGGATACTCGTTCACGCGCTTTTCGGGAGCCGGAATGCCCACGAAGCGCAGCATGTCGGTCGCCACACCCATCGCGTCCTTGCGGTTCTTGTTCTGGTGCAGCATGACCGCCTCGGCGATCTGGTCGCCCACGGTGTACACCGGGTTGAGGCTGGTCATCGGCTCCTGAAAGATCATGGAAATGTCGTTGCCGCGGATCTTGCGCATCTCGGCTTCGGAGATCGTCACCAAGTTCTTCTGGGTGCCGTCCTTACCGGTGAACAGGATCTCGCCTTCCACGATCTTGCCGGGGGGCATGGGGATCAGGCGCATGACGCTGAGACTGGTCACGCTCTTGCCCGAACCCGACTCGCCCACGACGGCCAGGGTCTCGCCCTTCTTGATGTGGAAGGTCACGCCGTCGACACTCTTGACCACACCGTCGTCGGTGTTGAAGTACGTCTTGAGATTGTTGACGGCGAGCAGAACGTCGTTCTGGTGGGTCATTGTTCTCCCTTGTCTATTCCCTGTTGAAACATGTAGGTCATCATACAACCCTGTCTGGACGGAGCCCTGGAGCAGGGGGCCAAGTGTCCCGCAATGGGAGAGCGCCCCTGCCACCACAGGCCCTCCCCCTTCCAGGAGGCCTGCGGTGCCTAGAGCTACTGGCGCTTGCGCGGGTCGAAAGCGTCGCGCAGGCCGTCGCCGAGGAGCTGATAGCACATCACGGTCAGCACGATGAAGAAGCCGGGGATCAGCACCCAGGGCCGTTGGGTGATGCTGGCGAAGCCGCCTTCCTGCGCCTTGTTCAGCAGGCTGCCCCAAGAGGAGTAAGGCTCGACCGCGCCGATACCCACGAAGCTCAGGCCCGACTCGAGCAGGATGGTCGCCGGAATCGAGAGGCTCAGACCCACGATGAGGTAGGTGGTCATCGAAGGCAGCATGTGACGCCACATGATGCGGCTGTTGCTGGCGCCCAGCGATGTGGCTGCCGCCACGTAGTCCTGTTCACGCACGCTCAGGAGCTGCCCACGCACCACACGCGCCAGCCCACCCCAGCTGATGAACGCCAGGATGCCCAGGATGATGTACAGGGCCAGGATCGGGTTGACGTTCTGCGGAAAGATGGAACGCAGCAGGATGACCAGAAAGAGGTAGGGAATCGAGGCGATCACTTCGATCAGGCGCTGGATGACATTGTCCACCCAGCCGCCGAAGTAGGCCGACATCGCGCCCATCAGCATCCCGATGAGGGTCGAGAGCAGCACCGACAGCACGCCGATGGTCAGCGAGATCTGCCCGGCATACAGCGTGCGCGAGAACAGGTCGCGGCCCAGCGAGTCGCCGCCGAACAGATAGACCTTGCAAGTGTCGCTGCCCGTGCCGAACAGGTGCAGCGAGCTGGGAATAAGGCCCAGGATGCGGTAACTATCGCCGCGTACTCCCAGGTACAGCGGGCAGCGCTCAGCCGTCGGGCGGTACTCGTTGACGAAGGTGTCCGGGTTGAGCTGCTGGGTGTACTGGTACACGAACGGCCGCGTAAATCCCTGCTCGGTCCGGATATGGATAGGGGTCGGTGGGTGGTAGGGCGTGAGGTTGGTCGTGCTGTAGTTCGATAGGCCGTCGGGGGCCAGGAAACCTGCGAACAGGGCCGTGAGATACAGCAGGATGAGGACGAAGCCGCCGAAGCGGGCCAACGAGTTCTTGCGGAACTGCCGCCACGCCACGGAGAACTGGGACTGGGCGGGGGGCCGCTGGACTTTGAGGGCAGGGGCGCTCATGCGTACCTGATCCGGGGATCTACGACGCTCAGCAGAATGTCGCTGAGGGCGTTCCCGATGATGAGGAGAAAGACGGTCAGCATGGTGAATCCGGCAATCAGGAATAGGTCCTGGGTATTGATGGCGTCCAGGATCATGGGCGTGATCCCGGGGTAGGCAAACACCACTTCGATGAAGCCCGCGCCGCTGATGGCCGCCGGCAGCAGTCCACCGATGCCCGCCACGATAGGCACCAAGGCGTTGCGCAGGGTGTGGCGGTAGACGGTCGAGAACTCGCTGACGCCCTTGGAGCGCGCTGTGCGCACAAAATCCGCCCTCATGTACTCGAGCATCTGGCCCCGGATCACACGGGTCAGGCCCGCCGCGTCACCAATCGCCAGCACCAGGGCCGGGACAGCGACATGCTTGGCGATGTCCAGAAACTTGCCCAGTGGGTTCAGAGACGTGTAGTTGTCGCTGGTCAGGCCATTGATCGGAATGTCCCACCCGGTCTTGTAGCGCAGTTGCAGCAGACCGAAGATGACCAGCAGCGCTAGGAAGAAGCTCGGAAAGCCGAGCAGGATGTACATCACGACGTTGAGCGCCTTGTCACCGAAGGAATTCTGACGCAGCGCGCCGTAGACCCCCAGGGGAATGGAAATCAGGTAGTACAGCACGAAGTAGGGCAGCACGAGATACAGAGAGTTGACAATGCGCGGCCACGCTACGTCCAGCACAGGCTGCTGGTAGGCGAAGGACAGGCCGAAGTCACCCTTCAGCATGTTGGTCAGCCAGAGCCAATACTGCACGACGACCGGGCGGTCGAGACCCAGGTTGCGTTGCAGGTCGGCGATGCGCTCGGCAGAAATGTTGGGGTTTAGTCTCGCCGGGGTCAGGAAGTCGCCCGGAGCGAGCTGAATGATGAAAAAGACCAGGATGCTGGAGAGCAGCAGGGTCGGAACGGCGTTCAGCAGACGCCGGAGCAGAAAGTTGATCAAGGCGGGAAGTCTCCTTTCCTGTGGGCCGGTCTGTGGTCCAAGCAGGCGGGGCAGCCTCGTGATGAAGCCGCCCCGGAACTCAGGCTGCGCGCAGCAACCCTAGGCTGGTGGACGCTTACTTGATGTAGGTCGTCAGGTGGGCGTAGGGTCGCGCCTGGTTGTAGGCGTCCCACAGGTTGCGCTTGTACTCGCCGCCCAGACGGCTGCTGTACGTAACGTGGTAGTTCGTGCCCACGAGGTAGATGAAGCCCTGGTTCTGCGCCTCGGCCTTCGAGAGCTGCTCACCGATCTTGCGGCGGGCGTCGTCGTCGAGGGTCTGGTCACCCTGGAAGTACAGCTTGGTCATCAGGCTTTCCTGGGGCGTGAGGCACTTGCCGTCGCTGGGCACGTTGAACGAGTGCAGGTTGCCGCCACAGGGCACCACGTTGCTGCCGTAGGGCCAGATGTTGTCGCCGCCCGAGAGGCCCAGCAGGATCGCGTCGAAGGGCCGGTTGGCGCCCTTGGAGTTGAGCTGGTCCACGAGGTTGTTGAAGTCGATGGGGGTGAAGTTGACCTTCACGCCGACCTTCTTGGCCTCGTCAGTGAAGATGCGGCCGAGCTGCTCGCGCACGGTATTGCCTGCGTTGGTCGCCATGTTGAATTCCAGCACCTGCCCAGCACTGTTGGTCAGGTAGCCTTGAGCGTTCTTCTTGGAAAAGCCCATCTGCGCGAGCAGCTTGGTGGCGGCCGCCAGATCGTACTTGTACTTGGGGGTGCTGTCGAACTGGTAGTTCTTGAACACCGGGTACACGCCCGTGTACACCTCGCTGCCGAGGCCGCCCAGCGCGAGCTGGATCATGGCCTGACGGTTGGCGATGTGGCTCATGGCCTGACGGAAGCGCACGTCACGGAAGATCTTCTGCTTGGCCACGTCGCCGGACTTGTTCCAGTTGAACACGATCCAGCTGCTCGTCGCGTTGGGGCTGACGTTGGGCACGAGGTTGGCCTTGAGGTTGCCGCCGTCAATGGCGCGCTTGATCTGCGCGAGGTCATCGGCCTTGCTGGCTGCGAAGGTGTCGGTCTGACCTGCGAGGTAGGCGGCCAGGCCGGCGTTCAGGTCCTTGAGCAGACGGATGCTCATGGTGTCGAGGTAGGGCAGGGGCTTACCGGCCCCGTCCTTGGCCCACTCACCGAAGTAGGTGTTCTTCTTCAGGACGGCGCGCTGGCCGGCTTGGTAGCTGCTGATGACCCAGGGACCAGGCGAGACGATGGTCGAGGGATTCGCGCTGACGCTCCACATCGCCTTGATGCCTTCGGCGCCCTTGCTCTTGTAGACCGGACCGAACACATGGTCGGGCCAGGGGGTCAAGCCGCCCATACGGCTGTAGGCGCTGGCGCTGGCCTGCGGGAAGTCAAACTGAAGGGTGTAGTTGTCGAGCTTCTTCAGGGTGATCGGCTTGCCGTTGATGAAGTAGGAGTCGTAGGAGTTGCTGCCGACCTTGTCGTCGGTGTGGATCTTGAAGGTCGTGATGAAGTCGTCGGCCGTGATGGCCTGACCGTCACTGAACTTCATGCCCTGGCGGATCTTGATGACGAACCGCTTGTTGTTGTTGCTCACGACCGGCATGGCGTCGGCCATATAGGGAATGAACTTGTCGGTGCTGGGATCCTGGGTGAACAGTCCCACCGAGGCCATCAGGGTCGGGAGGCTGTCGGCTTCCGAGCTGGTGAACGGGTTCAGCGTCTTGTAGTCGCTGAGCGAGTAGGTCCGGACTTCGCCGCCAGCCTTGGCCTGCGAGGGGTTTTCGGCCATCCAGGCAGCAGGCAGAACGAAGGGTGCGGCGAGCGAGCTACCGGCGCTCAGGGCGAGCGCGAGGAACAGGGCTTTTTTCATTCGAAACCTCCGGGGTGGGATCTGGAAATACGGCGACGGCCTGACTCGCGGCCAGCGTCACAGCGTATAGGTGTTGGGGATTTCCAGCAATGTCAATATAGGTTTTTGCTTATGTGTGGTCAAGCGTATAGCCCAAGCATGAGGGCGCATCTTTATACACAGCTGTCAGATCAACAGCAAAGCAGACGCAGACTTTACATCTGCGTCTTGAAAGGGTTGTCAGTAACAATGTGAAAGGCGCCCCCTGTAGCGAAGCGCGCCTTGACTTCGTGATGCGCTTTCAAATCTGTGCTGTACAAACCAAGAGAGCAAGTAACAAAAAATGACCACCCTCACCCTGGGTAGGCAACCTCTCACCCGTTGGGCGGCCCTCTTTGTCTGGTTTACAGTCCGGCCCAGCGCCTCAGCGCGAGACGAGCCCGATCAGGAAGGCCAACAGCATGAACAGGGCGCCGGCCACGCTCGTCAGGCGCACAAGGCCGCCTTCGACGCCGCGCCCGCCCAGCAGTGAACCACCGGAAGCCATGCTGGCCGAGAGACCCGCCTGCCGGGGAACCTGAAGCAGGACGAAAAAGACCAGCCCCACGCACACCAGGGCGAACAGCACCAGAAAAATCGTCAGGATCACACTCATCTCAGACCTCGCGGCGCCCCGGTAGTCGAACACTGGGCACCTCTTCGAGGCGGCAGTATACACGAACGTTCCGGCTCAGTTCAGCTCGGGGGCCGGGGGCAACGCCGCGAGCAGAGCCGCGATACGCGCCCTGAGATTGAGAGCTTCGAGGGCCTCTTCCCGCTGTTCGGCACTCAGGGGCAGCAGGGCAGCCGCATAACTTGCTAGTCGCAGGGCGCCCGCCGGAGCATGTTCGCGGATGAGTTCGGCCTCCTGCGGGTAGACGCGCATCAGTCCTGCGAGCAGACGCACGCTGTCGCCGGATATGGCCTGCGAGTCGGCCGCCGGCTGTTCCAGCGGCCACGCTTCGATATCGGCGGCCAGATAGCTCTGAGACGTGTCGAAAGACCGCACCCGGAAGCGCTCGCCGCCCTCGACCTCGACCGAACTCGTGCCGTCGTCATGCGTCTCGGCCCAGCGTAGATGCGCCAACGTCCCTACAGGAGAGACCCGGCCCGTCAGTGCCTCACCCTGCGCTGCGCCGGGCCGCAGGATCCGCACGACACCGAAGGGTTCACCGGTTTCCTGCACACGCCTGAGCAGCTCCCGGTAACGCGGCTCGAAGATATAGAGCGGTAGGCGCTGATCCGGAAACAGGACGACGTTCGGTAGAGGAAACAGAGGAACAGACATGGATGTAGGCGATCTCCTGGGCGCCGGACTCAGCATCTCGCCTGCGCCACAGGGACACTGCCCCAAAAGATACCTTCTGACCGGTCGAACTGTATCTGTTCGTACAGATTCATGAAGGCCAGTCCTTTAGATCGGCGCTTCAGCGACCCCGGCGCGGGCAGCCCGGCGGTGACCAGACGCTCACGCGTTCATTCGGGGTCGGCGCCGGTCTGTGCCTGTGCAGAGCGGTGACGCCTGGGTTTTCTGGATGCCGGAGGATTCGGTGCGCCCCACGTCTGTAGGTCGGTGGGCGACGCACCCAGAGCCAGCAGTGCGGCGCTGTCCTGCGGCGTCAGTCCTGCGGCAGGCAACAGGTCGGGGCGGCGCGCCAGCGTGCGCGCCAGGGCCTGGGAGCGCCGCCATGCCGCCACGGCCGCGTGGTTGCCGCCGCGCAGCACTTCGGGCACGTCCTGGCCCCGCCATTCGGGTGGGCGGGTGTACTCGGGGTAGTCGAGCAGGCCGCTGGAAAAGGAATCGGCCTGATGCGAGGCCTCATCGCCCAGCACGCCCGGCACGAGGCGCGAGACGGCCTCGAGGACGCAGGCCGCCGCCGCCTCGCCGCCCATCATCACAAAGTCCCCGATGCTCAGCTCGCGGGTCACGAGACCCTCGGTGCGCGCATCGAAACCCTCATAACGGCCGCACAGGAAAGCGAGGTGTGACTTGCTGGCCAGTTCCTCGGCCACCGCCTGCGTGAAGCGCTCGCCCGCCGGGCTGAACAGGATGACCTCGTCGGGGGGCGGACGGTCCGGGTGGACCGAGAGTGACTCCAGCGCCCGCGCGGCCACGTCCACACGGATCACCATGCCTGCGCCGCCGCCGTAAGGCGTGTCGTCCACCTTGAGATGCCGGTTTTCCGAGAAGTCGCGCATCTGCACGAGGTTCACGTCGATCAGGCCCCGTGCTCGCGCCTTTCCGACGATGGCCTCCGAGGCGAAGGGCGCGAGCAGTTCGGGAAACAGGGTCAGAAAGGAGAAGGTGAGCATGGCCCCTTCAGGCCTCCCGCTCCGGAGCCGCTTCCCCGGCCCCCAGCCCACTCTCTTCGGGATCGCCCAGCAGGCCCTCCGGAGCGTCCTCGGCCAGCCGTACCCGCACGGGACGGCCCTCGGCGTTCTCGATCAGCACATACGGCGCCTGGAGGGGTAAGAAGGCCTCGCCGCCGGGGTGCGTGACTACCAGCAGGTCCTGATGTCCGCCGTCGAACACGTCACGGACCTCACCCAGCACCTCCCCGTCCGGGGCCACGAGGGGCAGGCCGCGCAGGTCATGGTAGTAATAACTCCCCTCCTCCAGCGCGGGCAGTTCGGCGTCGGCAGCGTAGACCTCGGCGCCGCGTACCGCTTCGGCGTCCTCACGGGTCGCGAACCCCGCGAGGTGGAGCACCACGCCGGGAGCCAGGGCGTCGGTGCGCCGCAGCCGCAGCCAACCGCGCCCGGTCACGTAGACCCGTGTCAGGGCCATGACCTGTGCGGGGTCGCCCAGCACGTACAGCTTGACGCCCCCCTGAACGCCGTGCGGCCCGAGCAGGTGGCCCAGACGGGTGGAGTCGGCCGGGCCCTCACCGGGCGCCCGAGCACCGGGGCGGCTCACGCCTTGCGCGGCGCGTCGAGGTCCACGTTCAGCCGCTCGCGGGGGTCGGAGGCGCTGCGGACCAGCGTGCGGATCGCCTGGATCACACGGCCCTGACGACCGATCAGCCGGCCTTCCTCGCCAGGACCGACACGCACGACGACCGTCGGCCCACGCCGGCTCACGCGCACGAGTGAGGGCTGGTCCACCACGCACTGCGCCAGAAAGAGGGTCAATTCGGCCGGATCGCTTTTCATGGCGCGCATTGTAGTAGAGACGTGACCCGGCCGGGCGACCGGGGGGCGGGCCCCGGCTCTCACCCTGGGCCAATGCATCGGCGGTATGGTGCCTTAATCGTGAGTTTAGTGTTCAACTGGGCCGCCCTCGGGCAGCGGAGCGAGGGACCGGGAACCGGCGGCACGCTGCGCCGGGAGCCGCAGGACTTCCGGGTCGAGGAAGTGCCGGCCTACGCCTTCTCGGGCGAGGGATCGCACCTCTACTTACATGTCGAAAAAACCGGGCACACCACCGCCCACGTCGTGCGTGAGCTGTGTACGCAGCTCGGCCTGCGTGACCGCGACGTGGGGGTCGCGGGGCTCAAGGACCGGCACGCGGTCACGACCCAGTGGCTGAGCGTACCCGCCAAGCACGAGGCGCGCCTGGGCACCTTCGCGCTGGACGGCGTGCAGATTCTGGAGACCATCCGGCACGGCAACAAACTGGGGATGGGCCACCTGCGCGGCAACCGGTTCGTGGTGCGGGTGCGGGACGCGGCCGGGCAGGCCCCGGCGGCCGAGGCCACGCTGCGCACCCTGGTGGAGGGCGGCGTGCCGAACTATTTCGGGCCGCAGCGTTTCGGGCTGGGGGGCCTGAACGCCGAGGAGGGGTTGCGGGTGCTGCGCGGCGAATCCGCGCTGCGTGACCCGCGCGTGCGCCGCTTCCTGACGAGCAGCGTACAGAGCGCGGTGTTCAATGCCGCCCTGAGCCTGCGGCTGGAACGCGGCATCTTCGCGGCGGTGCTGGCCGGCGACATGGCGAAGAAGCACGCGACGGGCGGCGTCTTTCTGGTTGAGGACGCGGCGGCCGAGTCCCTGCGCGCCGCCGCCGGAGAGATCAGCGCGACAGGCACCCTCCTCGGCCGCAAGGCGCGGCCCCTGACCCAGGACGCAGGCGAACTGGAAGCCGAGGCCCTGGCCTCCTTCGGGTTGACTCCGGCGGCCTTCCAGTCGCGCCTGGGGGACCGCCGCTTCACGCGGGTCTTTCCCGAGGACGCGGCGGTGGAGGCCACCGAGGACGGTTTCGTGGTGGCGTTTACCCTCCCGAAGGGCAGTTTCGCGACGAGCGTGCTGCGCGAGATCATGAAGTCGGACGTGGACTTCACGGCCCTGGAGGACACGCCGGGCAGCCCGGCCGACGAAGGCGCTGCCGACGGGGCCACCACCGATCAGGAGGAGTCATGAGAAAACGCACTCTGGGCGCACTCGCGTCGCTGCTGTCCAGCCTCGCCCTGGCGTTCCAGGCGCCCGAAACCCAGTTGAGCCTGCGCTCGTCCTACGGTGGCGCGGTCCTGGAGGGCCGGGTCTCGGCCGCCCGCAGCGACGCCCTGACCGGCGTGTGGGCCGGCCCCGGCCGCGCACGGCTGATGCGCTGCTCGCCGCTGTGTACGGTCGTGACCAGCGTACCGGTGCAGGGCCTGCTCGTCCTGAGTGGCGACTCGGCCTACCGCGTGGCCCTGGCCGGACAGTTCCAGGCGGGACAGAAGGTCAGCGTGACCCTGAAGTTCCAGAATCAGGGCGTGGTCGTGGCCCAGGCGGTCGTCAGTCGGCCCTGAGCTGGCCATGAGCACGGAGCGGCGGGACGAACTGCGCGCCGTCTTTCTGGCGGCCAGCTACGGCACCGCCCGGGAGCGCCTTGGCCTGAGCCGGACCGCCGTGGGCGCCGCGCCGCCAAGCTGGGCGCAGGGCGGCGAAACCTGGGCCATTCTGACCGCCTGGAATCCAGGGGCGGCGCAGCGGGACCGCGCCGCCAACGAGACCGATCAGCGGCGGCTGGAACTGCGGGTGATTTGGGAAGGGCAAGCCTTCCTGCATGGCGTCAACGGTGAGGGCGAGTGGGCCGAGCCGAGTCTGATCGTTCTCGGCGCGTCCTGGACCCAGGCCCGCGACTGGGCAGCTGAATTTGAGCAGGCGGCGGCGCTATGGGGGCAGGGAGCGCGGGCGGCGCTCGTCTGGCCAGGCACGGATGGCCCGGCCGCGGAAGACCGGTGCTGGACCGTTCCCCTATGGCCGGTGCCGGACAACCTGGACCGGGTATAGTGCCCGATTGTGACGTTCGATTTTCCCCCCACGCCCCCCGCCCCGGACGCGATCTCGCCGCTGGGCGTGCTGCCGCCGCCGGGACCGAACTGCGTGCACCTGCCCCTGAACGTGACCCCGCAGGAACTGGCGCGGTACGCGGTTGGGCTGGCGAACGCGCGCGGCGGAACGGTCCTTGTGGGCGTGGACATGCTGGAGGGCGGCGCGGGCCGGGCAGGCGGGCGCCACGGCGACGCAGGCGAGCTGCATCCCCTGATGGTCACGCACGCCATCTTCGAGCTCTCGGGGGGACGCCTGACCGTGAACGTGCAACATCACCGCCTGCCGGGCGGCGCGCGGGTGCTGGCCGTGTTCGTGCCGCAGGCGCCCTATGTTCTGGCCGCCCCCGACGGCGCGGTCATTGCCTGGGACGGCGCGCACCTCGTGCCGGTCACGCCCGCCGAGAGCGAGCCGGTGGCCGACCAGGACTACACGGCGGTTGTGCCCCCCGACGCCTCGCTGGCCGACCTCGACCCGGCCGAGGTGGCGCGGCTGCGCTCGCTGGGGCGGCGCCAGGGCGCGGCGAACCTGCCGGACCTCGACTTTCTGCGCGAACTGGGGCTGCTCGTGCCCAGTGGCGGAGCGTTGCGGCCCACGCTGGCGGGGATTTTGCTGGCGGGCACCCCGGCGGCGCTGCGGGCCCACGTGCCCCAGTCAGAGGTCTGCTTCTACCACCACGCGACCGCCGACGTGGAGTTCCAGTTCCGTGAAGACCTGCTGCGGCCCATCCCGGCACTGCTCACGCGGCTTGCGGAGCTCATCCAGGCACGCAACCGCTTCACGCCCGTGCAGGTGGGCCTGTTCCGTATCGAGGTCTGGGACCAGGACGAAGCGGTGTACCGCGAGGCGCTGCTCAATGCCCTGACGCACCGCGACTACACGCTGCGCGACGTGGTGCACGTGCACCACTATCCCGACCGGCTGGAGATCATGAATCCGGGTGGGCTGACAGGCGGCATCACGCCGGGCAACATCCTACGCCACCAGCCCAAGCGGCGAAATCCCCTGCTGGCCGAGGTACTGGCTCGCCTAGGGCTGGTCGAGCGCGCCGGGGTCGGTGTGGACAAGATGTTCAGCCTGATGCTGCGCCACGGCAAGGAACCGCCCGAGTTCCTGACCTACCCCGACGCGGTGACCCTGACCCTGCACAGCCCCGGCTTCGACGCCGAATTCGTGCGCTTCGTGTCGCGCAAGCAAGAAGAGATGCAGACCCTCTCGCTGGACATGCTCATCGTGCTCAGCCTGCTGGCGCGCGAGGGCGAAGCGACCCGCGCCCACCTGTCCCGCGCCCTGCAACTGCCCGAGGACCGCACGCCCCGGCTGCTGCGCAGCATGGAGGAGCACGGCCTGATCGTCCGCGCGGGACCGGGGCGCGGCATCGCCTACCACCTGACGGCGGAGGTCTGCGCGGCGCTGGGCAGGGTACCCCTGGGTCAGCCGGCACCGGCCCACAGTGCCCCTGCGTCACCCGAGCCGGCCCCAGCGGCTCAGAGCACCGCGCCTCTTCCCGAAAAGCCCCGGCGCCCGGCGCCCACCCCCGACCCCTCCGCACTGACGACCGCCGAGATCCGCGCGGTCGCGCTGACGCTGGCACGCGAGCGCGGGCAGGTGCGCAACGCCGAACTGCGCGACACCTGTGGACTCAAGACCCAGCAGGCCTGGCGCGTGCTTCGGCGTCTGGTGCAGGACGGCCTGCTGGTCAAGCGCGGCAACGGCACGCGCGACGCCTATTACGAGCTGAACTAGGGCGTGTGCTCACGGTCATAAAACTCTCGGAAGAACTCTATCGACGGATCCACGTCATTGCTATTGTTCCTTCGAGCCACGCTTTTGTCATGACGGCGTCTCTTATCCTTGTGTGTTGCCACGCGCCAGAACCGTTTCAGCCAACCGATAGTGAAGAGCTGCGCCCATCAGGGAATCACGCAGGACTTTCGTCGAAGATCATTGAGCTACGGTGGCAAACAGGCCTGGGTCGGCTTGTCGTGTTTTTACAAGTGTGCGGCGAAACCGGCCCTCTAGTCTGGACACATGACCACAGCCGCTCGGAGTCTTAGGCGCCTAACCTTAGTGTCTACACTCATTTCCTCCCTAGGTAGAGCCTCAATGAAAGTTGACCCTCTGCATCACCGGTCCAGTCGACCTCTACTGGCCGAATCCATCGCTTTCCCCCCCACGGGGCTGTGTCAGTGCACGGGACAATGCGGATGATGTCGCCACGGTTGGCTGGTCCACAGGTAATCAACGCCGGCATCCCAGGCCAGAACAGCTCAGACGGGCGCGCCCGTTTCAGGTCTGCCGTGCTGGAAGTCCGGCCCTCGGTGCTGCTGCTGTATTTCGGTGGCAACGACGCTCTGAATCCGGGCGCGTTCGTTTCCCTGGACGACTACGCAGCGAATATGGCCTGGATGGTCGATCAGGCTCTTGCACACGGCATTGTGCCTGTCGTGGCTACGGTCCTCCATGTCGACACGGAACGGCTGAGGGCGCAGCACCAGACGAACGAGCCGCAGGAGGCGCCGAATGATCTGATCGACCGGTACAACCTGGCGCTGCTCTCCGTGGCCCGGGAACGGCAGGTGGCTGTCGCCGACTTCGCACAGGCACTCGACGCAGCAGGAGGCCCAACTCCGGCTATGAGTACCGACGGGTTACACCTGACCGCATTGGGCAATCGCCTGCTCGCCCAGACCTTCCTGCAGGTGATGCCCCCAGAGCTGCCCAGGGGAGTGGTCTGTCTCGGCGACAGCCTGACCTATGGTGTACCGCTCCGGACGGCGGCAGACGACTCGGACGAGACGTACCCAGCGCAGCTGGAGCGGGCCCTCCTGCTCCGGAAGAACAACCAGGAAACAAGCTGATCCTGGCGGCCAGATTCCCCTTTTCGGTAGCGCCCCTTCAGGCCAGCGCGGCGTTCAGCTCGTCACGCAGCGTCCGCGCCGCTTCCCGGCTGGCCGTCACGTCCAGTCCCGAGGCGTACTGCACGGCGCGGCTCGCGCTCGCCAGCGCGCCGGTGCCCCCCCGGTGGAAGGCGGGGGCCAGCTCGGCCGCCTGCGCGCCCTGCGCGCCCAGACCCGGCAGCAGGAGCAGCGCGCGCGGCATCGCGTCGCGGAAGCGGGCAAGATCGCCCGGGTGCGTCGCCCCGACCACAGCCCCTACGGCGGCGTAGTCGCCGTCGCCCAGCCCGGTGTCCTGGGCGTTCAGCCGGGCGATCTCGGCGGCCACGCGCTCGCTGATGCCTCCGCCCTGCACGTCGGCCTGGTCGGGGTTACTCGTCTTGACGAGGACGAAGATGGCCCCGCCGTTCGCCCGCGCGGCCTCGACGAAGGGCGTCAGGGTGGCGAACCCCAGGAAGGGATTGACCGTCAGGGCGTCCCCGGCGTGCGGTCCGGCAAGCCAGCCCTGGGCGTAGGCCGCGGCCGTCGTGCCGATGTCGCCGCGCTTGCCATCGAGCAGGACCGGTAGTCCCAGCGTGCGTGCCTGGGCACAGACCTCCTCCAGCAGCGTGAAACCCGGCAGTCCCAGCGCCTCGAAAAAGGCGAGCTGCGGCTTGACGCACGCAGCGAAGGGCGCGGCCGCCTCCAGCACGTCGAGGGTATGCGTGCGCAGCGCGCCCAGGTCGCGGTACTCCGACAGGCGGGGGTCGAGGCCCACGCAGAGCCGAGTCTGGAGGCGGCGGGTGCGGTCGGTCACGGCCTGGGCGAAAGTCATCGGCGCGAGGCTAACACGGTGCGCGCCGCCCGGGCGCTGCTACCTTGCGGCCATGACCTTTTCCATCGTGGGCCGTGATCCCCTGACCGGCGACCTGGGCGTGGCGGTCGCCAGCAAGTTTCTGGCGGTCGGTGCACTCGTGCCCTTCGTGCGTGTGGGTGTAGGCGCGGTGGCGACCCAGAGCTACGTGAACCCGAACTACGGCCCGGACGGCCTGCATCTGCTCGCGTCGGGCCGTTCGCCCCAGGAGGTCGCCGCGACCTTCGGCGCGCAGGACACCGGCTTCGAGCAGCGGCAGTTCGGGCTGGTGGCGGCGGACGGCCGGGCTGTGACCCACACCGGCCAGCGCTGCCACGCCTGGGCCGGGGGCCTGGCGCGCGCCGATGTGGCGATTCAGGGCAACATCCTGACCGGGCCGGAGGTCGTGGACGCCATGCTCGCCGCGTGGGAGGGCGCGCAGGGCCAGCCTCTCCCCCGCCGGCTCCTCGCGGCGCTGCGGGCAGGCGACGCGGCGGGCGGCGACCGGCGTGGACGGCAGTCGGCCGCGCTGCTGTGCGCCGGGCCGGGGCGCGGCTACAGCGGCCTGAACGACGACTGGGTCAATCTGCGCGCGGACGACCACGCCGATCCCTGCGCCGAGCTGGAGCGGCTGCTGGGCATCCACGAGCTCCTGTTCGGCCGCCCGGAGACGACCCGTCCCCTCACGCCGGACGAACTGGGCTGGCTGCGCGCCCTGCTGGTTCGCGGGGGCTACGCCGCGACGCTGCCCGGCGGCGCCTGGAACGCCGAGACCGAGGCGGCGGCCTGGGCGCTGTACGGCACCGAGAACCTGGAGGAACGCTGGGTGCCGGGCGGCGAGGTGGACCCGGCCGCCCTGGCCTATCTCCAGGAAAAGTTCGGCCGGTAGCGCCGCTGCTGGCCCCGGGGCCAGTTGGCGTCTCATACGCCCCCTGCACTAAACTCAGCCCATGCGCCTTTCCGCCACCGACGTGTACGCCTTTCAGGCGCTGGGTTTCCTGGGGCTGCAGGAGGCCGGGCGCTGGATCGCCAGCGAGGAGATCAGTGAGGCGACCGGCATCCACCGGCCCTACCTCGTGCGGATTCTCGCGGCGCTCTCGGCCAAGGGCGTCGTCAAGAGCAAGAAGGGCATTGGCGGGGGCTATGCGCTTTCGCGCAGGCCGCAGCTCATCTCGCTGTGTGAGGTCGTGCGGGCCATCGACGGCCCCGTAGCGCCGCTGTCGTGCATCAGTCTGAACTGGCACGAGGCCTGCCCCGAGGAGGGCCGCTGCCACGTCCGCGCCACCGTCTATACCCGGATGCGCGACGCGATGCTGGCGGTCCTCCAGGAGTTCAGCGTGGACGACCTCGTGCAAGACGCCCGGCAGGGCGTGGGCTACGGCCACTGCCTGGGGCACCTGCTCAAGCCGGGCGCGTAGGCAGCCCGCGCCCGCTGCGGCGCCCCAGTCCCATTCGCCTACTCGCCCAGCGCCTGCCCATTAAGCGTGAGCCGCCCGTCCGTGAGGTTCAGCTCGGCCGAGAGCTGGCCTCCCTCCTCCCGGACATAACCGTTGCCGACCAGGGCCTCAATGTTCCCGGTCAGGTCGCCCGCCCCACCCCCCAGACCCGCGAGATCTTCCAGGGCCTGCCGGGGCGCGCGGCCTTCGAGGCGGATGTCGAGCAGGCCCAGCAGCGCGGCGGGCACCGCCGCCATCCTCCGCAGGTCCTCGGCACCCCCCTGCGCGAGCCGGTCGGCCAGCCGCTGGGCCGAGGCCTCGCCGGTGAACACGATCTCGCCGGACGGCTGGGTGACGCTCAGGCGGTCGAGCGTGAGCTTCGGATTGCCGCGCAGTAGCGCCAGCCCGGCTGCCTCCAGCTCCTTGCTCTGGGTCTCGGTCAGGCTGGGCGTATCCGCAGCCCCCGCGCTGCCCTGGGCCTCGCGGGACACGGCGAGGAGCCGCTGCAACGCCGCGCGGTCGAGGTGGCGCAGCCCGAGGTCGAGCTGCACGTTTTTGAGGTCGGCTTTCAGGCCGGTTCCGGCCAGCTTGACCTCGGCGACGCCGTACTTCACCACAGAGTCGTAGAAGTTGCCGCTCTGGGTGGCCTGGGACGACACCTTCAGGCCGCCGAGCGAGACCTCCTGCCCCTCGCCCGAAAAGCTGAGGCGCTCGGCCGTGAAGGCCATGTCGCCCGTGCCGAGCTGGTCGTCCGGGCCGCTGCGCAGCGTGGTGCCCGAGAGCTTGAACCCGCTGAAGTCCGTCTTGCCCTCCGGCCCCGCCGAGGTCAGGCCGGGCCAGCTCATGTCGGTGCTCACGCGACTGCCGCTGACCTGGACCGTGCCGCCCAGCGCCTTCCAGGCGACCGTCTGGCCGTCCTGGGTGGTCTGGCCCTGCGGCACGCTGACGCGGCTCTCGGTGCCGCCCGCCAGCCCCACCAGGGTATGAATGGCCGGTTTTTCTCCGGGAAACAGCCTGTCGTATTCGGCCTGCATCGCAGCATCGCCAAAGCGGAAGGTGGTGTCCACGGTCGCCTGCCCCACCCCCTGCAATCCCGGCAGCGGCCCATGCCGGATGTGGTTGATGATGAGCAGGGTCAGGGGTTTACCCGCGTCCGACTCCGTTTCCTTGAGGGTCAGGGTCAGGGTCATGGTCTGGGTGCTGTCGGTCAGGCCCTTGCTGTAGCCGGTCTCGCGCAGGGTGGCCACGCCCGAGGCGTTCACCTGCGAGGCCAGCCCCCGGCCGAACTCCTGGGTGATGCCCTGCGCGCGGCCCGAGAAGACGGCGGTGGCCCCGGCATAGGCCCCGACCACGAGTACGGCCCCCACCGCGAGGGCGGGCCACGGAGAACGGCGGCGGCGCGCGGCGGCGGCCTTACGGGTGCGGATCGGGTTGGGCTGGGTCATCTGGTTGGCCTCCTGGGGCAGGGATGAACGGCAAGTGAGAACGTTTCGACCCAGGGTACGGCTCCGGCGTCAGGAAAGTTCCGTCATCTGTGGGGGGCTTCGCCGCGCCGCTTATCCAGACAATCACCCCTGTGGACGGTCGCTATGGAGGGCTGCGCCCTTGTGTGCAGGGATCGAATAGTTTACCTTTCTGGTCAATGATTGCGCCCGCCCCCGCTCCGTGTCCGCGCTGTCGCCGCCTTCCCCTGTCCTAACACCGCAGCACCCCGCACCCCGATCTTCCGCGCCGGAGGCGATCCCATGTCCGATATCGAAACCCTGAAAAAAGAGCTCCCCCCTTTCGAGATCTTCGACCTCATTCCGCAGTACGCGGCGGCCGGGGCCATCGACCCCGAGAAGCTCGATCTGCTGAAATGGGCGGGCGTGTACCCCCAGCGCCCCCAGGAAGACGGCTTTCTGATGATGCGCGTCAAGGTGCCGACCGCCGAGTTGAGCGCCGCTACCCTGCGCGTGGTGGCCGGGATCGCCGAGGACTTCGGGCGCGGGCTGCTGGACGTGACCGACCGCCAGGCCTTCCAGTTCCACTGGCTGCGGATCGAGAACATCCCCGCGATCCTGGACCGGCTGCAGACTGTGGGCCTGCACACCCGGGGCGCGTGCGGCGACACCGTGCGCGCCGTGATCGCCTCGCCGCTCGCCGGCCTCGACGCCCGTGAGCGCATCGATGTGCGCCCCATCGCCGCCGCGATGGAAGGCACGCTGAGCGGCAACCGCGACTTCGAGGACCTGCCGCGCAAATTCAAGATCAGCATCACGGGGACGCCAGAACTCGAGGGCATCCACCTCATCAACGACATTGGCTTCCTGGCCCATGAGGTGAACGGCGAGGTCGGTTTCGACGTGTGGGTGGGCGGCGGCCTGGGCGCGGTCGCGCACCTCGCCAAACGCCTGGGCGTGTTCCTGACCCCCGGCGAGGTGGTCGAGGTGGGCCGCGCGATCGCCGGCGCCTACCGTGACCACGGCTACCGCCAGAACCGCAAGAAGAGCCGCCTGAAGTTCCTGATCAAGGACCTCGGCGTCGAGAAGTTCCGCGAGATCGTCGAGACCGAGTACCTGGGCCGCCAGTTGCGCGACGGTCCCCCGGCCCCGGTGGCCCGCTTTGGCGGCAGCGACGTGCTGGGCGTGAATCCGCAGAAGGACGGCCTGAACTACGTCGTCCTGACCACGACCGTCGGGCGCATCAACCCCGACAAGGCCCGCGCCCTGGCCGACCTGTCGGAGAAGTACGGCAACGGAATGCTGCGTACCACTGCCTTCCAGAACATGATGATTCCCAACGTGCCGACCGAGCATCTGGACGCCCTAGTGGCCGAGCTGGAGCGGCTGGAACTGGCCCCCAAGGCCACGCTGCGTGGCACGACCATCGCCTGCACCGGCACACAGTTCTGCCGCTTGGCCCTGACCGAGACCAAGGCGCGTGTGGCAGGCATGATCGACGTCCTCGAGCCGCTGCACAGCGACCTCGACGTGCCGTTCGTCATCAACCTGACGGGGTGCTCCAACGCCTGCACGCGCTATCAGGTGGCCGATCTGGGGTTCATGGGCGCCAACCGCACCAACAAGGAAACCGGCACCGAGGACGAGGTCTACAACGTGCATCTCGCAGGCAGCATCGGTCAGGCGCAGCGCACCGGCACCAAGCTGCGCGGCGTCGTGCCTGCCGAGCGCCTCACCGAGTACACCGACCGCGTGCTGGGCGACTTCAAGGCCCACAAGGAAGCGGGCGAGAGCTTCGTCGAGTACGCCGATCGCGTGGGCCAGGAGCGCTTTCTGCCCGACACCGTACTGGCCGCCGACCGGACTCTGGTGACCGCGTGAGCGCGGCCCGGCAGGAGGGCCGCGTGGTCTGGTTCACCGGGCTCTCGGGCGCGGGCAAGAGTACGCTCGCCAGCGCCCTGTACGCCGAACTGCTGGCACGGGGCGAGGCCGCAGAACTGCTCGACGGCGACGCCGTGCGCGAGAACCTGAGCAAAGGCCTGGGCTTTTCCAAGGCCGACCGTGACACCAACGTGCGGCGCATCGCCTTCGTGGCCGGACTGCTCGCCCGGCACGGCGTGACTGTGCTGGTCAGCGCCATCAGCCCCTACGCCGACACCCGGCGCGAAGTTCTGGCCGACCTGCCGAACGCCCTGGAGGTCTTCGTGGACGCTCCGCTGGAGGTCGTGACCGAACGCGACGTGAAGGGCCTGTACCTGAAGGCCACCCGCGGCGAGATTACGCACTTCACGGGCGTCAGCGATCCCTACGAGGCCCCGACCGCGCCGGACCTGCACCTGCGCACCGACCAGATCAGTGTGCACGAAGGCCTGCGGCAGCTGCTCGCGCGTCTGGACCGCGAGGTGGTGGGCGCGTGACCGCCACGCACTCCGGGCCCCACCGGCCCCTGGCTGCCGGGCAGGTGACGCCCGACCCGGCCCAGAGTCGTCCGAATGACTTCTCCCCCCAGACCGATCCTCTCGCGGTCATCCGCTGGGCGCTGGCGGCGCATCCCGACCTGCTCATGCCCAGTGCGTTCAACCTCAACGGCGTGGTGCTGCTCGACCTCGCGGTGCGCGCAGGCTACCGGGGCGAGGTGGTGTTCGTCGACACGGGTTACCACTTCGCCGAGACGCTGGCGACCCGTGACCGCCTCGCCGCGCGCTACCCCGAACTCAAGTTCGTGACCCTGAACGCGGGGGCCAGCCCTGACGACGGCCAGACCGGTCCGTCGCTGTATGCCAGCGACCCCGACGCCTGCTGCGCCGCCCGCAAGGTCGCGCCCCTCCAGCGGTATCTGAAAGACCGCGCGCCCTCGGCGGTGCTCAACGCCCGCAGCCGCGATCAGGCGAGCACCCGTGCGGATATCCCGTTCGTCGAATCCGGCGCGCGCGTCAAGGTCAACCCGCTGGCCCACTGGACGCGTGAGCGGCTGGAGGCCTACGCCACCGAGCATGACCTGCCGGTCAATCCGCTGTACTTCGACGGGTTTCTCAGCGTGGGGTGCTGGCCGTGTACGCGGGCCGTGCGTCCTGGCGAGGACGCCCGCGCGGGCCGCTGGGCCGGTCAGGGCAAGACCGAGTGTGGCCTGTGGGCCGGCGAGGGCAGGCTCTAGACGCCGCCCCCTGCCCCAGCTCTTTTTTTGGCCGCAATAGTTGACCTTTTTCATCGAGATTAATCTCCGTCACATTTCGAGGATTCCACCATGACCATCCTAACCACGCCCGCTGCTGCTCCTCTTCTTCTGCCCGCGCCGCTGGGCGGCACGCTCGTCCAGGGCGTCCGGCACGCCGACCCCGCCGAGTTCGCCGGGCGGCCCCACCTGGAGATCGGCGACCGCACGCACGCCGACCTGGAAATGCTGGCGACGGGGGCCTATTCGCCGCTGACAGGCTTTCTGGGCGAGGCGGACTATCTGTCGGTCATTGAGCATCTGCGTCTGGCGGACGGCACGCCTTGGAGCCTGCCGATCACGCTGCCCGTGGACGCCGGACAGGCCGGGAACCTGAGCGGCACGGTGGTCGTGACGCGCGGCGGTGAGGCGGTCGGGCTGATCGAGGTGCAGGAGAAATACGCAGCGCGCAAGGCGTACGAAGCCCGCGAGGTCTACCGCACCGAGGATGCGGCGCACCCGGGCGTGGCGGCGCTGTATGCCCAGGGAGACGTGAACCTAGCCGGACCGGTCACGCTGCTCACGGTGCCCCGCGGCCAGTTTCCGCGTCATCACCGCACTCCAGCCGAGGTCCGCGCCGTGATCGAGGCGCGCGGCTGGCGCTCAACGGTGGCCTTCCAGACCCGCAACCCCATCCACCGCGCGCACGAATACCTGCACAAGGTCGCGCTGGAACTCGTGGACGGCCTGCTGCTGCATCCGCTGGTCGGCACCACCAAGGGTGACGACGTGCCCGCCGAAACGCGCGTGGAGGCCTACGAGGTCCTGCTGAGCGGCTACTACCCCCAGGCCCGGACCCTCCTGAGCGTGTATCCGGCCGCCATGCGCTACGCCGGACCGCGTGAGGCGGTCGTGCACGCCCTGTCGCGGCGCAATTACGGCGCCACGCACTTCATCGTGGGCCGCGACCATGCGGGAGTGGGCAGCTACTACGGCACCTACGACGCCCAGGACATCTTCGGAGCCTTCACGAAAGAAGAACTGGGGATTCAGATTCTCAAGTTCGAGCACACCTTCTACTGCCAGACCTGCGGGCAGCTCGTTAGCCCGCGTACCTGCCCACACGACGCCTCCCATCACCTCGTCCTGAGCGGCACCAAGGTCCGCGAGAAGCTGCGCGCCGGCGAGAATCTGCCCCCCGAATTCACCCGTCCCCCCGTCGCCGAGGTGCTGCGCCGGGCCTACACCGCGCACGACTGAGCGCGTCCCCGGCCTGGTCCCCGCACTGTTCAGGTGGTCTTGACCTTCACATCACGACTCTCACTCTGCTGGCGAGGAAGATGGCCTATCCTCGCCACTTTGTGACCTTGATTTCTTTTGATATGGAGGACCCCATGAACCGGACTCTTTTCCTGCTGCTTGCCCTGACCGCCTCCGCCGCCTCGGCCCAGGCCGCAACCACCGTCCGCCTCGGCTTCTTTCCCAACCTGACCCACGCCCCCGCCCTGGTGGGACTCGAACGCGGCACCTTTCAGAAGGCACTGGGCAACGTGAAACTTGATCCGCGCGAGTTCGTCTCGGGCACCACCCTGACCGAGGCCTTCGCCGCCGGCCAGATCGACATCGCGTATGTCGGGCCGGGGCCGGCCATCAGCGCGGCGGGCCGCGGTATGCCCGTACAGTTCCTGGCCGGCGCGGCCGAAGCCGGCGCGGTGCTCGTCGCCCGCAAGGACAGCACGGTCAAGACGTACAAGGACCTCGCGGGCAAGAACGTGGCCGTCCCCAGCCTGGGCAACACGCAGGACATCAGTCTGCGGCACATCCTAAACGAGTCAGGCCTCAAGTCCAAGACCGATGGCGGCAGCGTGACCATCACGCCTATTCCCCCGACCGACGTGATCGCGGCCTTCGCCGGCAAGCGGGTGGACGCCGCCCTCGTGCCCGAGCCCTGGGGCGCGGCTCTCGAAGCCCAGGGCCACCGCGTGATTGGTACCGAGAAGACCGTGTGGCGCGACGGCCGCTACCCGACCGCTATCGTGATCGTGAACGCCAAGTTCGCTCAGGCCAACCCGGCCCTGGTGGCGGCGTTCCTGAAGGCCCACACCGACGCCGTGAGCTACCTGACCAAGTCGCCGGCCGCCGCGCAGACGGTCGTGAACGCCAAACTCCAGAAGCTGACCGGCGCGAAACTCGACCTGCGGGTATTGCAGCGGGCCTTCGCGCGTACCCGGTTCACGACTGCGCTCGACCCCGAGGCCATGAAGGAATATTCGGCGCTGAACGTGGAAGCCGGATACGCCCGTAGCGCGCCCGATCTCACGCCGTTCTTCCGGAAGTAACGTGACGTTCCGTGTTCAATCCGACCTCTCGCGGCCAGGACGCCGTGGTCCCGGCCGCGCGCAGGTCATTGCGTGGCAGTTGATCGGCCTAGCCATCATCGTGGGCCTATGGTGGCTCGCGACCGACATCCTGAAGCTCTATCCCTCCTACGTCTTTCCCAGCCCACGCGCCGTGTGGACCGAGATCAGCTACGGCCTGTGGGGCACCGGACCGCAGGACGGCAAGCTGCTCTCGGCCATCGGCGGCAGCCTGCGCCGGGTCCTGACCGGCTACGCGGCGGGGCTGCTGCTGGGCGGCGTCATCGGCCTTCTGATGGGCGCTTGGCTGCCGCTGCGGGCCACGCTCGGGGCCTACCTGACCGGCCTTCAGAGCGTGCCGAGCATTGCCTTCGTTCCTTTCGCCATCCTGTTCCTGGGTCTCAACGAGAAGGCTGTCCTGTTCGTGGTGATTCTGGAGGCGTTCATTCCCATCGCGCTGGCCGTATCGGGCGCGCTGCTCAATGTTCCGCCTGCGCTGCGGGTCGCCGGACGAACGCTGGGCGCGCGGGGGGCCGGGCTGACCCTGCGGGTGCTGCTGCCCGCCTCGGTGCCCAATATCCTGACCGGCCTGCGCACGAGCTGGAGCTTTGCGTGGCGCGCGCTGGTGGGGGGCGAGTTGCTCATCGCGGGCGTGCAGAGCCTGGGTTCGCAGCTCGAGGTCGGGCGCAACACCGCCAATGTGGCGCTCGTCCTGGCGACCATCATCATCATCGGATTGATCGGCGGTCTGTTCGACGCCGTGCTGCGCACTGTCGAGGGCCGGGTGCGGCGCGACTACGGCCTGGAGGTGACACAATGACGGCCGTGGCCCCCGAACCGACCTCCAACGTGGTTCCCACCGCCGCGCCGCGCCAAGGCCAGGGCACCAGCCTGACCCTCGACGGTGTGACCTACCGCTACGGCCAGCGCCGGGACGGCCAGGGCGCGGCGGGCATCGGGCCACTGCACCTGCAGGTGCAGCGGGGCGAGTTCCTGTGTGTGGTGGGGCCGTCGGGCAGCGGCAAGAGCACGCTGCTCTCCCTGCTCGCGGGCTTCCTGCGGCCGCAGGAGGGCCAGATTCTGCTGGGCGAGCGGGTCGTCAACGGCCCCGACCCCCGGCTGACCCTGGTGCAGCAGGAAGCGGCGCTGTTTCCCTGGCTGACCGTGACCGGTAACGTGGCGTTCGGCCTCGACAGCCAGCGCCTGCGCGGCCCCGAACGCCAGACCCGGATCGAGAACGCGCTGCGACTGGTGGGCCTGGGCGACTACGCCACCCGTCGCGTCCACGAGCTCTCAGGGGGCCAGCGTCAGCGCGTGAGCATCGCCCGCGCGCTGGCCGTGCAGCCGGGCCTGCTGCTGCTCGACGAGCCCTTCAGCGCGCTGGATGTACAGACGCGCACCACCCTGGCCGACGAACTGCTCGGCATCTGGTGGTCGCAGAAGGTGACGGTGGTCTTCGTGACCCACCAGCTCGAAGAAGCCCTGCACCTCGGGCAACGGGTGGTGGCCCTCAAGGACGGTCAGGTGGCCCTCGACGCCCCGGCACGCGACCTGACCGTGGGGGCCCTGCGCGCCACGCTGGACTGAAGCCCCGGTTCTCCGGCGGGCGGCGGATATGAATCCGGCCGTCCGTTTCCACTATGCCCCCTGGCCCGAACTGGATCACAGGGGGTCTTAGGACTTTGCACAGCCCCTCCCTACCTCATCTTGGGAGAGGGAAGCACCGCACAGAAGGCGTTCTAGACTCCCTTCACTTCAACGAAGAGAGGTTTTACCCATGAACAAAACGCTTCCTATGCTGTCCACCCTGCTGCTGTCCACCGCCCTTGCCGGGGGCACCCAGGCCCAGATGTCCTCCACCTTCCCCGACCGGGGCACCGTCAGCGTGAACGGCGCGACCGTCTTTTACAAAGCCCAGGGCCAGGGCCAGCCTCTGCTGCTCATTCACGGCTACCCGCTGAGCGGCGAGCTGTTCAAGAACAACCGCAACATTCCCGGCTACCGCGTGATCACGGTGGATCTGCCTGGCTTCGGCATGAGCAAGGCGCCCAGCCGCGAGGCCAGCATCGAGAATTACGCGATGACGATGGTGGGCTTCATGGACGCCCTGAAGATCGACAAGGCGGTCGTCGGCGGCATGAGCATGGGGGGCATGACCCTGCTCCAGATGTACAAGATGGCCCCCGAACGCTTTAGGGGCCTCATCTTCATCGACACGACTGCCGACCCGGCCGGCGTCGCCGAGGCGGCCACTTGGCGCGGCAACGCCCAGCAGGCCGAGCAGATGGGCGTCGCCAGCCTCGTCCCCGGTCTGCTGCCCCGGATGCTCACCGGCGAGAGCCGCATGAAGATGCCCAACCAGGTCACGCACCTGTCAAACATCGTCAAGGGAGCGAGTCTGAACGGCGCGATCGGCGGCGGCAACGCCCTGGCCGCCCGCCCCGACGCCAACCCCGTCCTGCCGACTATCAAGGTGCCCACCCTGCTCGTCTTCGGGGTCGAGGACAACGTGACACCCACTGAACTCGCCATGAAGATGCAGAAGGGCATTGCGGGTAGCCAACTGGCCCTGATTCCGGGTGCGGGTCACGCCGCCGTTTTCGAGAAGGCCGCCGCCGCGAACGCCGCGATGGTCGAGTGGCTGCGCACGGTACGCTGAGCCGCCACGGACAAACAGAGAAAGGCGGGGCCATTGCGCCCCCGCCTTTCTCTGTTTGTCCCTTCAAGGGCACCCAGCTCAGTGGGCGGCCACGACCTCACGTCCGCGCTGCTCCTCGGCCAAGCGCGGCCAGTTCACGCGGCGGTGGCGCCATTCGAAGATCAGCACTTTGACGATCTCCTCCAGGCCGCGCGCCAGGAACACCCCCCAGACGCCCATCGGGCTGTACAGTCCCAGCCCGATGGCGAGCGGCAGCCCTACCACGAAGGCCCCGACCACGTCTCCCGTGATGACGCCCTTACCGTCCCCCGCGCTGGGCAGCACGCCGCCGCCCACGATCATGTTGCGCACCTTGAAGACCTGCGTGGCCGCGTTGATGAGGATGCCCAGCACCGCAATCTCCTGCACGCTGGTCCCCACACGGGGAAACAGGACCGGCAGCAGCAAAGCGCTGAGTGCGAAGAGCAGCCCGAAGCCCAGTCCGGTCGCCAAGCCGGCACGTGAAATGCGCCGGAGCCACAGCTGCGCGCCGGGAGCGTCCCCCGCGCCGAGCGAGCGCCCGATGAGGACGGTCGCCGCGCTCATCAGGCCAAATGACCCGACCACGAAGATGCCCTCCAGGGTCTGCACGATCTGGCTGGCCGCCAGGGCCACGGTGCCCACCCGCGCGAACACGGCGGCGTACATGAATCCCCCGAGGCTCCAGACGAACTCGGTGAAGGCCAGCGGCGCCGAGAGGGCCAGCAGCGGGCGGGCGATCCGGCCCCAGTCGGGGCGGGCCGGGAACCTCAGCGAGGCGAGTCGTCGCGGCCCGTAGATCTGATAGGCGAGGATGGCGGCCTTGAGGGTATTGGCAACCACCAGTGCCCACGCGGCCCCCACCACACCCAGCTCCGGAAAGGGACCGGTTCCGAAGACGAGTCCGACCGCGACCACGCATTCGACGACCACTGAGATACTCGTGGCGATCAGGGGGGTGCGGGCGTGCCCCAGCGAGCGCAGCGCTCCGCTGAAGATCCAGCCCAGCATCCCTGGCACGAGGGCCAGCATGGCGACCTGCATGTAGGGAGTGGCAGCCTGTGTAACGTCCTCAGCGCCGCCCGCGAGATGCAGCAGCGTGCCTGCTCCCAGGATGACCGGCACCGAGACGAGGACCGCCAACACCACCGAAGAGAGCAGCGTGACGGTCAGGGTGTGGTCGACCCCGGCCTGGTCGCCCGCACCCGTACGCCGCGCAACCAGGATGCTGGTGCCCGAGCCGAGTGCCCCGAGCGTCACGAAGAACAGGAAGGTCAGGCTGCCCGACAGACCCACCGACGCCACCGCGACGGCCCCCAGAGTGCCCACGATGATCTGATTGATGAAGGTGAGCAGAAGCTGGATGACCATTTCCAGGCTCACAGGGACGGCAATGGACGCGATCTCACGTCTGGGCGAGGGGTGAATCGATTCAGAAGGCAGGCTGGTGAGGGGAGGCGCAGACATTGTCTCAGGCTACACCCGGTGCGCTGCGCTGACGTCAGCCGTTTGGCGGGGTCAGGCCGGCCCAGGCAGCGGCCCCCGACCTGACCCCCATCCTCTACTCGGTCTGCTTGTCTTCCTTGATCTCGGCGGCCAGCTCGGCCACGCGCCCCTCACGCGGATTGACGCTTTCCAGCACGCGCGCAAAGGCGGCGATCACCTGATCGATCTGCTCCTTGCTGATGGTCACGGGCGGCAGGAAGCGCACGACCAGCGGCGTGGCCTGGAGGGTCAGCACGCTCTCCTCGTGTTCCAGAGCGGCGATGTAGGGCGCGCTCTTTTCCTTGAGCTCGACGCCGATCATCAGGCCCAGTCCACGCACCTCGCGGATTTTGGGCGAGCCGATGGCGCGCAGCTTCTCCATGAAGTACGCGCCCTTTTCGCGGGCCTGCTCGGCCATCTGCTCGCGCTTCATAGCGCGGATGGCCGCGACCCCGGCCGCCATCGTCATGGGATTGCCGCCGAAGGTGGTGCCGTGGCCGCCGGCCGGCATGCGGTCGGCCACCTCGGCCGTCATCGCCAGCGCGCCGACAGGCAGCCCGCCCGCCATCGCCTTGGCGAGCGTCATGGCGTCGGGGATCACGCCCGAGTGCTCGCAGGCGAACATCTTGCCGGTGCGGCAAAAGCCGGTCTGGATCTCGTCGAGGATCAGGAGGGCGCCCTTTTCCTTCGTGATGCGGCGGGCTTCCTGCATGAACTCGATGCTGGCTGGTCGCACGCCGCCCTCGCCCTGCACGGGTTCGAGGATGACGGCGGCCGTTTCATCGGTCACGGCAGCGCGGAGCTGTTCGATGTCGCCGTAGGTGATGAAGTCCACGTTGCGGTTGTCCACGGCGTCGCCGAAGGGCTCACGGTACTTGGGCTCCCAGGTGAAGGCGAGCGCGCCCAGCGAGCGGCCCGAGAAGCCGCGCTTCATGCTCACAAAGCGTTTGCGGCCGGTGCCGGTGATGGCGAACTTCTTGGCCGCCTCCATCGCCTCGGTACCCGAGTTGCACAGGAACACGCGCTCCAGGCCCTGCGGCAGCACGCCGACCAGCTCGGTCAGGAACTCGGCGCGCTTGTCGTTGGGCAGCGTCTGCGGCATCACGATGAGGCGGTCGGCCTGGTCCTTGATGGCCTTGACCACGTCCGGGTGCCCGTGCCCGATGTTCGCCACACCGTATCCAGCCACGCAGTCGATGTACTCGCGGCCCGTTTCGTCCCAGACGGTCGCGCCCTTGGCCCGCACCATCACGACCTGGTGCTTGTTGTACACACCGCTGTCGTACTTCTGTTCGGCCTCGAGCCACTTGCTCTGCTGCGGTTGGGTCGTCATGGACTTCAGTGTAGGGGCTAACGGCGGGCCGGGGCAGGCCGGTGTCCAGTCCGGCGGACCCGTCCTCAGAAGCGCTCATCGCCGCGCCACCTCACCGCCCGCACATAGGCCGACGCTGCAGCAAGGCAGCCCGGACGCTGCGCGCGGGCCAACGAACGGCAGATGGTCTGGAGGTTGCGTAATAAAGCCGCGTCGCTGCGCAGCCGGTTGTCCGCTGTGCGGGCCTCGCGTCCCAGGTTGCGGTAGGCGAAGTCGTGGACGTTGCACGCGGGCCGGAACAGCTCGCGGTAGCCCAGGCCCAGCCCGGTGGGCGCGCTGCACCCGTTGCGCGACCAGTCCAGCCCGGCGAACGGCGCCCCGGCCTGCGCGGCGTACTCGGCGTCGTAGGCAGCGACCTCGCCCCAGGCCACCCGTCCGATATAGGCCAGTCGCGCCGACACTTCCGGAGCAGGCGGCACGTCGAGGCGCGGCGCGCAGGCCACTAGGCCGAGCACGGTAACGGCGGCGCAGACCAGAAGGCGAGGCACAGACACGGGGCCAGTCTAGGCTCGCCGCCGGACGGGAGCGCCCCGGAAAGGCAGCCGGTCCCGTCTGCTACCCTGTGGTCAACCTAACGAGCGTTTGTTTTTCTTCTCCCCCACCGGAGGCCCACCCATGAAGACCAAGAACGAGTGGCTGAGCAGCGTCTACCAGCCCGCCGCCCAGAAGTTCCCCGAGCGCAAGTACAACTTCACCAACCTGTCCGACATGGACCCGGAGCCGATCTACACCGCCGACGACCTGGAGGACTGGGACGCCGGGCGAGAACTGGGTTACCCCGGCGAGTTTCCGTATACGCGCGGCGTGCAGCCCTCGGTGTACCGGGGCAAGCTGTGGACCATGCGGATGTTCGCGGGCTTCGGCAGCGCTGAGCAGACGAACGCCCGCTTTCACGCGCTGCTGAGCGCGGGCCAGACGGGCCTCTCGACCGCCTTCGACCTGCCGACCCTGATGGGGTACGACTCGGACCACCCCTTCTCGCGCGGTGAGGTCGGCAAGTGCGGCGTGGCGGTGAGCAGCCTCGCGGATATGGAATTGCTGTTCGCGGGCATCGACCCGACGACCGTCACGACGTCCATGACCATCAACAGCCCGGCCAACGCCATCTGGGCCATGTACATCGCCAACGCGCAGAAGCAGGGCAAGGATCTGGGTCAGGTCGGCGGCACCATCCAGAACGACATCCTGAAGGAATTCATCGCGCAAAAAGAGTTCATCTACCCCCCTGCGCCCAGCGTGAAACTCGTCATCGATACCTTCGAGTGGGGGCCCAAGGTGCTGCCGAAGTGGAACTTCATCTCGGTGAGCGGCTACCACATCCGCGAGGCGGGGGCGACCGGCGTGCAGGAACTGGCCTTCACGCTGGCCGACGGCTTCCACTATGTCGAAAAGGCGCTGGAGCGCGGGCTGAACATCGACGAGTTCGCGCCGCGCATCTCTTTTTTCTGGGACATCCACAACGACTTCTTCGAGGAAATCGCCAAGATGCGCGCCGCCCGCCGCATCTGGGCGCGGCAGATGCGGGACCGCTACGGCGCGAAGAACCCCCGCAGCCTGATGCTGCGTACCCACTCGCAGACCGCCGGGGTGTCGCTGCCGGCGCAGCAGCCGCTGAACAACATCGCGCGGGTGGCGATTCAGGCCCTCGCCGCCGTACTGGGCGGCACCCAGAGCCTGCACACCGACTCCTTCGACGAGGCGCTGGCCCTGCCCACAGAGGAAGCCGCGACCATCGCGCTGCGCACCCAGCAGATCATCGCCTACGAGACGGGCGTGGCCGGCGTGGTAGACCCGCTGGCCGGCAGCTACTACGTCGAGAAGCTGACGAACGACATTGAGGCCGCCGCGCTGGGGTACATCGAGCAGATTCGCGCGCTGGGCGGAGTCGAAGCTGGGATCGAGAGCGGCTTTTTCCAGCTGGAGATGGCCGAGGCCGCCTACCGTTACCAGCGTGAGGTCGAGCGCGGCGAACGCATCATCGTGGGCGTCAACGACTTCGTGCAGGACCCGGTCAGCGTGCCCATCCAGAATATTGACCCGCAGGTTGAGGCCCTGCAGGCCGCGCGGCTGGCTCAGGTGCGGCGTGAGCGTGACCCGAAACGTGCCGAGGCCGCCCTGGCCGACCTGCGGAGCACCGCCGTCACGGGTGCCAATTCCATGCCCGCCTTCCTGGAGTGCGCCCATGCCTACTGCACCCTGGGCGAGCAGATGGACATCCTGAAAACCGTCTACGGCGAATACACCGAGCCGGTGCTGATCTAGGTGGAGACCCGTCTGGAGGCAGAGCGCGCCCTCTCGGCCACTTCTGCTTTCAGTCCAGCCACAGCGAAAGCCCCTCCGAGTTGTCCCAAAGGGGTTTTCGCTGTGGTACCGTGACCTTACTGCTGGGCGGCGGGGCGCTGGCCCTGGGCGTCGTCGGCCGGGCTGAAGGTCAGGCACTGCGCCTGCTGGGCGCTCAGGCTCACTTCGATCTGGCCGGCCGTGCACTTCATCTCGCTGTTGAAGCGGCAGGTGGTGGCGTCGCAGCGGGAAACGGTCGTCGTGTCGTTCATGCCTGTCACTCTAAATGGCCTGCGTTCTCTTGAAAGTAGGCCGCTCCGTCATGTATTCCGAGTGGTCTACTTAAACATACCGGCATACTCAGGTCTACAGCTTTGGCAAAAAGGAGGACCGTCCTGAGATGACGGTCCTCTTTTTCTCACCACTCCGATCTTGTCGCCGACCTCAGAACACGTAGCTCTTGGGAACCACGACCACACCGTTCTCGGTGATGGTGAAGCCCCGGTCCAGGTCCTGCTCGGGATTCAGGCCGATGGTCGTGCCGGGCGGAATGGTCACGTCCTTGTCCACGATCACGCGGCGCAGGTGCGAGTGGCGCCCCACCTCCACGTCATCGAAGATCACGCAGTTTTCGACGAGCGAGTACGAGTGCGTGCGGACGTTACGCCCCAGCACTGAGTCACGCACAGTCCCCCCACTGATGATGGTGCCCCCGGCCATGATCGAGTTGAACGCCTGGCCCTTGCGGCCGTCGCTCTCGTGAACGAACTTGGCGGGCGGCGAGAACTCGCTGCTCGTGCGCAGCGGCCACTGCGGGTTGTAGATATCGAACTCGGGATTGACGCTCACGAGGTCCATGCTCGCCTCAAAATAGGCGTCGAGCGTGCCCACGTCGCGCCAGTACAGGTTCGCGCCGGTCTGCCCCGGAATGGGGTTGCGGTGGAAATCGTAGGCCTGCACGTGATAGCCGTCGGCCAGGGCGCGCGGAATCACGTTGTGCCCGAAGTCGAAGCCGTCTTCCTGGCCACTGATGCTCGCTTCGAGGAGTTCCTCGAGCGCGCGGCGCGAGAAGATGTAGTTGCCCATGCTCGTCAGGCTGGTGTCGGGGTCGCCGGGAACGCCGGGCGGGTCCTTGACCTTCTCCAGAAACTCAGTGACGCGGCCGCGCGTGTCCACCTGCATCACGCCGAAGCGGTGCGCCTCGTTGCGCGGCATGGGATAGGCGGCGATGCTGATATCGGCGCGCGACTCGATGTGCTTTTCGAGCATGTGCTCGACGTTCATCTTGTAAATATGGTCCCCCGAAAACACGGCCACGTAGTCGGCGTCGTAGTTTTCGATGAGATGCATGTTCTGGTACACGGCGTCGGCGGTGCCGCGGTACCACACCGCGCCGAGTTCCTCGTAGCGGTACATCTGCGCGGGCACGAGCGTGATGAAGTAGTCGCTGAGGAAGGTGCCGAAACGCCAGCCGCGCTGGATGTGCTCGGTGAGGCTCTGGGCCTTGTACTGCGTCAGGACATAGACCGAGAACACGCCGCTGTTGATGAAGTTGTTGATGGCGAAGTCGATGATGCGGTACTTGCTGCCAAAGGGAACGGCGGGCTTGCTGCGCTTCTGGGTCAGCGGGGCGAGGCGCGACCCCTGACCACCCGCGAGAATCATGCCGAGGACACGTGGTTTCATCTGAAAGACCTCCGGAAAAAGAAGAGAGAACACACCGCCGAACCAGGACCTGGGAGGCCAAGCCTCCGGACCGGGCAACGGCGTGTAGAAACGGGCTTGTTCCCGCTTACTCTACTCTGACGCCTCCGCAAAACATTTAAGCCCTGTTTAAATTTGCCAGTCTTGACGCCGTCCGTCTAACGTGCTCCGAGCCCCAGGGCAGCCCGCAGGTGCGCCTCTACCCCGGCAGGCGAGAGCACTTCGGCTCCGAGTTGACGGCGGGTCCAGGTGAGCTGGCGCCGGGTGTACTGTCGCGTGGCGAGCACGATGCGGGCGGCCGCTTCCTCGGGGCGCAGTTCACCGCGGGCCACGGCGAAGGCCTCGCGGTAGCCGAGCGCCTGCCACGCGGTCGGGCGCGGCTCACGCTGCGGGTCTACCTGCGCGGCGAGCCAGAGAGCCTCCTCCGGCCAGCCGCCCGCGAGCATGGCGCGGGTCCGAGATTCGACCCGCTCTAGCAGCTCGGGTTCGGGGGGCGAAAAGGCCAGGACCCGGTAAGAGAAAGCCGGCGGCGCGTGCCCGAACTCACCGGGATACCTCCCCGTGCGGCGCCGGATCTCCAGGGCGCGCACCACGCGGCGGGGGTTGCGTTCCATCCGCGCCGCCTCGCCCGGATTCTCGGCAGCGATGTCGGCCAGCAGGGCGTCTAGGCCGCGCGCTTCCAGCTCGGCCTCGACCACGGCGCGGGCCCCCACGTCGGCGGGAGGCGTCAGGGGCAGGCCGCGCGTGAGGGCCGTGAGGTAGAACCCGGTCCCGCCCACCACTATGGGCTGCGCGCCGCGCGCCAGGATGTCGGCGACGGCGCTCTCGGCGGCGCGGGCGTAGGCCGCCACGCTGTAGTCCTCGGTCACGTCAGCCACATCCAGGAGGTGATGCGGCACGGCGGCGCGTTCGGCCGCGTCCGGCTTGGCCGTGCCGATGTCCAGGCCCCGGTACACCGTGAAGGCGTCGGCGGCGACGATCTCGACCGGCCAGCCAGCGGCGGCGCTTTCCTGGGCCAGGGCCAGCGCCAGCGCCGTCTTGCCCGAGGCGGTGGGCGCAGTCAGAACGGGAATGGGAGTAGAAGGAAGCGGAGGCACGCCAGCGCATTGTGCCCGCTGGCGGCGGGGCAGTGCTACGGTGGGAGCATGAACAAGCCCGTGCTGTCCAGGCTGCAACACCTCATGACCCTGCGCGAGGAGGTCGAGACGCTGAGCCGGGGGGGACGCTGGGTACCGGCCGCCGACTGGTGCGACGCGGGCACCCACCTCGAACTGTGGGTGGACGTGCCGGGCGTGACCCCCGAGACCCTGACCCTGAGCGAGGAGGGCCGGGACGTCACGGTGTCCGGCGAGCGCGAGCCCCTGACCAGACTGATTTCCGGGGATCGGCCGGGCGGCTCATTCAGCCTCACCCTGACCTTTCCCGAGGAAGTGCTGCCCCAGAGCGGCCAGGCCAGCCTCGCCAGCGGTGTCCTGACGGTGCGCTTCGAGAAGCGCTATCCGACGATAGACGTGCGTAGCGAGGCCGAAGACTGACGGCCGGTTCCCTCTCCCGCGGTCTACTGCGCCTGCACCCGCCAGACGCGGCCCGCGCCGTCGTCGGTGATCAGCAGGGCGCCGTCGGGGGCCACCACGAGGTCCACCGGACGGCCGAGGGTGTTCTGACCGCTCAGGAAGCCGGTCAGAAAGTCGCTGACCTTGCCGCTCTGGGGGTCGACCTGCACCACCTTGAAACCACTCTTGGTACTGCGGTTCCAGCTGCCGTGCAGCGCGACGAACATCTGGCCCCGGTAGGCGGTCGGGAAAGACTTGCCGTCGTAGAAGGCCAGCCCCAGCGGCGCCGAGTGCGCGGTGGTGAGCGCGAAGGCGGGGGTGGCGCCCGCACACGCAGCGGCAGTCTTGCGCCCGAAGTCCTTATCCCACACCTGCGGCTGTCCGGCCTGCGTGGTGTAGCAGTAGGGCCAGCCGTAGAACCCCCCGGCCTTGAGCTTGTAGAAGCCCTCGGGCGGGATGTTGTCGCCGAGCTGGTCGCGGCCGTTGTTGGTGGCGTACAGGGTACCCCCGTTCCACTCGATGCCCACGGGGTTGCGCAGGCCCGTGGCGTAGGCCTTGCCGTTCTTGCCGTCGGCGTCGTAGACCCACACTGCGGCGCGCTTGGGGTCGCTCTCCTCGCACACATTGCAGGTGCTCCCGGTCGCCACGTACATCCTGCCGTCGGGGCCGAATTCGACCGTGCGCGTCGAGTGGCCGCCGCCGCCCGGCAGGCTCACGAGTTTCTGGGCGCTGCCCGTTGCCTTGGTATCGCCGGTCTTGTAGGCGAAGCGCACCACGCCGTCGGTATTGGCGACGTACAGATACCCATTGTGGAAGGCCAGCCCGTGCGGCTGATTCAGGCCCGAGGCGAAGGTCACCTTGCCGTCGGCCCGGCCGTCCTTGTTACGGTCGGCCAGCACGAGTACGGCGCCCGAGCGCGGCTCACTCAGGAAGATGTCGCCGTTGGGGGCCACCGCCATGAACCGAGGCTGCGAGAGTCCCTCGGCGTACAGGGACACCTTGAAGCCGTCCGGAACCTTGAGGTCGGGAGTCTGGGCACTCGCCACGCCCAGACCCGAAGCCGCCAGGGCGGCCGCCATCCACAGCAGTTTTCGCATCCTCCCATCTGATCACGCAGCGGTGAGAGGGGGCCGGGAAGCGGGTAAAGACTCAGCGGCTCAGCAGCAGCGAAATCGAGACGCCGACGACCGCCACGAGCAGCACGCCCTGAAGGAAGGTGAGGCCCACCCACCCGAACCCCCGCGCCCGCTGGGGGTGCGTCTGCCCGAACCACAGGGTCGCCAGCCCCCAGGCGAGCAGCAGCGGCGGACAGACACAGGTCGCCAGCAACAGCGCGAACTTCTGTCCAGAGGTCAGGGGCGCGTCTTCGGAGGAGAACATACCCAGACTCCGGGGCTGCTGGCCCCGGAGTTGCCCCTAGAGTTTGCGCATCCGCCTCCCTGTTCCAGGCCGCTGCCGGCCGACTCAGTGGCGCTCGGCCGGCAGGTAGTCGAACCGTGCCCCCAGCGTCTCCAGGTGCCCGAAAAACTGCGGGTAGCTCTTGCGGATGTGGTGCGCGCCGGTGATCCGCAGGGGCGCGTCGGCTTTCAGGCCCAGGAGGGTTAGCAGCATGATCATGCGGTGGTCGCCGTGGCCGTCGGCCGTGATCCCGCCGGCCAGCCGGGGCGCGCCTGTGATGCTCAGGCTGTCGGCCGTCTCGGAGATCTCCAGGCCCAGACGCTGCAACTCGCGCCGGGTATCGCTGATGCGGTCGCACTCCTTGAGACGCAGGGTCGCCACATTCTCCCAGGTGGTCGTGCCCCCGGCGAGAGCGGCGGCGGCGCTCAGGGCCTGCACCGCGTCGGTGAAGCCGTCGCCGTCGCGCGTCACCGCGTGCAGGGGCCGCCCGCCGCGCACCGTGACCGCGTCTCCCGCGCGGGTGAGGTCGGCGCCCATTGCCCGCAGCACGTCCAGCGCCTCACGCTCGCCCTGGAGATCGTGTTCGCGCAGGTTCGAGAGCCGCACCTCGCCGGGCAGCAGCGCCGCCGCCGCGAGAATCGCCGCTGAGCCAGGGTAGTCGCCGGGCACGAGGACCCGCCCCGGCCGGTAGGTCTGGTTGCCCGGAATGGAGACGCGGCTCAGATCCTCGTTCGCCGTGGCGCGCACCCCGAAGGCCTCCAGCGTGCCGAGAGTCTGGCGCAGCGGCGCGTGGCTCTTGATATCGCCGGTCAGGTGCAGGTCGAGGCCGCCGGGCAGCAGTGGGGCCAGGAACATCAGGGCGGAGGCGTACTGGCTGCTGCGCTCGGCACTTACCTCCACGGCACCGCCGCGCACCGGGCCCGCGATGGACAGGGGCAGGCGACCGCCCTCGCTCTCGACCCGCGCGCCCAGCCGCGACAGGGCTTCGAGCAGGTCGCCCTGGGGTCGCCGACCGAGCGAGTCGGGATAGTCGGTGACGAAGGTGGTGCCGGTGGTCAGGGCCGCTACGCCCATCAGGAACCGCGCCACCGCGCCCGCGTTGCCGGGGTTCAGGGTGACGCCGGACCGGGGCGAGTCTCCGAAGCCCCGCACGACCACGTCTTCCCCGACATGGGTGATCCCTGCCCCCCAGTCCGCGAGGCAGCGCAGCATCGCCTGGGCGTCCTCGCTGGTGGCGACGCCCACCACGCGGGTCTCGCCCGGGGCGAGGGCCGCCGCCAGCAGGTAGCGGGTGGTGTAGTTCTTGCTGGGCTGGGCGCGCAGCTCGCCCCTCAGCTCGCGTACCGGGTGCACCAGCACATCGAAAGTCTCCGGCAGGCCGTCCGTACTCATGGGCTGGAGGCTAGCGCGCGCAGCCACCGGGGCGCGCCGGGCTGCTTAGCGGGGGCAGGCGGCGTCCAGCTTCTGCTTCGGCGCGGCCAGCCGCGCGCCGCCTCCGTCTGCATCCCTCGGCCAGCTGGACGAGGCATCGGAGCCTACCGAGGACAACCCGGATTCGGCATCAGCGCAGCAAGCGGTCCGGCCGGACCCCGTGTGGGTCGGGAAGCACGCAAGGCGGCCCCTGGCCCCAGCCCAGCGGCGCGGCGTTGGGTCCGCAGCGCGCGAGGTAGGCGTGGGCGTAGGCTTCCGCGAAGCCCTCGACCGGCGAGGCGTGGTAGGCGCTGTAGACGCGGCCCTCGTCCCGGAAATCGCCGTGGGTGTACTCCAGCCGCGAGGCGTCCAGGCAGTGCCCGACCTCGTGGGCCAGCAGCAGCGTGCGCTGGCGGGGCGTGCCGTTCAGGAAGGCGGCGCGGTCCAGCATCACGAGGCAGACATGCCCGACCGGCACCGCGCAGCCCGAGAGCCGGGGTGAGCAGACGCCGTACTCGCGCGGCGAGACGAGCCGCACCGTGACGCTGGTTTCCGGCGGGTCGCCCAGGTTGACCGTCCAGCCGGGCGCACTCCACACCTGCGGCGCGCAGCTGCTCAGGAGGAGGAGCAGCAGACCTGCTCCCCACCTACCGCGCAGACTCCTGCCCCTCAGTCATCCCTGCGTTGTAGGCCGCCGAACCGCCACGCGCGATGCTCAGGGTCTGCCAGTCCTGACCGCGCAGTGTCTTGACGAGGAAGATGAGCTGGTAGACGTGCCCGCTGTAATGCGCCACCTGCCGCTGAATGGCTGCCAGGACGCTATGGGCCTCACCCCGGATGGTCAGTTCACGCGAGAGGTCGCCGGGCGTCAGGGCGTCGAGCACGTCCAGAAAGGTGGCCCAGCCCGCTTCCCAGAGCGCGTGCAGTTCGGCGGGCATGTCCTGGCCCTCGGCGAACTCGGCGTCGCGGTCGCGCCCCGGCGTCTCGCCCTCAGCGCCCGGCGCGTACCCGCCGCGCAGCGCTCCCCAGCGCGAGTGCATGTTGCCCGCCAGATGCGTGACGAGCACCGCCGCCGAGTTGCCCTCCGGGGCCAGCGGGGTGTGCCACTCGTCGGCGCGCAGTTGCGCGAGCGCCCCCTCCCCCAGCGCCTTGACTCCGCGCATCCGCGCGCGCACGTCCTGCAGGTACAGCTCGCCTACATCACTTGTCCCCAGTTCACTCATTTCGTCTCCTCCAGCACCGCTTTGAGCAGGTCGGGCCGGTTGGTGATGATGCCGTCCACGCCCAGCCCCACCAGCCGGCGCATCTCGGCCGGGTCGTCGATGGTCCAGACCTGTACCGCCACGCCGCGTGCGTGCATGGCGCGCACGAAGGCGGGCGTGACCACTGTGATTCCGCCGCCGCGCACCGGCACCTGCGCGACCTGTCCGGGCGCGCGGGCGAGGCGCGACAGGCCCACCTTGCTCAGCAGGACCAGGGGCCGCAACTCGCGCTCGGTCATGCTCGTCACGACCCCGGGGCACTCGGTGCGGAACCCGTTGAGGGCCTCGTCGCTGAAACTCGCCACAATGACCCGCCGCATGGCTCCGGCGTTCCGCAGCTTCTGGCACAGCGGAGCGGCGAGGCTGGGTGACACCTGCTTGATCTCGATGGTCAGTGGCAGGGGGGACACGTCCTCCAGCAGTTCGTCCACCGTCGCCACGCGCACGCCCTGGCCCCGGAAGGGAAACCCGCTGGCCCCGGCGGGCGTCAGGCGGTAGCCCGCGTCGGCTTCCCGCACCTGCGCCAGGGTCAGGTCGGCGATACGGCCAGCGCGGTCGGTCAGGCGGTCCAGCATCTCGTCGTGCGAGAGGACCAGCGCGCCGTCACGGGTGGCGTGCATGTCGGTCTCGATCATGTCCACGCCCAGCGCGGCGGCGTTGCGGTAGGCCAGCAGGGTGTTGCTGGGCCACAGGGCCTCGCCGCCCTGGTGGGCGATGTTCAGGGGCCGCGCACGGAGATAGGGATTGACCGCCGCCTCCGGTTTCGGCGCCGAGCAGCCGGCCAGCAACGTGCCCAGGCCCAGCAGGGCCACGCGCAGGAATGGACGCATGGCCCCACTGTGGCGCGTGGCGGTCAGCAGCGCAACAGGCACCCCGTGAGACTTCGGGCGCAGGGACCCGGCCCCGACCCGGAAGCCCGCAGCGCCCTTCCCACCGGGCAGACGGGGGGCGCCGCAGGCCTTCGCCCCGGCGCCCCCCGTCACCCGGCCTCAGGCCTTGACGAGTTCGATCCCGGCCAGTTCGTCCACCGGCAGGCCCCAGGTGTTCATGGCGGCGATAAAGGGATCGGGGTCGAGCTGCTCGACGTTCCAGACGCCCGGCTGCAGCCACTTGCCCTGCAGCATGAGCATCGCGCCGATCATGGCGGGCACGCCGGTGGTGTACGAGACGCCCTGCGCCTGAACCTCGCGGTAGCACTCGGCGTGGTCCTTGACGTTGTAGACGAAGTGGACCTTCTCCTCGCCGTCGTGGCCGATGCCCTTGGCCTGCACGCCGATACAGGTCTGGCCGGTGTAGTTCTCAGCGAGCGACTCGGGCGCGGGCAGCACGGCCTTGAGGAACTCGATGGGCGCGACCTGCTGGCCCCGGAACTCGATGGGCTCGATGCTCGTCATGCCGATGCCCTCGAGGACGCTGAGGTGCTTGATGTACGCCTCACCGAAGGTCATCCAGAAGCGCGCGCGCTTGATGGTCGGGAAGTGCTTGACGAGCGATTCGAGCTCCTCGTGGTACAGCACGTAGCTCCTGCGCGTAGCGACCTTGGGGTAGTAGATGTCCTGCGAGATTTCGAGGGGACGCGTCTCGACCCACTCGCCATTTTCCCAGTACCGCCCGTTCGCGGTGATCTCGCGGATGTTGATCTCGGGGTTGAAGTTGGTGGCGAACGCCTTGCCGTGGTCGCCGTTGTTGCAGTCCACGATGTCGAGGTAGTGGATTTCCTTGAAGTGGTGCTTGGCGTGGTGGGCGGTGAAGGCCTGCGTGGCGCCGGGGTCGAACCCGCAGCCCAGCAGCGCCGTCAGGCCCTTCTCGCGGAAACGGTCCTGATAGGCCCACTGCCACGAGTACTCGAACTTCGCCACATCCTTGGGTTCGTAGTTGGCGGTGTCGAGGTAGTGCACGCCGGTTTCCAGACAGGCGTCCATGATCGTGAGGTCCTGGTAGGGCAGCGCCACGTTGATGACGAGTTCGGGACCGAAGCCCTGGATGAGCTTGACGAGTTCGGGCACGTTGTCGGCGTCCACCGTGGCGGTCGTGAAGACGGCCCTGCTGTTCGGCATGTGTTCGTGGATTTCGGCCACGATCTTGTCGGCCTTGCTGACCGTGCGGGTGGCGATCAGGACCTCGGTGAAGACCGAGTCGTTCTGCGCGCACTTCTTGGCGACGACGTTCGCCACGCCGCCCGCCCCGATGATGATGACCTTGCTCATGGGGGGCAGTCTACCCGACCCGCCCCCGGAGACCGTCAGCCGGGACTTGACACGCCGCTCAGGTGTCACTAAATTGATGACAGGTCAGGAGGCCTCCCCGTGAATCACCAGTACGCCGTCGCCGTGCATATCCTGTCGCTGCTCGACTCCCAGCCCGCGTCCAGTTCGGAGGAACTGGCCGGCAGCGTGGGCGTGCACCCGGTCGTGATCCGGACCGTGACAGGTCTGCTGCGCCGCGCCGGATTGCTGGAGACGCGCCGCGGGGTGCCGGGGGCCCGGCTCGCCCGTCCCCCGCGCGACATCACGCTGCTCGACGTGTACCGCGCCGTGAATGCCCCCGAGCAGATGCTCAAGCACCACCCCCGGCCGAATATCGCCTGTCCGGTAGGCGCGAACATCCAGGCGGTGCTCGACGTGACCTCGCGCCGGGCGCAGGATGCCCTGGAGGCCGAACTCGCGGCGCATACCCTCGAAGGCGTGCTGGGCGACCTCCAGACCCGCATAGAACAGATGCCCTCTCCCGCCTGACTTTTTTTCGCCCAGGTGTAGATCTTTTCTCTACACCATTCCCCGCCGCCCCACGCGGCCCAGGAGTTCCCCATGACCAAGATCGCTGTTACCGCCGCCACCGGCCACCTCGGCCACCTCACCGTGCAGGCCCTGCTGGACCGGGGCGTCCGGGCGGGCGACATCGTCGCCGTCGTCCGCGACCCGCAGAAGGCGCAGGCGCTCGCCGCACAGGGCGTGGACGTGCGCCAGGCCGACTACACGCAGCCTGAGGGCTGGGCGCAGGCCCTCGCGGGCGTGGACCGCCTCCTGCTCATCAGCAGCAGCAGCATGGAGGACCGCGCCGGGCAGCACCGCACCGTGATCAAGGCCGCGAAGGCGGCGGGCGTGGAGCTGCTGGCCTACACCAGCCTGCTGGGGGCCGACACGGCGCGGATGTCGCTGGCCGCCGACCACCAGGCGACCGAGGCGATCCTGAAGGCCAGCGGCGTGCCCTACGTGCTGCTGCGCAACGGCTGGTACCTGGAGAACTACAACGCGGCGCAGTCACTGGGCGCGGGCGCGGTGCTGGGCGCGGCCGGCGAGGGCCGGATCAACGCCGCCGCGCGCCGCGACTACGCCGAGGCCGCCGCCGCCGTCCTGAGCACGGAGGGCCACGCCGGCAAGACCTACGAACTGGGCGGCGACGAGGGCTTCACGCTCGCCGAACTAGCCGCCGAGATCGGGCGCCAAGGCGGCAAGGACGTGGCCTACCACGACCTGCCCGAGGCCGAATACGAAAAGACCCTGGAAGGCTTTGGCCTACCGACCCCCGTCGCGCAGATGCTCGCTAGCAGCGACGGCGGCGTCAAGCGCGGCGAACTGGCGACCAGCAGCAGTGACCTGCGCAACCTGATCGGCCGTCCCACGACCACGCTGGCCCAGGGCGTGGCCGCGCAACTCGGCAACTGAACCCGGCCGCGTGCCCCAGCCGTGCTCTAGGCTGGGGCACGTGACCGGTCTGAAACCCAAGCTGCCCCCCCGTGAAGTGACCCCCGAGGAACGGGCACGCTCCGCCCGCACCTTCTGGATGATTCTGCTGGGCTTCGTCACGCTCGTGAGCGCGGCCACCGCGTATGTGGCCTGGGGCGGGCGGCAGGTGCGCGACTACGGTCAGGCGGTCTACACGGCCGCCCTCCAGGCGCCGCCCCAGACGGGCGTGTCCTACGACGTGCCCTGTGCTCAGGTGCTGCCGGCCCGGAGCGCTCCTGGCAGCGTCCAGAGCTGCGTGGCCGAGGTGCGCGGCGGTCAGGTGGCGGTCGTGCTGTCGACCGGCAGCGGCCGGCAATACCGCGTGCCCCGCTGAGCAGCCGTGCGCCGGTCCGGGCCCGTTTCGCCGTACTCGCTTTCTGAGCAGCGGGGTGTAGTTCAGGCAGAACGGACACTCTAAAAAGACACCAGCATGCCCTGAAACGGCCCTCCTCCCGGAGATGAAGACTCGGGGAGCTTTTTCCAGGAAGGCGTGAGAAAAGCGGGACCTTCGTAGGGGCATCCGTAAAGCTCCTTCTCACGGGGCGAAAACTGCTGACCGGTAGGTTAGGTAAGAGCCCATCCTCCCTTCCTCTTCAAGGAGCAGCCCCATGAGCAGCGAAAAAGTCTTCAAACCCAGCGAACCCGGCGACATGCAGGCCCCCAAGTCCAGCAGCACCACCCTCACCAACAGCGCGGGCAATCCGGTCGCCAACAACCAGAACTCGGTGACGGCCGGGCCGCGTGGTCCGGTGCTTCTACAGGACCACCACCTGCTTGAGCGGATGGCGATCTTCAACCGCGAGCGCGTGCCCGAGCGCGTGGTGCACGCCAAGGGCAGCGGGGCCTTCGGCACCTTTACGGTGACGGCTGACATCCGCAAGTACACCAACGCCGCACTGTTCAGCGAGGTAGGTAAGCAGTGCCGCATGCTGGCGCGCTTCTCGACGGTGGCGGGCGAGCAGGGGTTCGCCGACACGGTGCGCGATCCGCGCGGCTTCTCGCTGAAGTTCTATACCGAGGAAGGCAACTGGGACATGGTCGGCAACAACACGCCGGTGTTCTTCGTGCGGGACGGCATCAAGTTCCAGGACTTCATCCACTCGCAGAAGCGCCATCCCGTGACCGACCGCCGCAGCGAGACGATGATGTTCGACTTCTGGAGCCTGAGCCCCGAGAGCATGCATCAGGTCGTGTACATGTTCGGCGACCGCGGCATTCCGCGCAGCTACCGCCACATAAACGGCTACAGCAGCCACACCTACAGCCTGTGGAACGACGCGGGCGAGCGCTACTACGTCAAGTGGCACTTCCATACCCAGCAGGGCGTCCAGAACCTGACCGAGGACGAGGCGACCGAGATCGCGGGCAAGAACCCCGACTTCCACCGCCAGGACCTGTTCACGGCCATCGAGAACGGCGATTACCCGAAGTGGAAGGTCAGCATTCAGGTCATGCCCGAGGCCGACGCCGAGACGTACCACATCCATCCCTTCGACCTCACGAAGACGTGGCCGCACGCCGACTACCCTCTGATGGAAGTGGGCGAGTTCGAGCTGAACGAGAACCCGACGAACTTCTTCGCGCAGATTGAGCAGTCGGCCTTCGAGCCGAGCAACGCGCCGCGCGGCTTCGGGTTCAGCCCCGACAAGATGCTCCAGGCCCGCCTGATGAGCTACGCCGACGCCCACCGCTACCGCATTGGCGTGAACTACGCGGCCCTGCCGGTCAACCACGCCGTCTCGCCGGTCCACACCTACCACAAGGACGGCCAGACGCACTTCGACCTGAACCAGGGCGGTCAGCCGGTGTACGAGCCCAACTCCTTCGGCGGCCCGGTGCAGGACGACCAGCGACCTACCGAGCCTGCCCTGCGCCTGGGCGGCGACGCGGCGCGCTACGACTGGCCGGGGACCGACGAGGACTACTTCGCGCAGCCCGGCGAACTGTTCCGCCTACTGGACGAGGCCGAGCAGGGGCGTATGTACGACAACTTCGCCCGGCACCTCGGCGGCGCGCCTGAATTTATCCAGCAGCGGTACCTCGGGCTGCTCGACAAGGTGGATGCCCGTCTCGGCGCGGGTGTGCGCGTTAGCCTCAAGAAGCCCGAATTCACCGCCGAGCCGGAGCTCAGGACCATCCTGACCGAGAAGCACACCAATGCGGCGGGCGGTACGCTGCGGCCCCAGCGCGACGCGGTCGGCGCGGACGACTGAACGCTTGACTTTCCAGACAGGGCGGCGCAAGGTCTGCGGACCTTGCGCCGCCCTTCCCGGTAGGCTGGGCTACCCCGCCCGACTGTAGGCGCGGCCTTTTCCCGCAGGCCCCATAACCCGCTAGGCTGTGTGGCGTGACTGTCTCCGATTTCCGGCTGCCCGACGTGACCCCCGTGAGCGAGGTGGACTGGGCCGCCATTCCCAGCCCCGCCTTCGTACTCGACGAGTCGCGGCTGCGGCGCAACCTCGCCCTGATCTCGCAGGTGCAGCGTGAGAGCGGCGCGCAGATCATCGTGGCGTTCAAGGGCTTTTCGATGTGGAGCGCCTTCGGGTGGCTGCGCGAGTACGGCATCACTGGCGCGACCGCCAGCAGCCTGAACGAGGCCCGCCTCGCCAAGGAGGAGATGCAGGGCGAGGTCCACGTCTACGCCCCGGCCTATAGCGACGAGGACTTCGGGCCGATTCTGGAGCTGGCCGACCACCTCGTGTTCAATTCGTTCTCCCAGTGGGAACGGTTCCGGCCGCAGGTGCAGGCCGCGCGGACGGCAGGCAAGGTGGTGCACGTGGGCATCCGCATCAACCCCGAGTACGCCGAGGTCGAGACCGACCTGTACAACCCTGCCGGCCCCTTCTCGCGCCTGGGCGTGACGCGCCGCGAATTCCGCGAGGACCTGCTCGACGGCGTGGACGGCCTGCACTTCCATACCCTGTGCGAGAAGGACTCCGACACGCTGGAGCGTACGCTGGAGGTCGTCGAGCGCAACTTCGGCGAATTCCTGGGCCGCATGAAGTGGGTCAACTTCGGCGGCGGGCACCTCATGACCCGCGAGGGCTACGACACCGCGCGCCTGATCCGGGTGGTCCGGGCCTTCCGCGAGAAGTGGGATGTCCACGTGATCCTGGAACCCGGCAGCGCCTTCGGCTGGCAGACCGGCTGGCTGGTGAGCAGCGTGCTGGACGTGGTCCACAACGTCAAGAACGCGGCGCTGCTCGACGTGTCGGTCTCGGCCCACATGCCCGACGTGCTGGAGATGCCCTACCGCCCCCGGATTCTGGGCGCGGGCGACCCGCCGCAGGACGACCACCGTGAGGCCGTGGACACCCCGCCGGGCCACGCCTACATCATTGGCGGCACGACCTGTCTGGCGGGCGACGTGGTGGGCGAGTACGTCTTCGAACAGGAACTGGGCATCGGGGACCGCGTGGTCTTTGACGACATGATCCATTACACGATGGTCAAGACGACCTTCTTCAACGGCGTCAAGCACCCTGACATCGGCATCCTGCACACAGGCGGCCACTACGAGCGCGTCAAGACCTTCGGTTACGAGGAGTTCAAGGCCAAGCTGAGCTGAGGCTCCGGCACAGCAGGCGGGCGCCCTGGCCACTTTCCGGCCAGGGCGCCCGCAATTCTTGACCCGGCCGGCCCGCGCACAATGCGGGCCGGCAGCGGGAGAGGTGGGAGCCTGTGCCCCCAGCAGGGAAGTCGGAGGGAGAGGGGCGGGAACTGCCCACTTGCTCCGCCCAGCTAGAAAGTGGACGACCCTCCAGCCGGCTACGGCTTACTTGCGGTACACCTTGGGCACGCCGTTCACGGTGCGGACGGTGCCGCCCTCGAAGTCGGCCGCCCAGGCTCCGCCGATCTGGTACTGGTCACGGGTGGGGAAGCCCAGGAAGCTGCCCGAGCCGCCCAACCCCTGATAGGTCTTGAGCACCGCGCCCTGGAGCCAGAAGGTGCCGAACTTCTCGGTGCCGTACAGCGCTCCGTTCTGGAAAAAGCCGTATAGGCCGGTCGTGCCGTAGGGGTTACGCGGAATGACCTTCTCGTCGCCGGCAGCCCAGCCCAGGCGGCTGGGCGGGCGGGTCGCGCCGTTCTCGGCGTTCGCCAGGGCGAGGTAACGCTCCAACAGGCGCCCGTGAACCGCGTAGCTGCGGCTCGACCCGTTGGCGTGCAGCAAGGCGGCCTGACCGTAGGCACCGACGCCGGCAAACTTCTGCCACCAGCCGTCGCTCCAGGGCACGGCGTAGGTCGTGGCGTTGCCCAGGCTCTTTTCACCCTGCAGGCGGGCGTAGGCCTCGACCATCGCCCCATCGAAGGTGCCGTCCTGGCGCTGCCCCGGCTGGATGCGCGCGGTGGGCTGCGGCGTAGGCACCGGCTGGGTGACGGGCTGGGCCGGCTGCGTGGACGGCGCGGGGACGGGCGTGACCGTGTTGGGCGTCTCGGTAATGGTGCCAGTAGCGGTGGTGCCGCCCGCGTTCGCGTTGCCGCCGTTGCCCACGCGGAACAGCGCCACGTCGGTGCCCCAGGCGTCGCCGGGCAGCGGGGTCACGAGGGTGCTCAGGGCGCGGGCGAGGTTGTCCTGCCCCTGGAAGCGAACCTGTGCGAAGCCCTGCTCGCCGGCAAAGCGGGCGATGTCGTCGAGGTTCAGTTCGCGGGTGCTCGCCAGCGCCAGCAGCTTGTCCTGGCCGTTCGGGCCGCCCACGCTCAGCGAGTAGTCGGCGCCCGCTCCAGGAAAGACGCGGTTGGTGTTCGCCTTGACGAAATTGCTCCGCCCGTTGTCGCCCGCCTCGTACCCGTTGGGAAAGAACAGGTCGATCTGGCCGTCGGCGTTCACGTTGAACAGGTACACGTAGGCGTCCTGCGAGGTCCGCACGCCCACCCGGAACGCCTCACCCTTGCGGTACACCGGGTTGCCGTTCCCGTCGGGATCACGGTTGACCCACACGCGCACCTGCGGCCCCGTCGAGGCCGGGTTCACGATGATGCTCTGGGCGCTGATGCGCGGGGCAGCGAAGGCGGCGCTGCTCAGGCCCAGCAGGGCCGTCACGGTGAGGACTTTGTTCATGGGGTCACGCTAGGCCCTCAAGCTGACGAAGAACTGAATTTTGGCGTGCAGGCGCGGCTTCTCAAGAGCAATTAAAGAAAGCGGCCGCCAGATGGTGCCCGGATGAACCCGGCCTGACCGGCCACTGATGCGCCGTGTGGCCCGGCGTGGGGGTTCAGAAAAAACGGCTCAGGAACCACAGCAGCGCCGGGGCGATGAGCAGCGCCGGCAGCAGACTACCCACCCGCACGCGGCGGTCCTCGAACCCCAAGCCGGCCAGCATGAGGTTCCAGCTGATGCCCACGATGGTCAGGCCACCCACCCCCGTGACCAGCAGCACGTAGGGGTTCGTCTTGAGAATGGCCGGGTCGGCTCCGCCCAGCAGTCCAGCCGCGAATCCCCCCGCCGCGAGGCTGATGCCCCCCTGGATCACCAGAATGGTCAGGGCGCTGAAACCGACGCCGATGCCGTAGGCCCCCGAGAGGGCCAGCGCCGCGATGCCGTCGAGGGTACTTTTCAGGACATAGCCCGACGAGTCGCCAGTCAGGCCGTTCTGAATCCCCCCGATGATCGTCAGCGGCCCGATACAGAACAGGAGGCTGGCGGCCACGAACCCCTCGGTGAAGCGGCCCCCGCCCCGGAAGCGGCGGCGCAGGACCTCGCCCAGCCTCTCCAGGCCCTCCTCAATCTTCAGCGCCTCGCCCACGATGGCCCCCGCTGCGAGGCCGATCAGGGCGATGATCACCCCCGGCACACTGCCGCCACTCACCCGGTTCAGGCTGCCGGCCATGTCCAGCGCGATATAGACCGTCACGAGACTCAGGGTCTGGAGCAGCGTGCGCTGCGTGCGCTCGGGCAGGCGGCCGCCGACCAGCAGCCCGGCCAGGGTGCCCGCCAGCACGGCGGCGACGTTGATCAACGTACCGGACAGTTGCGAGAGAAGGGACATGCTCGGCCGACTGTAGAGCATGGCGTGAGGCCCCCGTAGGGCAACGTTTAGGCTTGACGGGCGCCTGACGGTGCCCGTGTTACACTCCGCGCAAGTTGAAGCGACTTCCCTGTCTCCGTGAATACGCGCCCCCTCTCGGCGGCGTGTGTGGTGAGGGGCGCGAGACCGACCGCGAAAATCTGAAACTCCGTGTGGGGGCTGCCGTGTGGCGGCCCCGCGCGCTTTTTGGAGGTGTGACGTGACCCTAGCCGATCAGTTCCGCAATATGCCCACGCTGCTCAAGGTCAGTGAGGTGGCCGAATTCACGAGTACCCACGAGCGCACTGTGCGCCGCTGGATCAGAGACGGCCGCCTGAGCGCCGTCGAGCATCCGAGCGGCCTGCGTGTGCCGCGCCGCGCCCTGTGGCGCTTCCTGGGCCTGGAACTCCCCTTGAGCGCGTAGAACCCGGGTACGCCACCAACCGTCCCTCCCCACCACCCGGCCCTGGCCGCCTTATGCTGCCGGGCGTGGTTCATTCCGCCCCCAGCGCCTCCCACACCCTGGCCGCCTGCCGCGCCGCTTTGACTGGTCCCGATGAACTCGGGGCCCGGCAGGCGCTGGAGGCCCTGTCTCCCCTGCCCCACGAGCGCGCCGAGGCGGCCGAACTGGCGTTGCGACTGGGGCGGCCCCAGCAGGTGTTGGCCTGGGGAAACGGTCCCCTCGTGCGCGCCGCCGCGTGGCTGCGACTGGGCGAGGCGGGGTCCGCCCTGGCCGAGCTGGACGCTTCCCAGGGGGCCTCTGCGCGCCACGCGGCGCTGCGGGCCCGCGCCCACTGGCAGCGTTTTCTGGGAGCTGACCCCCTAGGCAGGGGTCCGGAAGCCGGAGCGGCGACGGAGACCGCCCTGCATCTCGCCCGGCAGGAAGGAGACGCCGGCGCGCTCATGGTCGCCGTCACCCTGCGCGGCGAGGCGCTCGTGCAGGTGGGCGAACGCTTCGCCGCGCTGCGCGCTCTGGCCGAGGGCCTCAAGGTGGCCGAGATCGGGGGTCAGGCGGCCGACGCGCACCTGCTCGCGGTGCTGGCACACGCGCAGGGGGGCCCGAAGGGACAACGCACCGCTGCGAAGGCACTGGACCGCAGCTCCCCCGGCAGCCCGGCACGGGTCCTGGCGCTGTTGGCCCTGAACTGCCCCGAGGACGCCCATGCCCAGGCGGCGGCCGGTGACTTGTCGCCGCTGTGGTGGGCCTTCCTGCCCCGCACCTGAGGGCGCCGGGCAGGCGTGGCATACTCCGCGCATGACCGTGTCCACCCTTCTGCGTGACGAAATCCGGCGCGAATTACAGGTGCAGCCCGACATTGACCCGGCCACCGAGGTGGAGCGCCGGGTCGCCTTCCTGACCGCGTATCTGCGCTCGACCCCGGCGCGCGGCTTTGTGCTGGGCATCAGCGGGGGGCAGGACAGCACCCTCGCCGGGCGGCTGTGCCAACTTGCTGCAGAGGAAGTGCGGACCAGCGGCGGAGAGGCGACCTTCCTGGCCGTGCGCCTGCCCTACGGCGTGCAGGCCGACGAGGCCGACGCCCAGGTGGCGCTGGACTTCATCCGTCCCGACCGCTCGGTGGCCGTGAACATCAAGGAAGCGGCCGACGCGGGCGTGCGCGCCGCTGAGGCTGCACTGGGCGCGCCGCTGCGCGATTTCGTGCGCGGCAACCTCAAGGCCCGTGAACGCATGGCGGCGCAGTACGCCCTGGCCGGACAGGAAGGGTTGCTGGTCGTGGGCACCGACCACGCCGCCGAGGCTGTGACGGGCTTTTTCACCAAGTACGGCGACGGCGGCGTGGACCTGACCCCCCTGACCGGCCTGACCAAGCGCCAGGGCGCGGCCCTGCTGCGCTACCTGGGGGCCCCCGAAAGCACCTGGCGCAAGGTGCCCACCGCCGACCTCGAAGACGACCGCCCCGGCCTCCCCGACGAGGTGGCGCTGGGCCTGACCTACGCCCAGATCGACGACTACCTGGAGGGCCGTGAGGTCCCGGTCCAGGCCGCCGCCACGCTAGAGCGCTTCTATCTGAACACCCGTCACAAACGCGCCACGCCGGTCACGCCCTTCGAGACCTGGTGGCAGCGCAGCTAGACGCCATCCCCTACAGCAGGGAAAGGGACGACCCCCTGGCCGTCCCTTCCCCTCGGTTCAGTGGATCTTACCTGATCGAGCCGTTCAGGCCGTTGGGGTAGAACCCGCCCTTGCTGGCGCCGGGGGCCAGGTAGACGATGTTGAGCACCTCGCGGGTGGTGCGCGGGTAGGCCACGGCGTTGCGGTCGGCAGGCGCGAAGACGGCGCCGCGCGCGTCCGAAAGACCCGCGTCCTTGCCGCCGCCGACCTTGCCGCGCAGAGCGCTGATGGCGTCGATGACCTGACCGACGTACAGCCCGGCCGCCGCCGTCACCTGACGCTGCTCGTAGAGCATGCCGCGCACCACGCCGCCGTGGTAGGCCTCGACTGCCAGGATGCCCGCTGCCGCCTGGAGATAGGCGGGGTTGGTGATCAGGGTGGCCGCGCCGTTGTAGGCGGTCACGCCCACGTCCTCGAAGATGAAGGCGCCGTGCAGGAAGAACAGGTCGTTGGCGTACGGGTTGAAGCCCACGATCTTACCGCCGCTCGCCGCACGCCCGGCCGCGTCGAAAGCGCCCGAGAGGTCGAGCACGGGGCGGGGAGCCGCCGCCTTGCCCAGCGCGCCGTATAGGAACTTCACGTGCGCCAGTTCGTCGTCGGCGATGTCGCGGGCCAGGGCCTCGACGTTGCTGTTCTTGAACTGCATGCCGCGCATGCGGTCGAGGTTCGCGGGCAGCCGGATCTCGGCGGCGCCGCCGATGGCGCGCAGTTCGTCCACCCGGCCCACAGCCGCGAGGTAGAAGGCCGCTTCGAGGTATTCGAGGTTCAGCGCGAAGTTCAGCACGTCGCCGTCGATATTCTTGGCCGGAGCCGCGAGCGCGCCGCTGCCCAGGGCAGCCGTGCCCAGCGCCGCCCCCAGGCCGACCTTGCCCAGCAGGCCCAGAGCGGCGCGGCGGTTCAGGACGGCGTCGGTGGTGGTGTCGGTCAGGTGTTCGGCGGGCTGAGCGTTCTTGAGATCGGTCATGGTCCTTGGCTCCTTGAACAATGGGCAGACGGTTCCCCTGAGCCGGCCCCGAACGGACCGTACCCGGCAAAACGCCCTGCGGGAGAATGTGAGGCGGCGTAGGAGACGTGTCTCCGTACCGCGCCCTTCCTTGTTCACCCACCTATAAGCAAGGCAGGCGGGATTGGATGACTCCCCCGCCCGCCTGGAAACCCGGCTCCGAATCCTAGAGTGGGCCGCCCTCGTTGAACTCGGCCTCGGCCTCACGTTTGATGCGGTTGCGGCGCGTCACGGGACTCTCGACCTCGCGGCCCGGTACGGCGCGGTCGCTGGTGGTCGGGCCCGGCAGAAAGCGGGTACCCAGGGCCAGCAGGTCGGCCGTGAGCTGCGGGGCAAGGGCCTGGGCGTAGCGCAGCACCTGGGCGGGGCCGCCGATCATGGCCTCGGCGTCACCTCGCACAAGGGCGTTCACGGTACGCCGCGCCGCCTCGGCCGCGTCCAGTGATAGCACCGGCAGGTTGTCGAGCGTGGCGAACAGGGCGTATTCCTTGCGGTGCTGTCCCTTGACCTGGGCGTTACGCGCGCTGCCAGTACGCATCAGCCCCGGCAGAACGGTGGTCACCCCCACGCCGTCGCGGGCAAGTTCGGCACGCAGTGCCTGACCCAGCCCCGCCGAGGCGAACTTGCTCATGGAGTATGGCGCCAGATGCGGCACGGCGACCTTGCCCCCCACTGACGACACGATGAGCACCCGGCCCCGGCGCGCGCGCAGCAGCGGCAGGGCGCAGCGCGTGAGGCGCAGCGGCGCGAAGGCGTTGACCTCCATGATGTCGCGGAAGTCTCCTTCGGTCATGTTCTCCAGCGGCCCGGTCTGGATGAGGCCAGCGTTGTTCACCAATACGTCGAGGCCGCCGTACACCCGCGCCGTCTCCTCGACGAGGCGGTTCAGGTCGGCGGCGTCGGTCACGTCAGCCACCACCGTATGCACCTGGGCGCCGCGCGCACGCAGGTCGCCGGCGGCGCGCTCGAGCTCGGCCGCGTCGCGGGCGGTCAGGGTCAGGCGGGCGCCGCGCGCGGCGAACTCGCGGGCCAGTGCCAGGCCCAGGCCACGGGACCCGCCCGTAATGAGCACGCTGCGGCCGGTCAGCTCGTAGGGGGCCTGCACGGTCCGGCGCGCGGCCAGGGCGGCGGCGGCAGCCAGAAGCATCACTCGTCGGGGCACTCGCATAGACCGAGTGTGCCCGCTCGCGCCCACGCGCCGCCCTACAGTGAAGACATGGACAACCTGGCCCAAGGCCGCCCACCCACCCTCTTCGAACGCATCATTCGCCGCGAGCTGCCGAGCGACGTGGTCTACGAGGACGCGGACTACATCGCCATCCGCGACATCGCCCCCAAGGCGCCCATTCACCTGCTCGTCATTCCCAAGCGCGTGACCACCCGCGTGGACGAGATCACCGACCCCGGCGAGATGGGCCGGCTGTGGCTCAAGGCGACCGAGATCGCCCGGCAGCAGGCCCCCGACTACCGCCTCGTCGCCAACTGCGGCGCCGGCGGCGGGCAGGTCGTATTCCACACCCACATCCACATCCTGGCCGGCTGGGACGGCGGCCCCGGGGGCGACCTTTGAGCGCCTTTCCCTTCGGAGCGGTCCTGTTCGACCTCGACGGTGTCCTGATCGACAGCGAGGGCCTCATCGGCGGACTGTGGCACGAGGTGCTGCGCGAGCACGGCCTGGACCTGCCCGCCCCCGAGGTCGCCGCCCGCACGGTGGGGCGCACCTTCGGGCCGGTCCTCGACGAACTGCGCCTCGCCTACGGCTGGGCCGCCCCCACAGACTTTCAGGATCGGCTGGGCGGGCGGCTGAACGAGGCGCTGGGCGCCGTGCAGGCCATCGAGGGCGCCCGGCTGACCCTGGAGCGCCTGCACGCGGCGGGCGTGCCGCTGGCGGTGGCGAGCAACAGCGCCCAGGAGCGGCTGCACCTCAAACTGGGAGCAGCGGGCCTGGCCGATCTGGTCCCGTACGCCTTCAGCCCGGCCGACGTGGGCGGGCGCGGCAAGCCCCTGCCGGACCTGTACCTCCACGCGGCGGCGGCGCTGGGCATGGACCCGGCCCGCTGCCTGGTCGTCGAGGACAGCGCGCCCGGCGCGGCGGCAGGCGCGGCAGCGGGCGCTGCCGTCTGGGGTCTGCTGGCCGGGGGGCATGTCCACCCCGACACGGCGGCGGGGCTGCGGAGCGCCGGGGCCACGCGCACGCTGGCCTCGCACACCGAGCTGCGCGGAGCCCTGGGCCTCGGTTAGGACCAGTCCAAAGGTTTTTTCGTACGTGATTAGCGACGCAGGCTGATCAGGACATCAACGGGGTCCTGACCGCGCAACCGCGCGGTCTCCACCGTCGACTTGATGCGCATGTACGTCTGCGTACGTGATTAGCGACGCAGGCTGATCAGGACATCAACGGGGTCCTGACCGCGCAACCGCGCGGTCTCCACCGTCGACTTGATGCGCATGTACGTCTGCGCGCCCAGGGCGTTCTTGCTGCACTGCGAGACCTTGCGCGCGATCACCACCGACCGCAGGCTGCGTTCCGCCGCGTTGTTCGTCGGCGGGATATCCGGGTCCACCAGGAAGCGCAGCAACCGGCCCTGCCGGTGCTGTTTCAGCAACCCCAATCGCAGACGTTCGTTCCCCGGGGTCTTCAGTGGCGCCCTGCCGGTGCTGTTTCAGCAACCCCAATCGCAGACGTTCGTTCCCCGGGGTCTTCAGTGGCTGCCTGTTCAAGAGCGTGTCCAGGCGCAGGGTGAGKSMCTCACCCTGCTGTCGATATTCGTCCCGGTTGCATCCCCCACGACGGTGCTGGGCATGCAGCGCCATCAACGCTCGGCACACCTCGGCCAGGCGCTGCCCNCTCACCCTGCTGTCGATATTCGTCCCGGTTGCATCCCCCACGACGGTGCTGGGCATGCAGCGCCATCAACGCTCGGCACACCTCGGCCAGGCGCTGCCCATACTCCCGGCCTCGTCCCCGCTTCCCCTGAGCCTGCTCACTCGCCATCTGGGCGTTCCGCAGGACGTGGGCCAGGCATTTTTGCTGCCCGACCCCTGCCAGGGTGGAACTGTCGTACACCTTGAAGCGGTCGCACACCAGAACTCCGCGGAAGGCGTCGCCAAGGACCGCACGCAGCTCGACGTTGGTGTGCTGAAGATTGGCTCGGAACAGCACCGTCTCGGCCGAGCGAAAGGTGCTCACCCAAGCCTGAGTCGCGTTCATTCGCCAGCCCGTGTCGTCGTGGTGAACGTAAGGAGCTGCGCGCAGCTCCTGTTCCAGCGACGCGATGTGCATCGCCAGTGGACTTCCGTCACGTGCCAGGCGCTGGGCGGCCTGGGTTATCGCCCCCTGAGACACCTGGAGGCCAGTGGTCAACCCCAGCACCCGTGGAATGCGACGCTGTGGGAGACCGACCTCATGGTGCAACGCCTGGATGGTGGCCACCAGTCGGGGACCACACCGGTGGGCCGTCGCCCCACGTTGGTCGGGCCCAAGGTCGGGATGCGCGCCACGCACGGCCTGCCCGCAGTGCGGGCAGGCCATCACGGGCACGTGGTACGCCGTGATCTGCACGGTCTGAGCGGGCAGATCRCTGATCCAGGCGCGGTCGTGACGCGTGAAGATCAACTCGCCTGTGTAGCCACAGGCCATGCAGGTATTGGGCGTTGGGACGTCGATGACGATGTCCTCCTGCTCCCGAGCAGGAGGACGTKTGTACGTGAAGACGCCTTCCCCGGCGCGGCGACCTGCGGTCTTCGGGTCGGCCTTCCGACTCCCCCGGCTGTGAGGAGCGGCGTACTTGCGTTGCTGACGCTCCAACTGCTCGATGCGCTTCTGGAGCTGCTCGATCTGCTCGGCCTGCTTGCGGATGATCTCGTAGAGATCCTGTTCCGTCAGTGGGGCGGCCATGCTGCTCATCCTAGCGAACGTGACGGGGCCGTCCGGCTCGCGGTGTCGCTAATCAGATAC